>NZ_JBBKBA010000001.1:300000-395000 GCF_038404985.1 Ferrovibrio sp. MS7
GCCTCGAACGGCACATCGGGCGAAGAGGCATTATAGATGCGCGGCGTGGTGCCAGTGGCGACGCCTTCCGAACGCGGCCGGCCGCCCAAAGTGATCAAGGCGACATTGCACTTGCCCGCCGCGATTGCCTCTGCGGCATGGCCGACATCCATGACATAGCTGGCGCCGCCGGCCTCGGTGGCATCGAAATGCCGCAGGTTGAGGCCGAGATATTCCACCGTCTGCAGGCCGCCCGGCGTATCGCCGGCGCAGAAATAGCCATCGACATCAGCAATCGACAGGCCGGCATCGCGCAGCGCACCTAATGCCGATTCGGCATGCAGTTGCACCACCGACTTGTCGGCGGCCTTGCGCGTCGGGTGCTCATAAATTCCCGCGATATACGAGGCGCTGCGTAAGCTCATGGGCAATGGCCTTGTGCAAGCCCCGCTCCGATGCGGGAGCGGGGCATGTGGGGAGGGAAAGACTCAGATCGGATCCCAGCCGATGACGTCGGCGGTGCGGCTGAGGGGCAGGAAATTCGCCTGCATCGCCGGCATGCCATGCTCGGCAATGGTCTGCGGCGTCCAGCCTTCGCCGCGATGCACCGAGCGGATCGGGCGATGCTGGCTGAAGAGATAAATCTCGTTCATGCGCGAGGCAAAGATTTGCCCGGTAACATGGATGGAAAGATCGCTGGCGAGATAGACCGCCAGCGGCGCGACCTTCTCCGGCCCCATCTGCTGCAGGCGCTCGACGCGGCGTTCCTTCTCCGGGTCTCCCTCGGTGGGGATGGTGCCGATCAGGCGGCTCCAGGCGAACGGCGAAATGCAGTTGGAGCGCACGTTGAAGCGCTGCATATCGAGCGCGATGCCCTTGGACAGGCCGATGACGCCGAGCTTGGCGGCGGCATAGTTGCTCTGGCCGATATTGCCGATCAGGCCCGAGGTGGAGGTGAAATGCACATAGGAGCCGCTGTTCTGCTCCTTGAAATACGGCGCGGCGGCACGCGCGACATAGAAGCTGCCGAGCAGATGGACCTTGATCACCATCTCGAAATCCACCACCGACATGCGGTGGAAGATGCGGTCGCGCAGGATGCCGGCGTTGTTCACCACGCAGTCGATGCGGCCAAAATTGTCGATGGCGGTCTTGATGATGTTGTTGGCGCCAGCCGGCTCGGCGACGCTGTCGGTGTTGGCGGCGGCAATACCGCCGGCCTTGCGGATCTCATCCACCACCGACTGGGCCGGCGAGGCATCGGCACCATCGCCTTCCGGCGAACCGCCGAGATCGTTCACCACCACCTTGGCGCCTTGTTCTGCCGCCAGCACGGCGATGGAGCGGCCAATGCCGCGGCCGGCGCCGGTAACAACGATCACCTTGTCCTTGAGACACTGCTCGGATGCCATGTTTTCCTCCTCACGCATCGTTTGGCCGGCAACAGAAGCATATCCGTCCGGCTGTATTGTAAACTGTAATCTGTCTACAATCTTGAATCCTGTCAACCAATCGACTGCTCAAATCCGCCGCTCGGCATTCTGCCAATAGGGTTCACGCAGCCGCCGCTTCAGCAGCTTGCCGGCATCGTCGCGCGGCAGGTTGTCGCGGAACTCGATCACCTTGGGCAGTTTGAAGCGGGCCAGGCGGGCGGCGAGGATGGCGCGGATCGCGGCCTCGCTGCTGCTGCCGTCCTGCACCACGATGGCCATCAGCGCCTCGCCGAATTCCGCATCCGGGATGCCGAACACGGCACAATCCTGCACGGCGGGAATCGAAAGCAGCGCCGACTCGATCTCGGTCGGGTAGATATTGACGCCGCCGGAAATCACCATGTCCTTCTTGCGGTCGCAGAGGAACAGGAAGCCATCGCCATCGAGATAGCCGATATCCCCGCCGGTGATCAGGCCATTGCGGCCGATCTGGCGGCGGTCTTCATCGCGGTTGTGGTAGGTGAAGTCGGGCAGGAAATCGAGGCCGACATAAAGTTCGCCCGGCTGGTCCGGCGGCAGCAAAGCCCCATCCTCGCCCACCACCTCGATCCGCGCACCGGCAATGGCGCGGCCGACCGTGCCGGGATGCGCCAGCCATTCGGTGCTGTCGCAGACCGCGACGACACTGGATTCGGTGGTGCCATACCATTCATGGATGATCGGGCCGAACCAGTCGATCATCGCCCGCTTCACATCCGGCGGGCAGGGCGCGGCGGCATGATGCACGGCGCGCAGCGAACTGAGATCGTAGCGCCGCCGCACCGCTTCCGGCAGCCGCAGCAGGCGCACGAACATGGTCGGCACCATCACGATATTGGTCAGGCGGTGCTTTTCCACCAGCCGCAGCAAATCCTCGGCATCGAATTTCGGCATCAGCACCAGACAATCGGCCACCTTTGCACCGGCGATGGCGAATACATTTGGCGCGGCATGATAGAGCGGTGCCGGCACCAGCAGGCGGATGCCGGCGCGCAGGCCATAGACCTCCTCGCGCATCCGCTCGAGCCGCGCGCGCTGCTCAGGCGTCGGTGGATTGCGCCGCACACCCTTCGGCTTGCCGGTGGTGCCCGAGGTATAGATGATGCTTTCCGGCGCCGGCACTGGCGGCTTGTCCCATACTGGCTGCGCCGCCAGCCATTCCTCGAAGCGCGTCATTCCGGCCGGCGCTGCAATCTTGGCGGCCGGTACGCCATAGGCCTCGCGCACTTCCGCCGGCACATCCGCGACAATCACCGCGAAACGGCCACTGTTCAGCACAGCCGCCGGCACCAGGTCGAGCAAGTCGGCATGCACCAGCAGCACCTTGGCGGCGCAATCGCCCAGCACATACTCGATTTCCGGCGGCGCCAGATGCCAGTTCAGCGGCACGGCCCAGGCACCGAGCATGGCGGTGCCGAGACTGCATTCGATAAACGAGATTTCATTGCGCATCAGGATCGCCACCGCCGTGCCCGGCCCGATGCCAAGCGCGGCAAGACCGGAAGCGATACGCGCCGCGCGCTCATTCACCGTCGCTATCGGCCGAACCGTGGCGCCTGAAACAATCGCCCTGGTCATGCGTAGACCATCTTGCCGTTATCCAGCACCACCACATTGCGCTCGACCACGCGGCAGCGGAAACCGGCCAGGCCGCTCTCCTGCTTCCAGATTTCGGTGCGGATCGTCTCGCCCGGATAGACCGGGGCCGAGAAACGCACATTGAGCTGCTTCAGCCGCGTCGCATCATTGTCGCAAAGGCTGCGGATCAGCGCCCGACCGGCCACGCCATAGGTGCAGAGGCCATGCAGGATCGGGCGTTCGAAACCGGCTGCCGTGGCAATCGCCGGATCGGCATGCAGTGGGTTGTAGTCGCCATTCAGGCGATAGATCAGCGCCGAGTGTTTCCAGGTCGGCAGGTCGCAGACCAGATCCGGGGTGCCTTCCGGCAGCTTGTGCACCGGCTTGGCCGGGCCGGACGGACCACCGAAGCCGCCATCGGCGCGGGCGAAGCTGGAAAGGCCGACGGTGCAGACCAGTTCGCCGCTAACGGCATCGCTCAATTCACGCTTGATGTAGATCAGCGCCCCACGGCCCTGGCCCTTGTCGATGATCTCCTCGATATGCTGGCGGCCGACCAGCTTGCCGCTCGGCGGCAGCGGACGATGGATGGTGAGGAACTGCTCGCCATGCAACACATGGCGCCAGTCGACACCGGTATCGGGCTGCTTCAGCCAGAAGCCCGGCGAACACAGCACTGTCGCCATGGTCGGTAGCGCCTGGATATTCTCCTCATAGGCAAAGCGAAGGTCGCGCGGATCGGTGGGATCATCGCCGCAGCAGGTGCCCACCGCATAGAGCAGGGTGTCGCGCGTGCCGTATTCCTGCACGATCGGCTCAAATTTGCGGTTCTTCAATGCTTCGTAGGAAATCGCCATGACTATAGCCTCGCCTTACACCGCTGCCTGGATCGCCACCTTGTCGTCGATCAGCGCCTGGATCTCGTTTTCCGGGATGCCCCATTGCGCCAGGCCGGCGCGGGTTTTCTGCCCGGCACGCGAAGCCGGACCGGCGATTTCCGGCTTGGTGCGACTGAAGCGCGGCGCCGGCACTGGCTGCAGCACACCATCCACCTCGGTGAAGTTGCCGCGCGCCACGTTATGCGGATGCAATGGCGCCTCCAGCGGACTCAGCACCGGCGCGAAACAGGCATCGGTGCTTTCCAGCAACGCGCACCATTCGTCGCGCGTGCGGGTCTTGAACAGGGCCGTGAAACGCTCGCGCAAAACCGGCCAGCTGGCGGGATCGTTCTGGTCCGGCAGGCCGGCATCGGCAAGGCCGACCTTCTCCAGGAAAAGCTGGTAGAACCGCGCCTCGATGGGGCCGATGCAGATATAGCCGCCATCCTTGGTCTCGTAGCTGTCGTACCACGGGCGGCCGCCATCCAGCACATTCTTGCCGCGCTCGTTGACCCAGCCTTTGCGTGCCAGGGCGCCGAACAGGAAACTGGCCAGCGAATTGACACCATCGACGATGGCGGCATCCACCACCTGGCCCTTGCCGGAACGCTCGCGCTCCCACAGGGCGCAGAGAATGCCGAACAGCATGTAGAGCGAACCGCCACCGAAATCGCCGATCAGATTGAGCGGTGGCACCGGGGCGCCGCCGGCGCGGCCGATGGCATGCAGCGCGCCGGTGATGGCAATATAGTTGATGTCATGGCCGGCGGCCTGGGAGAGCGGCCCATCCTGACCCCAGCCGGTGATGCGGCCATAGACCAGCTTCGGATTGACCTTGGCGCAATCCTCCGGTCCAAGGCCGAGACGCTCCATCACACCGGGACGGAACCCTTCGATCAGCACATCGGCCTGCTGCACCAGGCGGCGCACCGTTTCCACCGCCTGCGGCTTCTTGAGATCGAGCGCGATGGACGGCCGGCCACGGTTCAGCACTTCGAAACGCGGATCGCGCTCGCCCTTGGCGCCGACGGCATCGGCGCGGTCGATGCGCAGCACCTCGGCGCCCATATCGGACAGCATCATGGCGCAGAACGGCCCCGGCCCGATGCCGGCCATCTCGATCACTTTCAGCCCTTTTAACGGTCCCATACGCTTCAAGCTCCTCTGGAAAATCAGGTGACGGCGCCGGGCAGGACCAGTTCGCGCGCGCGGAAGCAGCGCACGCGGCCCTGGTCCAATGCCTCGATTTCAGGCCGCGCCACGCAGGCCGGCTGGGCATGGCCGCAGCGTTCGCGGAAACGGCAGCCCTGCGGCATGTTGGCGAAACTCGGCACCCGCCCGCCGATGGACGGCAGTGGTTTGCCGCGCAGGCTCAAGCGCGGCATCGACTGGAACAGGGCCGAGGTATAGGGATGGCGCGGCGTGCGGTAGACGCTCTCGATCGAGGCATCCTCGACGATCTGGCCGGCATAGAGGATCAGCACGCGGGTGCAGAGTTCCGCCACCACGCCGAGATCATGGGTGATGAACAACAGCGCCGTGCCGGTATCCTCGCTGATCTTGTAGAGCAGATCGATGATCTGCGCCTGCACCGTCACGTCCAGCGCCGTGGTCGGCTCGTCGGCGATCAGCAGCTTGGGCCGGCAGACCAGCGCCATGGCGATCATCACACGCTGCTGCATGCCGCCGGAAAGCTGGTGCGGGTAATCATCATAGCGCCGCGCCGGCGACGGGATGCCAACCTCGGCCAGCGCCTCGATGGTGCGGGCGCGCGCCTCGCGCCTGCCGATGCCGGTATGGGCGCGCAGCGTTTCGGTAATCTGCTCGCCGATGGTGAAGACCGGATCAAGCGCGCGCATCGGCTCCTGGAAGATCATGCCAATGCGCGAGCCAGAAATCTGGCGCAGCTTCTCGCGCGGCATGTCGAGCAGGTTCTGCCCATCAAAATCGGCCCGCCCAGTGACGCGGGTGATCGGACGCGGCAGCAGGCCAAGCAGGGACAGGCCGGTGACGGTCTTGCCACAGCCGCTTTCGCCGACGATGCCGACGCGCTCGCCGGCATGCACCGTGAAGCTGATATCGTTGGCGGCCTGCATCAGGCCATGGGCCATGTCGAAATAGATATTCAGCTTGTCGACCACCAACAGGGGATCGGCGGCGCCGGACAAGGAAAGAGAGGGCGGGGTGTGTATCTGGCTGCTCATGGCTGCCTCAGCGCCGCTTCTGGGTGGGATCGAGGATCACGCGCAGATTCTCACCAAGCGCGTTGAAGGTCAGTGCCGTCACCAGGATGGCAATGCCCGGCGCATACATCTGCGAGGGCGCGATTTCCATGTAGTGGTAAGCCCGGGCCAGCATGGCACCCCAACTCGGCTGCGGCGGCTGCACACCGAGGCCGAGAAAGCTGAGGCTGGCTTCCGCCAGCAGAGCGGTGGCCAGCAGCAAGGTCACCTGCACGATCACCGGCTGCACGGCATTCGGCAGAATGTGGCGCACGATCAGACGCGTGTTGCTGGCGCCGAAGCAGCGCGCGGCATCGACATAGAGTGCCTCGCGGCCGATCAGCGTCTGGCCGCGCACCAGGCGCGCGATGGTGGGCGAGAACACGATGCCGATGGCGATCATGCTGTTGGTCTGACCGACACCGAGCACGCCGGTGACGCCGATGGCGAGCACGATGGCCGGGAAGGACAGCATGGTGTCGATGGTGCGGCTGATGGCGGCATCAATCCAGCCGCCGCTGAAGCCGGCGATGAGGCCGAACGGCAAGCCGATGGCACAGGCCACCAGCACCGCCAGCACACTGCCATACAATGTCAACGGCGCGCCCCAGATCAGGCGGCTCAGCACGTCGCGGCCGAGATCGTCGGTGCCGAGGATATAGACCGGACCGGCCGGAAGCAGCACATTGGCCGGGTTCTGCAGTGTCGGCGAGAACGGTGCCACCCAGGGCGCCGAGATCGACAGCGCCACCAGGAACAGCAGATAGGCGATGCTGAGATAGAAGCCGGCGCGGCGCAGCACGGCATAGACGCCCGGCATCAGGCTGGCATTGCTCTGCAGCGTAGTGGGCTGGTTCATTTCTTCAACACCCGGGGGTCGAACACGGCGTAGAGGATTTCGATGATCAGGTTCACGGTGATGACGATCAGCACCATGGTGAGCATCACGCCCTGGATCACCGGATAGTCCTTGCCGGTGGCGGCACTCACCACCAGGCTGCCCATGCCGGAGATAGCGAACACCGCCTCGATCACCACGGTGCCGCCGAGCAGGCGATTGAACAGCAGTCCGATGACGGTGAGCAGCGTGACGCTGATATTCTTCAGGCCGTGCTTCCAGAAGATCAGGCGGCGCGGCAGGCCCTTGGCCAGCAGCGTGCGCATGTATTGCGAGGATTGCACTTCAAGCAGGGCCGACCGGGTCTGGCGGGCGACTTCGGCGACGCCGCTGGCGGCCAGCGCGATGGCTGGCAGGATGGCATGCCACACCGCGCCCCAGGGATTCACCGCCGGGCGCACCATGCCGGAAACCGGGAACCAGCCAAAGCCCATGGCGAAGATCGACACCAGAATCATGGCCAGCCAGAAGCTCGGCAACGCGATGCCGAGGGAAGCGAAGACCGTGACAAAGGAATCGACCGCCGAGCGCGGCCGCACCGAGGCGGTGATGCCGAGCGGGATACCAACCACCAGCGACAGCAGCATGGCCAGCGACACGACCAGCAGCGTGACCGGCAGGCGGCGCAGGATCGATTCCAGCACCGGCTCGCCAGACAGCATGGAGACAGACATGTCTCCCTGCATCATCTTCCAGAGCCAGCTTGTGTATTGTTCCCAGAGCGGCCGGTCGAGGCCGTAGAGTACGCGGATTTCCTCGACACGCTCGCGGGTGGCATTCTCACCCGCGAGCGCAATGGCAACGTCGCCGGGGACAAGTTGCATCATCGCGAAGACCAGGAATGTCGCCACGATCAGCACCGGCCCGGCCTGGAACAGGCCGTGCAGGAGCAACCGTGCAATTCGCTTCGCTTTCATGCCGCTTCCCTCCCCGGTATCCGGTCAGCCTTCGAGGGAGACGTCTTCGAAGCGTGGCTTGCCGAGCATGTTCGGCTTGTAGCCGCGCACCTTGGGCTGCATCGCCGCGATATCGGTCTGCAGGATCACCGGCACATAGAGCGCGTTGTCGCTGATGATCTTCAGCGCCCGGCCGATGGCTTTCTTGCGCTCTTCGAGATCGAAGGTGGTGCGGCAATCCGCCATCGCCTTCTCCAGTTCCGGCACGCCCCACTTGCGCGCGGCGTTGATGAACGACTTGGGGTCGAACATGATGGAGAAGAACTGGCTCGGATCGGTGCGGCCGGTATAGACCGAGAAGGCGGCATTGCCGAGCTGCTCGCCCATATACTTGGCGCCAAGTTCGTTGCCGGGCACGGCGCGGAGCTGGATGCGGATGTTGGAGCGCTTGTACTGCTCCACCAGCACCTCGCCGCGCTGCTGCGAGCGCTGGTCGTTGTAGATATACATCTCGATATCGACGCCATTCGGATAGCCGGCTTCGGCCAGCAGCTTGCGCGCCAGTTCGGGATCGTACTTGTAGGTGCCATCCAGTTCCTTGTTATAGGCCCAGTGCGAGCGCGGCAGGGTCTGGATGGTCGGCTCGGCGACCCCGGCCATGGTCAGCTTGTTGAACTCGTCGCGGTCGATGCCGTGGCACATGGCGAGGCGGACCTTGACGTTATCCAGCGGCGGCTTGGCGTAGTTGAGATAAAGGTGATAAGTCGCCACCGTCTGGCCCATCGCCAGGGTGAGGCCGGAACGCTCGACAATCGGAATCTGCTGCGGCGCGAGCTGGAACACGAAGTCGTTCTGCTTCGAGGTGACGGTGCGGAGCGCGGTATTCACTTCCGGGATGATCGAGACCACCAGTTCGTCGACCGGCGCTGCCTTCTTGTCCCAGTAATCGGCGAAGCGGGCATAGGTGATCTTCTCGGCGTCGAGCCAGCTCGTCACGCGCCAGGGGCCGGTGCCCACCGGATTGCGGTCGGAGCGGTCACCGGATTCCTTCACCGCCTTGGGCGACGACATCATGCCCGGACGGTCCGAGAGCACGGCGAGCAGCACCACGTCCGGCTCGGACAGCCTGAGCGTGATCTGGTAGGGACCGGTGACTTCGATGCTCTTGACGAAGATCAGGTCGATCTTGACGCGCGAGCGATCGTCGGTGCGGGCCCGTTCCAGGTTGAAACGCGCGGCTTCGGCATCGAATGGTGTGCCGTCATGGAACTTCACGCCCTGGCGCAGGTTCAGCACCAGGGTGGTGGGATCGGGATTGGACCAGGAAGTCGCCAGGCCCGGCTTCGGCATCAGGGTGTCGAGATCGATATTGATCAGCGACTCGAAGGCCGGGAACAGCAGGATATGGTCGCTGCCATGGCGCCCGGTGATCGGATCCATGCTGGTGGGATTATGCGGCGAGGCGATCTTCAGCGTGCCGCCGCGCTTCTGCGCCTGGGCGTCACCGCCGAAGATCGGCAGGCCGCCGGCCATGCTGCCGCCGGCGGCAAGGCCGAGCACCTGGAGCCATTGCCGGCGCGTCATGCTGTAGCGGCCAACGACTTCCTGCTCACCTGTGAAATGCTGTTCGTTGCTCGACATGTTCCTCTCCTTGATCCGTTGTTTGGTTGTTATTGGTCAGTTACGACTTCAATTGGCCCCGGCGGACGGGGTACTCCCTGCGAAATGACAGGCAACCCAGCGGCCAGGCGCAGCATTCTCCCAGGCCGGCACTTTTTCCTCGCAAAGCTGCACTGCCTTTGGGCAGCGGGTGCGGAAGCGGCAGCCCGATGGCGGCGCCAGCGCGCTTGGAATCTCGCCCTTCAGGGTCATGCGCTGGGTGGTGCGCAGCGAGGCCGGCACCGGATCAGGCCGCGATTGCAGCAGGCTGAGCGTGTAGGGATGCAGCGGCTGGGCCAGCAATTCCTCCACCGGCCCCAGTTCCATGATGACGCCGAGATACATCACCGCGATGCGGTTGCTCATATGCGCCACGATGTTGAGATCGTGCGAGATGAATACATAGGTGAGGCCGAGTTCGCGCTGCAGCTTGGCGAACAGGTTGATGATCTCGGCCTGGATCGAGACATCGAGCGCCGCCACCGCCTCGTCGCAGACCACCACGCGCGGTTTCATGGTCAGCACGCGGGCGATGATAACGCGCTGCTTCTGGCCGCCGGAAAGCTGATGCGGATAGCGGCTGGCGAAACCCGGGCCGAGGCCGACCTGGTCGAGGCATTTCAGTGCCGCGCGATTACGTTCCTCCAGGCTGGCACCGCCCTCGATATCCAGCGGCTCGCGCACACTTTGCAGGATGGTGAGGCGTGGATTGAGCGCGCCATCGGGATCCTGGAACACGATCTGGTAGGCACGGCGGCGCTCGCGCAACGCGGCGCCCTTCAGCGCGCCAAGCTCGGTGCCGTCGCAGAGAATCCGGCCTGACGTAATGCGTTGCAGCGCGACGATGGCACGGCCCAATGTCGACTTGCCCGAGCCGGATTCGCCGATGATGCCGAGCACTTCCCCTTCCAGAACCTGCAGGCTGACGCCATCGATGGCGCGCAGCACATCGCGGCGCCCGACCGGGAAATGCACTTTCACATCTTCGACGCTGACCACCGGCTGTTTGCCCGTCACGCCCATCCCTCCCTCAGCCGACCCAGGCCGAGCCGAACGGCTCCGGCTCTTGCAGGGCACGCCGGTGTTCCCCAAGCGCGCCGCGCTGGCGCACCACCTGCAGGCCACCGAGCAGCCAGCGGCGGGTGTCGAGTGGGTCGATCACATCGTCAATCGAGAGATATGGCGCGGTGTTTAGCGCGCTGCCGCGATCATGCAGGTCTGCCACCATCTGCCGGATGCGTGCCTCGCGTTCGGCTTCATCGGCGATGGCATCCAGTTCCTTGCGGTAAGCCAGCTTGACCTGGCCTTCCAGGCCCATCTTGCCGAAATGGCCGGTGGGCCAGGCGACGCAGAAGAGTGGCTCGAAGGAATTGCCGCCGACCATGGCCAGTGCGCCGAGGCCATAAGCTTTGCGCACCACGATCATGAATTGCGGCACCGTGCGCTTGGAGCCGCTGACGAACATGCGGCCGGAGCGGCGTACCAGGGCTTCCTTCTCCGCATCAGGCCCGACCATGAAGCCGGGCGTGTCGCAAAGCGTGAGTAAAGGCAACCGCAGGGTTTCCGCCAGATCGGAGAATTGCGCCGCCTTGTCGGCAGCCTCGGCATCGATCGCGCCGGAAAGATGCGCCGGATTGTTGGCGATCACCGCGAAGGGCTGGCCCTCGATGCGGATCAGCGCGGTGATCATGCCATGGCCGAAATTCGGTCGCAGTTCCAGCACCGAATCAATATCGGCCAGCGCCTTGATCACTGCACGCATGTCATAGGCGCGGCGCGGCTCTTCCGGCACCACATGGCGTAGCCAGCGCTGGTCCGGCGCCTGCCAATCGGTCGCCACGCCCTGGAAATAGCCCATGAACTTCTTAGCTGCCGCCACCGCCTCGGCTTCGTCGCGCACCACGATATCGACAACGCCATTGCGCGCCTGCACCGATACCGGCCCGACTTCCTCCGGCGCGAAAACGCCCAGGCCACCGCCCTCGATCATCGCCGGGCCACCCATGCCGATGGAGGCATTCTCGCAGGCAATCACCACATCGGCACAGGAGGCCAGCGCGGCATTGCCGGCAAAGCAGCGGCCAGACACGATGGCGACGATCGGCACTTCGCCATGCAGCCGCGCCAGCGACCAGAAGCTGCCATTGTAGAGCTTGAGATGGCCGTGATCGTCGGTATCACCCGGCCGTCCGCCACCACCCTCGGCGAACATCAGCACCGGCAAGCGCCACTTGGTCGCCAGGCGGAAGATGCGGCGCTTCTTGGCATGCGCCATCACACCCTGGGTGCCGGCGAATACTGTGTAATCATAGGCCAGCACCACGCATTGCGTGCGGTCGGTACCGAAAGTTTCCGCATTCACGGTGCCGACACCGGTGATCAGGCCATCGGCCGGGCTGATGCGCTGCAATTCCTCGGGTTCACGGCGGCTGGTCTGCGCCGCCACGGCAAGGCCACCATATTCGCGGAAGCTGCCGGCATCGCAGAGGTCGGCGACATTCTCGCGTGCGGTACGCTGTCCGCTCTTGCGCCGGCGGGCCACCGCGTCGGGGCGGGCCGCATCCTCCAGCTTTGCATGCGCGGCCAGCACCTCGGCAAGATCCTTGCGGATCAGGTCGAGATCCTGCTCCGCCTCGCTGCGCACCGCGCCGTCATCGGCATTACCATCGGGCAGCAGGAACAATACAGCGCCGCCTTCCGCCACGGCACCGCCCTTGGCGACCGCAAGCAGCGCCACCGTGCCGCTGCATGGCGCCTCGACGACGAATTCCATCTTCATCGCCTCGGTGATCGCCAGTGGCTGCCCGGCCCGCACCACATCACCGGCCTGCACCAGCAGGTCCATAACGCGGCAGGTCATCGGCACCGTCACCGGCTGGCTACCAACCGGGCCCTGCAGCTCGGCCACCGCCACCGCCTGCCGACTCGTCGCGGCATTGGCGAAATAGAGCGTCGGATGCGGCGCGGCGGCTGCCGCCACCAGATCGGCCACATGCTCGTCGATGAAACGGGTATGGATATGGTTGGCGGCCAAATCGGGATGCTGCAGCAAAGCCTGCAGAAAAGAGAGATTGGTGGCGACACCATCGATGCGCATTTCGCAAAGCGCGCGATACGCCTTGCGCACCAGGGCGGTGAAGTCACCAGCCCCGGTATGCACGATCACCTTGGCCAGCAGCGAATCGAAGCTGACGCCGGATTGATGCCCGACATAGGCGGCGGTATCGACGCGAATGCCGGGCCCCGCCGGCATCTCGAAGGCGCTGAGCGTGCCGAGCGAAGGCGAGGCCATGCCATCGGACCGCATCGTCTCAGCATTGATGCGCAACTGCATCGCCATGCCGCGTGGCTGCTTCGGGTCCGGCAATTCCTTCGGGTTCACCTTGACGCCGGCAGCAATACGGAGCTGCAACTGCACCAGATCGATGCCAGTGACTTCCTCGGTCACCGTATGCTCCACCTGCAGGCGCGGATTCACCTCCAGAAAACGGAAATACTCCATGCCGGCTTCGCCGCGCGTGCCAACCAGGAATTCAAACGTGCCGAGGCTGCGGTAATTCACCTTCCTGGCCATGCGCAGCGTGGCCTCGTAGAGCTCGCGACGGATTTCCGCCGTAAGGCCCGGCGATGGCGCCACCTCGATCAGCTTCTGCTGCCGGCGCTGCAGGCTGCATTCGCGCTCACCCAGCACCGCCACATGGCCCTGGCCATCGCCGACGAGTTGCACTTCCACATGCCGGGCATGCTCGATCAGTTCCTCGGCATAGACGCCGCCATCGCCAAACGAAGCCCGCGCCTCGGAGCTGCAGCGCTCGAAATCATTGGCCAGGCTGGCTGCGTCACGCACGATGCGGATGCCGCGTCCGCCACCGCCGGCCGCCGCTTTAAGCATAATTGCCGGGTTTTCACCCAGGCTCTGCATGAAGGCCAGCGCCGGCTCGGGCGATGGCAACAGACCGGTGCCGCGCGGCAACGGCACGTCGCAGGCGGCGGCCAATTGCCGCGCCGCCGCCTTGTTGCCGAAGGTCTCGAGGGTTTCCGGCTGCGGGCCGACGAAGATCAGCCCGGCCTGCTCGCAGCGGCGGGAGAAGTCGGCACGCTCGCTGAGAAAGCCATAGCCCGGATGGACCATGGTGCAGCCCTGCTGGCGGGCAACGGCGATCAGGGCATCGATATCGAGATAGGCGGCACTGCCAGCGCCGGCCAAAGCAACGGCCACATCGCCCTTGCGGCCATGTAGCGAGGCGGCGTCGTCCTGGGAATAGACCACGACGCTGCGCCAGCCCAACTCGGCCACTGCACGGCAGATCCGCACCGCGATCTCGCCGCGATTGGCCACCAGCACTGTATGCGCGGTCTGGCTATCCCGAACTGCCTTACTCATACCCGATTGCCTGCCTTATCGGTGCCGCATGCTTTGGCGACGCGGTTGGTTTCCTCTCCAGTTGCAGAGGAAAAAAACACAGCAGGCGCATAATGTCAACAGTTTACATACTACTGTCGGATGCCAGGTAACCCTTCCGAAAAACTACAAAATTCAGCCTTAAAGAACCTGTCAACAGTGATACAGATTGGCAAAGCAGTGGCCAAAACTGGCCATGAAAAACCCCGGCGACCAGGGGCCGCCAGGGCAATTTGCCGGCGAACTGCCGGCCCAGGATGAGGAAAGCACCTGCTTTGGCGTTACGGCTTGGCCGCCTGCTTTTGTTTGTTCTCTTCATACAGGCGCAATACCGCCTCGCGGACCAATGGATCGAGTCCTTCGCCGCCATTCTCCAGATGCGCGAAAATCTGGGCGCGCATGCGGGGATCCCAGAATTTCTTCAAATGATCGACAATGCCATCGACCGGGTTCATGGCAGCCTGCGGCGCGAAGAAACGGCCGATCTGGTTCGCCATCATCACCAGCTTGTCATGCGACATGATCACTCACTCCGGGCAGCAGTCGGTCCGGCCGCGAGAACACCTCGAATTCCGCGCCGCGCGCCACGGCGATCAAGGTGATACCAGCCGCTGTCGCCATGCTGAGCGCCATCGAGGTCGGTGCCGATACCGCCACAATCGCCGCCACGCCAAGCCGGGCCGCCTTCTGCACCATCTCCACCGAAACCCGGCTGGTCAGCAGCAGCAGGCCGCGTTGCGCAGTCTGCTCGTCGCGCGCCAGCGCGCCAGCCAGCTTGTCGAGTGCATTGTGGCGACCGACATCCTCGCGTAACGCAACAAGACCGACGCCGGGTTCCCAATAGCCGGCGGCATGCATGGCGCGGGTTTCGGCATTGAGCCGCTGTGCCGCCGGCAGGCTAGCCAACGCCTCGGCGATCATCTCCGGCGTGAAACGCGGCTCGGCACTCACTGCCGTTGGTGGCTTCACCGCCTGCTCCAGACTCTCGATGCCGCAGAGACCGCAACCGGTAGGCCCGGCCATGAAGCGACGCCGTGCCGCATGAAGCTCCGCCAGGACCGGATTGAGCCACATTTGCAGGTCAATGCCATGCGGCCCCTCGACCGGCCGCAAATCCTCGATATCGCCCGGCGCATCGATGATGCCTTCCGCCAGGCTGAAGCCGATGGCGAAATCCTCGAGATCGGCAGGGCTTGCCATCATCACCGCATGCGTCGAGCCGTTATAGGTCAGCGCCACCGCGCTCTCCACCGGCAGGGCGCGATAGCTGTCATGCAGCCTGCCGTCGCGCCAGGCCAGGCCCGGGACTCGCAGCAAAGCGGGCATGCGCAGAATGGCGCGCGGCGTGCTCATTCCGCCGCCTCCTTGCCGCCTGTTGCCTTGCCGGCAATGCGGCGGCTTTTCTCGGTCATGCCACGGTATTCGGTCTGCCATTCCGACGGGCCGTTGGAGAGCCCGACCTGCACCGCCGTCACCTTGTATTCCGGGCAGTTGGTCGCCCAGTCGGAGAAATCGGTGGTGATGACATTGGCCTGCGTATTGGGGTGATGAAAGGTGGTGTAGACCACGCCCGGCGCCACCCGGTCGGTGATCAGTGCGCGCAAGGTCGTCTCACCGGCGCGGCTTTGCAGCTTCACCCAGACGCCATCGCGGATGCCGCGCTGTTCGGCATCATGCGGATGAATTTCCAGCGCATCCTCGTCATGCCACACCACATTCTCGGTCCGCCGGGTCTGCGCACCGACATTGTATTGCGACAGGATGCGGCCGGTGGTGAGCAGCAGCGGGAATCGCGCCGTCGATTTCTCGTCGGTCGGCACATAGGCCGTGATCATGAAATTACCCTTGCCGCGCACGAAGCCATCCACATGCACGATTGGCGTGCCAAGCGGCGCCTTCTCGTTGCAGGGCCATTGCACCGAGCCCATCTTCTCCAGGTAGTCATAAGAGACGCCGGCAAAACCCGGCGTGGTCCTGGCGACCTCGTCCATGATCTCGGCTGGATGCTTGTAGGTCATCGGGAAGCCCATGGCATTCGACAGCATCATGGTGATCTGCCAGTCGGCATAACCGCCATTCTTCGGCGTCATCACACGGCGCACGCGGTTGATGCGGCGCTCGGCATTGGTGAAAGTGCCGTCCTTCTCCAGGAAGGTGGAGCCGGGCAGGAAGACATGGGCGTAGTTCGCCGTCTCGTTCAGAAACAAATCCTGCACCACCACGCATTCCATCGCCTTCAGGCCGGCGGCGACATGTTGCGTGTTGGGATCGGATTGCACGATGTCCTCGCCCTGCACATAGATGCCCTTGAAGCTGCCATCCACGGCGGCATCCAGCATGTTCGGGATGCGCAGGCCAGGCTCGGGATCGAGCGTGCGGCCCCAGAGATCTTCGAAGATGGCACGGGTGGCATCATCCGACATATGACGGTAGCCAGGCAATTCATGCGGGAAGCTGCCCATGTCGCAGGCGCCCTGCACATTGTTCTGGCCGCGCAGTGGATTCACGCCGACGCCTTCGCGGCCGATATTGCCGGTAAGCATGGCGAGATTGGCAATCGCGATGACAGTGGTGGTCCCTTGGCTATGCTCGGTGACGCCGAGACCATAATAAATCGCGCCGTTGCCGCCGGTGGCATAAAGCCGGGCGGCGCCACGAATGGTTTCCGCCGGCACGCCGGAAATCTTTTCTACCGCCTCCGGGCTGTTCTCCGGCTGCAAGACAAAATCGACCCAGTACTGGAAGGCATCGAGATCGCAGCGCTCGCGGATGAATTGCTCGTTCTGCAAGCCTTCACTGACGATCACATGCGCCAGGGCGTTCATCACCGCCGCATTGGTGCCGGGGCGCAATGCCAGATGATAGGCCGCTTCGATATGCGCCGATTTCACCATCTCGGTGCGGCGCGGATCGATCACGATCAGCTTGGCGCCCTGGCGCAGGCGCTTTTTCAGCCGCGAGGCGAAAACCGGATGTGCCACGGCCGGGTTGGCGCCGATCACCACCGCCACATCGGTATGTTCCACCGAATCGAAATTCTGCGTGCCGGCGGAGGTGCCGTAGGTCTTGCTCAAGCCATAGCCGGTGGGCGAATGACAGACGCGGGCGCAGGTATCGACATTGTTGTTGCCGAAGCCGCCACGGACCAGCTTCTGCACCAGATAGGTTTCCTCATTGGTACAGCGCGACGAGGTGATGCCGCCGATGGAACCCTGGCCATACTTGGCCTGGATGCGCTTGAATTCGGCAGCGGCATAGGAAATCGCCTCCTCCCAACTCACCTCGCGCCAGGGCTGGTCTATGCTCTCGCGGATCATCGGCTTGAGGATGCGTTCGCGGTGATTGGCATAACCCCAGGCGAAGCGGCCCTTGACGCAGGAATGGCCGCGATTGGCCTGGCCGTCCTTGTAGGGCACCATGCGCACCAGCTCCTCGCCGCGCATCTCGGCCTTGAAGCTGCAGCCGACACCGCAATAGGCGCAGGTGGTGACCACCGAATGCTCCGGCTGGCCGATCTCGATCACCGATTTTTCCATCAATGTCGCCGTCGGGCAGGCCTGCACGCAGGCACCACAGGAAACACATTCGGAATTGAGGAAATTTTCCGCCATGCCGGCGGAGACCTTGGAATCGAAGCCGCGCGCCTGGATGGTCAGCGCGAAGGTGCCCTGCACTTCCTCGCAGGCCCGCACACAGCGCGAGCAGACGATGCATTTGGACGCATCGAAGGTGAAATAGGGATTCGACTCGTCTTTCTGCTGCTTGAGGTGGTTCTCGCCCTCATAGCCATAGCGCACCTCGCGCAGGCCAACCGCACCGGCCATGTCCTGCAATTCGCAATTGCCATTGGCCGGGCAGGTCAGGCAATCCAGCGGATGATCCGAGATATAAAGCTCCATGACGCCCCGGCGCAGTTTCGCCAGGCGGTCATTCTGCGTCGTCACCTTCATGCCCGGTGCCACCGGCGTGGTGCAGGAAGCCGGCGTACCGGCGCGGCCTTCTATCTCCACCAGGCAGAGGCGGCAGGAGCCGAAGGCATCCAGCATATCCGTGGCGCAGAGCTTGGGAATCTGGGTACCGGCCTGCATCGCCGCCCGCATCACCGAGGTGCCTTCCGGCACAGTGACCGACACGCCATCGATGCTGAGCGTGACCATCGCTTCGGAAGCGCTGGCTGGAGTGCCGTAGTCGATTTCGTCAATCAAGGGCATGAGGGGCGCCTCGCTATTCCGCAGCAGCGTTTAAAGGGTCACGGCCGAAATCCTCGGGGAAATGTTTCAGGGCGCTGAGTACCGGATAGGGCGTGAAGCCACCCAGCGCACAAAGCGAGCCGAATTTCAGTGTCTGGCAGAGGTCTTCCAGCAGTGTCAGGTTTGCCTCGCGCCGCTCGCCGCGCAGCACGCGGTCCATCACCTCGGTGCCACGCGTCGAGCCGATGCGGCAGGGCGTGCATTTGCCGCAGGATTCGATGGCGCAGAATTCCAGCGCGAAACGGGCCATGCGCGCCATGTCGACGCTATCGTCGAACACCACCAGGCCGCCATGGCCGATCAGGCCGTCGCGCGCCGCGAAGGCTTCGTAATCATAGGGCGTGTCGAACAAGCCGACCGGGAAATAGGCGCCAAGCGGGCCACCTGCCTGCACCGCGCGGACTGGCTTGCCAGAGGCAGTGCCGCCGCCGATATCTTCGACGATCTCGCCCAGGCTGAGCCCGAATGCTGCTTCGAACAGGCCGCCGCGCTTCACATTGCCGGCAATCTGGATCGGCATCGTGCCGCGCGAACGGCCCATGCCAAAATCGGCATACGCAGCAGCTCCGTCGCTCAAGATCACCGGTACAGTGGCGAGTGAGATCAGGTTATTGATCACGGTGGGCTTGGCGAACAACCCCTTATGCGCCGGCAGCGGGGGTTTGGCGCGGACCATGCCGCGCCGGCCTTCGATGCTTTCCAGCAAGGCGGTTTCCTCGCCGCAGACATAGGCGCCGGCACCAACCCGGATTTCGAGATCGAAGCTGAAACTGCCGCCCGCCACCTTGGCACCGAGATAGCCGGCCTCACGGGCAATGCCGATTGCCTGGTCCATCACCCGCACCGCATCGGGATATTCCGAGCGGATATAGATGAAGCCCTTGGCCGCACCAACCGCAAAACCGGCGATGGTCATGCCTTCGATCAGCACGAAGGGATCGCCTTCCAGGATCATGCGGTCAGCGAAAGTGCCGGAGTCGCCCTCGTCGGCATTACAGACAATGTATTTGCGCTCCGACTTGGCCTCGGCCACGGTTTTCCATTTGATGCCGGTGGGGAAGCCGGCGCCACCGCGCCCGCGCAACCCGGATTTGGTCACTTCCTCCACCGTCGCCGCCGGGCCGAGGCTCAAGGCGCGCTGCAGGCCGCGATAGCCGCCATGCTTGCGGTAATCCTCCAGCGAGAGCGGATCGACAATGCCGCAACGGGCAAAGGTCAGGCGGTTCTGGCGCTTGAGGAAGGGAATATCCTCGGGCCGGCCAAGCCGCAGCGGATGCGCGGCGCCGATCAGCAGCCCGGCATCGAACAGGCTCGGGACATCGGCTTCGCTGACCGGACCATAGGCGATGCGGCCAGCCGGCGTTTCCACCTCGATCATGGTTTCAAGCCAGAGCAGGCCGCGCGAACCGGTACGCACAATCTCGATATGTTGACGGCGCCTGGCTGCGGCGGCCTTGATCGCGGCCGCCACCTTCTCGGCACCCACCGCCTTGGCGGCGGCATCGCGCGGGATATAGATGCGCGGTGTCATCGCCGCATCTCCCGCGCCAATTCATCGAGCCGGGCATCATCCAGCCGCCCGACCACCTCGCCATCCAGCATCGCCGCTGGGGCGCAGGCACAGAGCCCGAGACAATAAGTGGCCTCGATGGTAAGCCTGCCATCGCGCGTGGTCTCGCCCCAGCCGAGCCCGAGCCGATCCAGGAATTGCTTGGCCATCGCCTCGCTGCCCATCGACTGGCAGGCTTCGGCGCGGCACAGCTTGAGCACATGGCGGCCTGCCGGCTGCTCGCGGAAATCATGGTAGAAGCTGACCACACCATGCACTTCGGCGCGCGAAATGTTCAGCGCCTCGGCGATCAGCGGCAAGGCTGGCTTCGGCACATGACCGAATTCCGCCTGCAAGGCATGCAGGATCGGCAGAAGTGGCCCTTCCAGGCCCCGCAGATGGTTAATGATGTCCCCGGCACGCGTCGGGTCCCAAGTGGCGTACATTGCTGGTGTCCCACACTGCCTGTTCACCGGGGAATGATGGGGGCAAGGGCTGGGCACGGCAATAAAGCTATTATGTGCTGCGATAGAACATATCTATCAAAAAGCACCAGTTGCCCAGCAAAAGCAGGGTAACTCCCCCGTATCAGGCCAGTTCGGCGGCCAGCAGCTTGGCCTCCGCCACCAGGGCGGCAGTAAACGGCGTCATCGGCTCGCGGCTCGGCACCACCAGGCCGATCATGTGCACCGCCGCCGGCTCAATGATCGGGATCGAGCGCAGCTTCTCGGTCAGGCCCAGAGTGTCGGCAAGCTTTTCCGGCATCACGCTGGCCCAGCGTCCGGTACGCACATGGGAGAACAACACGATCATCGAATTCGATTCCAGCGTCGGCTCCGGCTCGCCGCCGGCAGCGCGCAGCAGGCGGTTGATGATGCGGCGATTCTGCATATCCGGCGTCAGCAGGCAGAGCGGAATCCTGCTCACCTCTTCCCAGGTCACCGTGTCGCGGTCGCCAAGCGGGCTGCTTTCAGATGTCAGCAGGCGGTATTGCTCTGGATAGAGCGGCACGCTGCGAGCCCGGCCCAGCGGCTCGTTATCGACATAGGTGAGCCCGGCATCAACCTCCAGATTCTCAAGCATGGAAAGAATCTCGACCGAGGTGCTGGAGAGGATGGTGAATTTCACATTCGGATGCTTGGCGCGGTAGGGCGTGGTAAGCGCCGAGACCATGGCCAGCGCGGTAGGAATCGCCGCAATCCTGAGATGCCCGGCCAGACCATGCTTCAATGCCGCGACTTCCTGGCGCATGGCGCGGGTGTCGCCGACAATACGCCGCGCCCAATCCAGCACGCGCTCACCCTCGGCGGTGAAGCCGAGGAAGCGTGAAGAGCGCTGCACCAGCATCACGCCCAGGGTATCCTCAAGGCTCTTGATGCCGGCAGAGAAAGTCGGCTGTGTCACGCCGCATTGCTCCGCGGCCTTGCCGAAATTCTGCTCGCGCGCCAGCGCCATGAGGAATTCGAGCTTGTCGATCATGCCGGGATTGTGGCGCCAGAGCGACGAGAATTGCAATCGCCTTGCAGCGCGCCCGGGCCACAGCCAAAGCCCCTTGGGCGGAAACCGCACCCTTCCGGACCACTTCGGCCAGGGCGGTCGCCGTGACGCCAAGATAATCAGACTGATTCGTGACGCTTCTTCTAGGCGTAACGGGACACGGCCAGATCGGCGATATCGATCTCGGGTTTGCGGCCACTGATCAGATCGGCAATCACGCGTGCCGAGCCGGCAGCCATGGTCCAACCCAGCGTGCCATGCCCGGTATTGGTGAACAGGTTGGCGTAGCGGGTGGCACCGACAATCGGCGTGCCATCGGGCGTCATCGGCCGCAGGCCGGACCAGAAGCTGGCGGATTTCACATCGCCCGAACCGCCAAACAGATCAGAGACGGAATGCTCCAGCGTTGCCCGGCGCCGCTCCGGCAGGTCATTGGTATAACCGGAAATTTCCGCCATGCCGCCGACGCGGACACGGTCCCCGAGCCGCGTGATGGCAATCTTGAAGGTCTCATCCATCACCGTGGATTCCGGCGCCCGCGTTGCATCGGTAATCGGATAGGTGAGCGAATAGCCCTTGACCGGATAGACCGGCAGCGAAACGCCGATATCGCGGCTGAGCCGGGGCGAGAAACTGCCCAGCGCCAGCACATAGGCATCGGCCTGGAGCGGGCCGGCCGAGGTTTCCACGCCGCTCACCCGGCCCGCTTCAGCGCGCAGGCCAAGGATGGTACGGCCGAAATCGAACCTCACGCCAAGCTCGGCTGCCATACGGTACAGCGCATTGGTGAATTTGAAGCAATCCCCGGTTTCATCATTGGGCAGGCGCAAGCCGCCGGCAATCTTCTCCCGTACATGGGCCAATGCCGGCTCGGCGCGGATGCAGCCGGCGGCATCGAGCAGTTCATAGGGTACGCCATCGGCCTTCAGCACCTCGATATCCTTGGCGGTGCCATCAAGCTGTGCCTGGCTGCGGAAAAGCTGCAATGTGCCCTGCATGCGCTCGTCATAACCAATGCCGGTCGCGGCACGCAGCTCGATCAGGCAGTCGCGACTGTATTCCGCCAGCCGCACCATGCGGCTCTTGTTGATGGCATAGCGGGCAGAGGTGCAGTTCAGCAGCATCCGGGCAATCCACTCGACCATGTGGACATCGATCTTCATGCGCAGAATCAGCGGCGCATGCTGCATGAACAGCCACTTCATGGCCTTCACCGGGATACCGGGAGCAGCCCAGGGCGAGGCATAACCTGGCGATATTTCGCCGGCATTGGCGAAGCTGGTTTCAAGTGCAGGACCATGCTGGCGGTCCAGCACTGTCACGTCATGGCCCTGACGGGCCAGATAATAGGCGGTGCTGACACCAATGACACCCGCGCCCAGGACAGCGATTTTCATCTCACGCCTCGCTGAATTTCATACCCCGACTCTCACGCCGCACCTGATACCTTGATCAAGCATCCTTCAAGGAGTCACATGCTTCGTCCAGCAGAGTATCGCTGATATTGAGGGGTATCTGGAAGTGGATTACATTGCCATTGACACCACAGGACAGGATGATCTAGCCGTCATCCATGGCCTCGCGGGTGAGGCGTGTCGTCATCTGGCCGTCCGGCTCTCCCGTTTCATTGCCCGCAAACCGGTATGGCGAGCATGGCATGCGCTTCGATATCGCCAAGGGCGAAATGATGACGCTGCAGGGCCGCCTGTTCCGGCAGCCCTAACGTTTGGGATCAGTCTTCGCCCCCAGCGCTCAAGCGGTTTGCTCGATCAAACGGGTGCGGCGGTCGAGGAAGCGGCCAAAGGCGGTAATGAAGGCTGAGCAATCGTCATCCGTCACCGGCAGGCTCAGCGCGATCATGGCTCGGCGGGCAAACCAGAAACGTTCGGTCAGCAGATCGAAGAACAATAATTCCTTCAACAGTTGTTGCGTCTCGGCTGCCGGCGGCGCACTGCTGAACGGCTGCGCACTGAAATGCACCGTCATCAGCGAACCGAGGCCAGTGACCTGCACCGCCAGGCCGCGCTGTGCCGCTTCCGCATTGAGGCCATGGCGCAAGGCATCGCCACGCCGATTCAGGGCAACCAGCGCTTCTTCGGTGAGAATTTCGCTTAAGCCGACGATGCCGGCAGCCATCGAGAGCACGTTGTTATTGAACGTGCCGGCATGGGGCAGTGCGCCGGGCCGCGTCGGATCGTAATGCTCCATGATGGCCCGCTTGCCACCGAAAGCACCAAACGACATGCCGCCGCCGAGATATTTGCCGAAGCTGGTGAGATCGGGCTTGAGGCCATGCAGCGCCTGCAGGCCGCCCGGATGCAGCCGCGAGGTCATCACCTCATCCAGCACGAACAAAGCCCCAATACGCTGCGCGGCATCCTGCAGCATGTGCAGGAAGGCAGCATCAGCGGGAATAGAACCGCCGGCGCCCAGCATTGGCTCCACCAGGATGGCGGCGATTTCGCCGGCATGGCGCTGGATCAGCGCAGCAGTGCCGGCCTGATCGTTATAGCTGCCGACAATGAAATGATAGGGCGCGTTGATCGGACTGCCGCCGCCGGCGAAGGAGAACACACCGCCATGATAGCCGCCTTCGAAGACCAGAACGCCACGCCGGCCGGTGAGCGCTGACGCCGTGGCCAGCGCCATCAGATTCGATTCCGTACCCGAATTGGTGAAACGGACCAGATCGAGCGATGGGAACCGCGCGCAGAACAGCGCCGCCAACTGGCCTTCGAGCAGATTATGGCCGCCAAAGCTGATGCCATTGGCCAGCACTTCATGCAGGGTCTGCATGATGCGCGGATGCGAATGGCCATAAAGGCCAGCGGTGTAGTCGCCGAGGAAATCAGTGTAGCGATGGCCATCCGCAGACCATAGGTGGCAGCCCTCGCCGCGCTCGAAAGCCAGCGGAAACGGCGCGTAATGCAACACGCTGCGGGTGTTGCCACCGGGCATGTGAGCCGCCGCTTCCTGCTGGCGCTCGGCCGATTTCGGGTTTTCGGCGCGGTAGCGGTCATGCGCTTCCGCCACCGCCTGCCGCAAAGCCGAGGCGGTGTCGATGGTATCCAGCATGGTCATGCCTCGTTTGTCTCTGTCTGCCGCAGCAACGCCACCATCTTCTCGCCGTCCGGCGTGTTGTGGTCGCGCGCCAGATGCTCGGCGGCCACGTCGTCGCCGGCAGCAATCGCCTCCACCAAGGCGCGGTGGATGCCGAGGATTTCCGGGAAATCGTAATCCAGCCCGGCGGTATGGCGCAGATAGAGCTGAGTCTGGCCTTCCAGCAGCTTGTATTCCGCCTGCAGCCGGCTGTGGTCGGTGAGGCCGAAGATGCAGCGGTGAATGCCATAATCGGCGTCGATCATCTCACCACGCTGGCCACTGGCGGCGGCACGTTCCATCACCTGCAAAGCGGCGCCGAGCGCTGCCTTGCCGCGGCCATCGATGCGCCGCGCCGCGAGCCGCGCCGCCATCGCCTCCAGCGTGTTGCGCAGGGTGTAAATCTCGTAGGCATCGCGCGCACTCAGCGCCGCCACGAAGGTGCTGTGGAAACGCTTCTGCACGATCAGGCCTTCGAAGGCGAGTTGCTGCAGGGCGGCGCGCAGGGTGCCACGGCTGACGCCCAGGTCCTGCGCCAGTTCGACTTCCACCACCCGGCTGCCCGGCGGCATCTCGCCGGAGAAGATGCGCTGCTTCAACAGCAGGGTGACCTGGTCATTGAGGGCGCCGATCACGCTGAGATGCTGTGCCAATTGCCAACCTTTCGAAATTTAGATTGTTGACAATCTTATAATCTGGCCGGATAGTGGGGTCAAGGCAAAAGCGGGGGCGCAATGCAAAAAGTCGAAAAATGGGTGAGTTTTGATTGCTTTGGCACGCTGGTGGACTGGCAGACCGGGTTCCGCCGCCTGCTTCAGGGCATTGCCGGCGAGCGTACCGACGCCCTGGTCCATGCTTATCACGAGGCCGAAATCGCCACCGAAGGCGAAGCGCCCTCGCGCTCCTACAAAGAGGTGCTGCGGCTGACCATCGAGCGTGCCGCCCTGGCCATCGGCCTGGAATTGAAGCCCGGCGATTCCTCGGTGCTGGCGCGGCAATGGGGCAGCCTGCCCTTCTTCGCCGATACCGGCCCTGCCCTGGCCGCCCTGCGCGCCGACGGCTGGCGCCTGGCGGTGCTGACCAATTGCGACGACGACCTCTTCGCCGAAACCCGCGCCGTTTTCCCGGTGCCGCTCGACCTGGTGGTCACGGCACAGCAGGTCGGTAGCTACAAGCCGGCGATGGGGCATTTCGAGCGTTTCGAGCAGATCACCGGCGTCGCCCGCGAACGTTGGGTGCATGCCGGCGTGAGCTGGTGGCACGACATGCGGCCGGCGCATGAACTCGGCATCCGCCGCGTCTGGGTCGACCGTGAAAATTCCGGCCACGATCCGGCACTGGTCACCGCCCATATCCATGACATGGCGAGCCTGCCGCCGACGCTGCGCGGCTTCGGCGTCACTTAAATCCAGTTGTCCAATCCCCAGACATCCACTCCCCAGGAGAAAGCCATGCAACGACAGTCCATGCTTGCCCTGATGTTCTGTGCAACTCTTGCCACAGGCCTCAATTCCGCCGCCCAGGCCCAGATTTCCGGCGATGCGGTGATCATCGGCGTGCTCAACGACCGTTCCAGCGTCTTCGCCGATGTGACCGGCGAAGGCTCGGCCATCGCGGCGCGGCTGGCGGTGGAGGATTACGGCGGCAAGGTACTGGGCAAGCGCATCGAGGTGGTTTCCGCCGACCACCAGAACAAGCCCGATATCGTCGGCAGTGTTGCCGGCCGCTGGATGGATGTGGATGGCGTCGACGCTATCCTCGATGGCGGTTCCTCGGCCGCTGGCCTGCTGATCCAGAAGATGGCGCAGGATCGCGGCAAGATTGCCATTCTCTCCGGCCCCGCCACCTCCGACCTCACCGGCAAGGCCTGCTCGCCCACCGGCTTTCACTGGACCTACGACACCTATGCCCTGGGCAGCGGCACGGCCCGTGCCTTGACCACACAAGGCGCCGATACATGGTTCTTCGTCACCAGTGATTATGCCTTCGGCCACGCGCTGGAGCGCGATGCCACGCGCTTCATCACCGAATCCGGCGGCAAGGTAGTGGGTGGCGTGCGCCATCCACTGAACAATCCCGACTTCTCCTCTTTCCTGCTGCAGGCGCAAAGCTCGAAGGCCAAGATCATCGGCCTGGCCAATTCCGGCGATGATGCGCTGAACGCGGTGAAACAGGCGGCGGAATTCGGCATCGCACAGGGCGGCCAGCGCCTTGGCGGCCTGCTGCTGCTGATCAACCAGATTCATGGCCTGGGCCTCAAGGCGGCGCAGGGCGTGATCGTTTCGGAAGCCTTCTACTGGGATCAGAGCGACCAGACCCGCGCCTTCACCGCGCGTTTCGAGGCGCAGGCGCGCAAGAAGCCAAACATGCTCCAGGCCGGCGTCTACAGCGCCACGATGCATTTCCTGAAAGCGGTGGAGAAAAGCGGCACCGATGACGGCGTGAAGGTGGCCGATGCCATGCGCGCACTGCCGGTGAACGATTTCATGAGCAAGGATGTCGTCGTCCGCGCCGATGGTCGCGTGATGCGCAACATGTATCTGTTCGAGGTGAAATCGCCGGCCGAATCCAAGGCGCCGTGGGATTACTACAAGCAGATCGGCGTCATTCCCGGTGACAAGGCCTTCCGCCCGGCGGCGGAAAGCGAATGCCCGCTGCTGAAGAAATCCTGAACTAACAAAACAGGCCAAATGACAAGATAGGCCGAGTGAAAGGGCTGCCGTTCCGCACGGCAGCCCTTTTTGGTTTCACCGCTTGGCGGCTGCCCGCAAGGTGCGGGCGATGAAGTTGGCGTAGGAATCTTCCGCCACCTGGAACCACGGCGTGGTCAGGGCCTGGAACGCACTGTAGGAAGCCAGAAGCGTCTTGAACTCGGGATTCTTCTCCGCCAGTTCGGCATAGAGCGCCTGCGCTGTGCGGTAGGCGGCATCAATCAGGTCGTTGGGATAGGCGCGCAGCTTGGTGCCACCGGCCAGCAGCCGGCGCAACGCCGCCGGATTCTCGGCATCGTAGCGCGCCGTCATCCAGGTATGCGCTTCCGCCGCCGCCGTCTCCACCACCGCCTGATAGAGCGGCGGCAGGGCAGCCCAGGCTTCCTGGTTGACGAACAGGTGGATCACCGTGCTGCTCTCGTTGAAGCCCGGATAATAATAGAACGGCGCCACTTTCTGGAAACCGAGTTTCTCGTCATCGTAAGGCCCGACCCATTCGGCGGCGTCGATAGTGCCTTTCTCCAGGGCGGTATAGATATCGCCCGCGGCGATCTGCTGCGGCACCAGGCCCAGCCTGGCCATGATCTGGCCGGCAATGCCGCCGACGCGCATTTTCAGGCCGTTGAGATCGGCGGCCGATCTCAGTTCCTTGCGGAACCAGCCGCCCATCTGTGCCCCGGTATTGCCCAGCGGAATGGCGTGGATCTTGTATTGCTTATAGAAGGCATTGAGCAATTCGTTGCCGCCGCCATGGTAGAGCCAGGCATTATGCTGGCGCATGTTCATACCGAAGGGGATGGCGGTGCCGAAGGCAAAAGCCGGATTCTTGCCGATATAGTAGAAACTGCCGGTATGGCCGCATTCCACGGTGTTGGTCGAGACTGCGTCCATCACCTGCAAGGCCGGCACAATCTCGCCGGCGGCGAAGGGACGGATCTCGAAACGGCCCTCGGTGAGCTGTGCCACCCGCTTGGTGAAATACTCGGTGGCGCCGAAAATCGTGTTCAACGACTTCGGAAAACTGGAGGCAAGGCGCCAGCGCAGGCGCGGCATTTCCTGTGCCCACGTGACGCCGGGCAACAGCGCGGCACTGCCCGCCCCGGCACCCAGCAGCGCCAGGGCGGTGCGGCGGTTGGTATTGGTCATGGTGATTTTTCCTCCCGGATTTTTGTGAGGCCACCAGAAACCGGTATATCGCGGAGGCTGTATTGGCCCGGATTGCTTGCAAGGCGGCAATTTTCGCCAATACCCCCACCGGCTGGCCTGCTATTTCCCGGTGCTGGGAGCCCCTCCGGGAAACGGGCCGGGCCATATCGGGAAAGACGCCGGGATGTCATCGATTTACGGCCTGATGCAGGACAGGCCCCTGCTGATCAGCCAGTTCCTCACCTACGCCGAAACCTATCATGGCGGCCGCGAGATCGTGTCGCGCGACGGCGAGGGCAATGAATTCCGCTACGATTACCGCCAAGCGGCCCGCCGCGCCCGCCAGCTCGCCAAGGCGCTGATCCGTTTAGGGATAAAGTCCGGCGACCGCGTTGCCACCCTGGCCGCCAGCCATCACCGTCATTTCGAGATGTTCTACGGCGTTTCCGGCTTCGGCGCCGTGCTGCACACGGTCAATCCCCGCCTGCATGACGATCAGATCGTCTATATCTGCGAGCATGCCGAGGACCGCATCCTGTTCCTCGACCCGGAATTCCTGCCGCTGGTGGCGCGCATCGCGCCACGACTGACATGTATCGAGCATTTCGTGTTGCTGGGCGGCAGCGATGAGATTCCCGCCGATTGCCCGCTGCCGCTGAATGACTACGAGTCAATGCTGGCCTGCTTCGACGATGATTTCGCCTGGCCGGATTTCGACGAACGCACCGCCTCCTCGCTCTGCTACACGTCGGGCACCACCGGCAATCCCAAGGGCGTGCTGTATTCGCACCGCTCGACATCGCTGCATGCCTTCGCCGTCTGCCAGAATGCGGCGATGGGCCTGAGCTGCCTGGACGCGCTGATGCCGATCGCGCCGATGTATCACGCCAATGCCTGGAGCCTGCCCTATCTCGGCCCCATGCTGGGCGCCAAGCTGGTGCTGCCGGGAAGGCGGCTGGACGCGGAATCGCTGCATGGCCTGATCGAACGCGAACAGGTGAGCTTCTGCGCTGCGGTCCCCACCATCTTCATCAGCCTGCTTGATTACCTGGAGCGCAGCGGCAAACGCATCGACAGCCTGCGCAAGGCGACCATCGGCGGCACCGCCGTGCCACCCGACATGATCAAGCTGCTGCGCGACAAATATGGCTGCTTCGTCGCCCAGGTCTGGGGCATGACCGAACTCAGCCCGCTCGGCACCATGACGACGCTGACCCACGCAGTGGCCAGCCTGCCCGAGCCGGATCGGCTGCGTTTCCTGGCCCTGCAGGGCCGCGTGCAATTCGGCCTCGAGATCAAGCTGCTGGACGATGCCGGCCAGCGTGTGGCGCATGACGGCACTACGCCGGGCGCCATGTGGGTGCGCGGCCCCTGGGCGGCAGCAGGCTATTTCAAGAATGAAGGCGGGCCGGTGCTGGATGGCGATGGCTGGATGCCCACCGGCGATGTCGGCACCATCAACCCGGAAGGCTATCTGCGCATCACCGACCGCATGAAGGACATGATCAAGTCCGGCGGCGAATGGATCAGTTCGGTGGATCTCGAGAATGCCGCCTACGCCTTGCCGGAAGTGCGGCTGGCCGCCGCCGTGGCGGTGCATCATCCGCGCTGGGATGAGCGGCCGCTGCTGGTGCTGCAACTGCATCCCGGCGCAAGCCTGGACAAGGAAACCGTGCGGCACCAGTTAGCCGGGCGTTTCGCCAAATGGTGGCTGCCCGACGACGTGGTATTCATCGACGACATGCCGATGACCGCGACCGGGAAGATCCGCAAAGCCGATTTGCGCAGCCGTTTCGCCGACCATCTCAGCCAGGCCGGCCTGATCGAAACCGCCGGCTGACTTGCATCAGGACAAAAACAGATGACCACCCCACAGATCAGCACCCATGAAGTCCTGAACCAGTCCGGCGCCTTCACCGGCGTGAACAGTTTCACCAAGGACCGCATCCTGAGCGCCGCCGTGACGCGCGAGGGCGGTGGCTGGGTGGCCGAGCGCGCGACACGGCTGGGCGCTGCCGTGGCCGATCCAGCCTGGCAGGAGCATGCCCATCTCGCCAACACCCATACGCCCGAACTGCACAGCCATGACCGCTTCGGCCATCGCGTCGACCGCGTGGATTTCCACCCCAGCTATCATGCCCTGATGGGCCTGGCTTTCGGCTCCGGCGTGCATTCGTTGGCCTGGACAGCCCAGCGCAAGGGCGCGCATGTGGCCCGCGCCGCCCTGAGCTATCTCTGGAACCAGCTCGAAAACGGCATCGGCTGCCCCACCGGCATGGCTTATTCCTCGATCCCGAGTCTGGGCCGCGTGGCGCCGATCCGCGAGCATTTTCTGCCCAAGGTGCTGGCCGAGGATTATGACCCGCGCATTCTGCCAGTGGCAGAGAAACGCGCCGCCACCATCGGCATGGCACTGACCGAGAAGCAGGGCGGTTCGGACCTGCGTGCCAACATGACCCGTGCGGTGCCGGTGAATGGCGGCGGCGAGGGTGGCGAATACCGCCTCACCGGCCACAAATGGTTCTGCTCGGCGCCGATGAGCGATGCCTTCCTCACCCTGGCGCAGGCGCCCGGCGGATTGGGCTGTTTCTTCGTACCGCGCTCGCTGCCCGATGGTAGCCGCAACCGCTTCTTCATCCAACGCCTGAAGGAGAAATGCGGCAACCGCTCGAATGCCTCCAGCGAGATCGAATATGCCGATACCTATGCCATCCTGATCGGCGAGGAAGGTCGCGGTATCCGCACCTCGCTGGAAATGGCGCATCTCACGCGGCTGGATTTCGCCATCGGCTCGGCTGGCCTGATGCGCCAGGCGCTGAACCTCACCTTGCACCATACATTCAACCGCCGCGCCTTCCAGCGCACCCTGGCCGACCAGCCGCTGATGCAGGCGGTGCTGGCCGATCTCTGCCTGGAATCCGAGGCCGCCACCTTGCTCGCCTTCCGCGTCGCACGGGCCGTGGATGAATCGCCGGACTCCGAGAATGCCCGCCTGCTGGAACGCATCCTGACCCCGGTGGCGAAATTCTGGAATGCCAAGCGCGCGCCGCCTTTTGTCGCCGAATGCGTCGAATGCCATGGCGGCAATGGTTTCATCGAGGAGCAGCCGATGCCCCGGCTTTACCGCGAGGCGCCACTGAACGGCATCTGGGAAGGCGCTGGCAACCTGATCTGTCTGGACGTGCTGCGGGCGCTGGAACGCGAGCCGGATTGCGCCGAGGCATTGATGGCCGAATTCCTCCTGGTGAAAGGCGCCGACGCCACGCTCGATGCCCATATCGCGGCGCTGGATGCATCGCTGCATGACCGCCAGGATTGGGAACGCCGGGCCCGGCATATCACCATCGCCATTGCTACCGCCATGGAAGCCGCGCTGATGGTGCAATTCTCGCATCCGGCGGCAGCACAGGCGTTTATCGACTCACGCTGCAGCGGCCTTGCCAACCGCGCCTATGGCAGTCTGGCCGCACAGGCGCGGCTGCGCGACATCGTCGAGCGTTCGCGCCTGGATTGACGGGGGAGAAAACATGCCGCGTCTCGATCAGGACAACCGCACGCGCTACTGGCGGCATCGCGGCATCGCCGGCCTCAGCCTGATGCAGGCGGATTTCACCACCCATGAATATGCCCCGCATAGCCATGATGCCCTGGTGGTGGCGATCACCGAGCTGGGCGGATCGGAATTCAAGAGCGGCGGCGTCAGCCAGGAGGCGCTGCCCGGCGAGGTATTGGTGTTCAATCCGCAGGAGCCGCATTCCGGCCATATGGGGCGGAGCAAGCGCTGGCGCTACCGCAGCTTCTACCTCACCGAACCGGCGCTGGCCGCCATTGGCCGCCTTACGGGCTGCGGTGCCCTGCCCTATTTCCGCAGCAACCGCCTGGCCGATCCATCGCTGGTGCGGCTGCTGGCGGCGCTGCATGAGCAGATGGATATTGGCGGCGATGCCGAGCGCGAGGAGGAATTGCTGGTGAGCAGCTTCGGCCAGCTTTACCAGGCGCATGGCGAGGGTGACCGCAAGCCGGACCTGATGTTCCGCGATGAAGGGCTGTTGCGCCGGGCGATGCGGATCATGGACGAACGCCACAGCGACACGGTGCGGCTTGAACATGTGGGCGATGAACTGGGCCTGACGCCGTTCCAACTCATTCACCTGTTCAAGCGTGGCATTGGCCTGACGCCGCATACCTATCTCACCAAGATACGGTTGCATGCGGCAATCAAGGCAATGAAAGACGGCCTGCCGATTGCCGATGCGGCAACCCAGGCCGGCTTCTACGACCAAAGCGCCCTGACACATCATTTCAAGCGCGCCTATGGCCTCACCCCCAGGCAATACGTTCTGGCGGCACGACGCATCCTGCCACGCCGGAGCAATTTCTATCAATAACCTGGCCCCGCAATACGGGTCATTAGGAAGCAACCGATGTCACCAGTTACAAGCCAGCCCGATGATGATGCGCGTATTGTCGCGGTCGAGGTCGGCTTCAACATCAAGCGGCCAAACCTGCGGCCAACAGTATTCGCCAGCGAATACATGGCCGCCACTGCCGACACCGCGCCCAGCGGCTTCACGCTGCTTGATTGCAGCGACGTGCTGCTCTGCGACTATCCTGCCACCACGCCGACCCTGCTGGCACGCTATCTCCGTCTGCGCCCGGGCGGTAGCGTGACAGAATCCAGCCGGTCCAGCGGCGACATTTTCTATGTATTGCGTGGTCAAGGGGAAAGCAGCCTGGGCGAGAGCAGCCAAGGTACTGATCGTATTGCCTGGAATGCCGGAGACATCTTCTGCCTGCCGGGCGGCACCGCTACCCACCAGGCGATGCCGGGCAGCGATTGCCTGCTCTACACCGTCGGCAATCAACCGATGCTGGCTTTTCTTGGCGCCGATGCGGCAACCGGTGCGATGCCGGTGGTGCGCTACCGTGCCGCGATGCTGAATGCCGAGATCGAACGTCTGCGCCGTCGCCAGTTGGAGGCCGATACCGCCGGGCGGGCGGTATTCCTCACCAGCCTGGCGATGCAGAATCACCAGACCTGCCTGCCGGGCCTAACCCTGACCCTCAACCTGGTGCTGCCCGGCGAACGCCAACGGCCGCATCGCCACAATGCCGCCGCTCTGGTGCTGGGCATGCAAGGCGGCGACGTACATTCCACCATCGACGGCCAGCGTTTCCCCTGGCACGAGGGCCAGGTGCTGCTGACGCCGCCCGGCGCGGTGCATGATCATGATAATCCCGGCAGCCAGCCGGGCCTGGCCCTGATCGTGCAGGATGGCGGCTTGCATTATTACATGCGAACCATGGGTTTCGCTTTCGCCTGAAGCAGTAAACTCAGGCGAGGCTGCCGCGATAAAAAAAGAAGCGCGGCCCGCATGAGCCGCGCTTCCCATAAAACCGTCTTGATAATCAGCGGATCGGATAGGCGTATTGCAGGCCGCCCTGATTCCACAACGCGTTATAGCCACGGTCGAGCTTCAGCGGCGAGGACTTGCCGACATTGCGCTCGAACATCTCGCCGTAATTGCCGAGCTGCTTGATCACGTTGTAGGCCCAGCTTTCCGGGATGCCGACCGCCTCGCCCATGCCCGGCGTCTTGCCGGTAAGGCGCTGAATGGTTGGATCGGTGCTATCCTTGAAGCTGTCGATATTCTTGCTGGTGACGCCACTTTCCTCGGCCTGGATCAGCGCATGGATCACCCAGCGCACGGTCTGGGCCCACTGGTTGTCGCCGATCCGCACGGTGAAGGCCAGCGGCTCCTTGGAGATCAGTTCCGGCAGGATGATGTATTCGTCGTCACCCTTGGCGAAGCGGGCACGGGTGGAGCCGAGCTTCGCCGCCACCGTGGTATAGGCATCGCAACGGCCGGCGAAGAAGGCATTCTCCACTTCGTCCAGCTTCTCGATCACCACCGGCTTGAAGGTCATCTTGTTGGCGCGGAAATAATCGGTGACATTCAGTTCCAGCGTGGTGCCCGGCTGCACGCAGATGGTGGCGCCGTTCAGTTCCTTGGCGCTCTTCACGCCCAGCTTCTTCGGCACCATGAAGCCCTGGCCGTCATAGAAGGTGATGGCGGAGAAGAAGATGCCGAGCGTGGCATCGCGGCTCATGGTCCAGGTGACATTCGGCGCCAGCACATCGACTTCGCCGGACTGCAACGCCGGGAAGCGCTGCGCCGCAGTGAGCGACACGAAGCGCACCTTGTCGGCATCGCCAAACACCGCCGCCGCCAGGCTGCGGCAGAAATCCACATCAAGGCCGGCCCACTTGCCCTGGCTGTCCAGCATCACGAAGCCCGGCGTGCCTGGGCTGGCGCCGCATTGTACGTAGCCACGCTGCTTGATCGCATCCAGGGTGGCGCCGGCTTTGGCCGGCTGAGCGGCGAAAGTGGCGGCGAACAGGCCGGCAGCCAGCGTGAGAAGGCGGAAAGGTGTCACCGTTAGTCACTCCTGTTGATTGATTATGCCAATATGATGATACTTATAATTTCTGCCGTCTAGTATAATTTTCGACATTATTGGCTTTTGCTGAATTTCCATTCGAATGTCGTTGACACGCCTGATAATTGAGCCGATACAGAATCCATATCGCGCGATATCTGCCATCGGAGCCTCTTGTGCAAGTTTTACGAATGATTGACCCGGGTCGTGAGGCTGCCGAGCTGGAGCCCAAGACTCTGGTCGAGGCGATCTACAAGCAGATTCGCCAGGATGTGCTCAGCGGCAAGCTAAAGCCCGGCAGCAAGCTGCGCTTCACCGACCTGAAAGCCAATTACGACGCTGGCACCAGCACGCTCCGCGAGGCGCTCTCACGCCTCACCGCCGACCGGCTGGTGACCGCCGAAGGCCAGCGCGGCTTCCGCGTTGCGCCGATCTCGCTCACCGAATTGTGGGACATCACCAAGCTGCGCTCGGAAATCGAATCCGCAGCCCTGGCCGATGCCATCGATGCCGGCAACGATGCCTGGGAGGCCAATATCCTGGCCTGCCTGCACCGCTTGTCGAAATACGAGGAACGCGACGCCACCACGCCGGCCCTGCTGGGCGAGGAAGGCGCGCTGCTGCATAAGCTGTTCCACATGTCGCTGCTCAGCGCCTGCCCTTCGGTGTGGCGCCTGCGCGTGGTCGACCTGCTTTACGATCAGTCGGAGCGTTATCGCCGGCTGCAGACCTCCTACCTGCCCGATTACCGCAATTCACCGCAGGAACACCGCGAACTGATGGAGGCCACCATCGGCCGCCATAAGCAGCGTGCCGTGGCCCTGCTCACCCTGCATCTGGAGAAAACAGCGCAGAGCCTCTCCACGGTGGAGGAATTGTGGGGCAGCGAAGCGCGGCGCTAGCTCAATCGTAGATTTCCGGATTGGCGAAATTGTGCGGCCGTTCGCCGCGCAACATGCGCAGCATCTCGGCCACCGCGCCCTGGCTCATCTGGCGCAGGCTGTCGCTGGTCAGGCCGGCGATATGCGGTGTCAGCAGCAGATTCGGCAGGCCGAAGAACGGATGATCCGGCGCCAGCGGCTGCATGGTGAACACATCCAGCGCCGCGCCGCCCAGTTGCCCGCTGCGCAGGGCATCGGCCAGCGCCGCCTCATCCACCACCGCGCCGCGCGCCACATTCACCAGCACCGCGCCCGGCCGCATCTGGCGCAGCAAGGCCGCATCCACCATGCCGCGCGTCTGCTCATTCAGCGGACAGCACAGCACGATCCGGTCGGCCTCACGGAACAGTTCGGGCAGTTCGGCTGGCAGCACGCCTTCCGGCAGCAGGCCGGGCCGTGGCGTATGAACCATAACCCGCAGGCCGAAACCGGCACCGATAGCGGCAACACGGCGGCCGATATTGCCGAAACCGACGATGCCGAGCGTACGGCCCGAAAGCTCACCCGCACCATCGGCAAGCTGCCGCGCCGCTCCCCAGCCATCGCGGCGCAAGACGGCATCGATACCGCCCAGCCGACGGTTCAACTGCATCAATGCGGCAAAGCAGTATTCCGCCACGGCGGCGGCATTGGCGCCGGGTACAAAGGCCACCGGAATCCGCCGCGCCGTCGCTGCCGCCATCGGGATCATGTCGAGGCCGGCGCCATGGCGCGCGATGGCCCGCAGACTTGGCGCATGATCGATAATATCCGGCGGCAAGGCGACCCGCACGATCAACCCCTCCGCCTCGCGCACCAGGCGGTTGAGCGTGGCCGGTGAGGCATCGGGGGCCACCAGCAAGCGGGCATGGCCCTGCAGCATCGCCTCACCACTGGGATCGAGCGGGTTGGTCGCCAGCACCAGCGGCAGTTCAGCCATGCCTATTCGACCGCGTAGCGTTTCACGGTGGCTTCGTTCAGCGTCACGCCGAGGCCCGGCCCTTCCGGCACCGCGATCTTGCCCTTCTCCGCCATCAGCGGCGGATCGGTAAGCTCGAAGCGGATCGGATCGAAGGCAACCGGGTATTCGCAAAGCTGGTAGTTATCGATGCTGGCCAGCACCTGTACCTGGGCGGCGAAACGGATCGCCGGGCCGAAGAAATGCGGGATGCAGGGAATGTCCCAGGCGCTGGCGAGATGCGCGATCTTCACCACTTCGGAAATGCCTTGGCGCAGATCGGGCTGCAGAATATCGGCGGCGCCGGCCAGCAGGATGTCGCGGGCATCGTAGCGGTTGAAGATTTCATGCTCGCCCATCGCCACCGGCGTATCGAGATTTGCCGCGAGATGGGCATAGCCGGTAAGGTCATAGGGCGGCAGTGGCTCTTCCAGCCAATGCAGCTCATGCTTCTCCAGCCGCTTGCCATACTGCACGGCATGGGCGCGGTTCCAGCCGGAATTGGCATCAGCCATCAGCTTGGTACGGTCGGTCGGCTTCAGCACGCCGCGCGCTTCCGACACGATGGCATCATCCTGCTCGGGCTGGAAACCGATGCGGATCTTCACGCCGCTGAAACCTTCCTCGGCCCGCTTGCCGACTTCCTCGGCGATCTTGCCCAGCGGCAGCTGGCCAAGGCTGGCATAGAGGTTGATCTCGCTGCGCCGGCTGCCAAGCAGACGGTGAATCGGCTGGTTCGTCACCTTGCCGAGAATGTCCCACAAAGCGGTGTCGATGGCGCCGAGTACATAGGATTCCAGGCTGCGGTAGCGGCCAAGCTTGTCCAGAACGTAGAACATGTCCTTGTTGCGCGCGCCGATATCCAGCGGATCCTTGCCCACCAGCAGCGGCTTGAAGGTATCACGGATCAGCTGCACGCAGGCCATGTCGCCTGCCGGCGGGCCATCCACATCGGCCAGGCCGACAACACCCTGATCGGTATAGACCCGCACCAGGATAATGCGCCGCTCGGTCAGTTCCATATGAGCGAAATGGATCGGTCGGTCGTAGCGGCTGGCCAGCACGGTGGCCGTGACATCGGTAATCTTCATTGCTGTTTCCTCGTTACTGCCCGATCAGCCCAGGGCTTCAGCCAAGGGCCTGGGCCGCGGCCAGCAGTTCTTCGTAATTGCCCACGGTCTCTTGCGGAATCCGCACCTGCTTGGCGATCTGATCGAAATCCTTGAAGCCCGAGCCGGTGACAACACAGACCACGCGCTCATCCGGCGAAGCTTCGCCGGCGGCGATCATGCGCTTGATGCCGGCAATCGCCACGGCGCCGCTCGGCTCGATGAAGATGCCTTCCATGGCCAGCAGGCGCATCGCTTCCAGCGTCTCCTCGTCGGTAACGCCCACGGCCGCACCGCCGGATTCGCGCATCGCCACCATGGCCCGGTTGCCGAGCAGGCCGGGATCGGCACCGGCCAGCGCGCTGGCAATCGTCGGCCCCTTCTCGATCGGCGCCACGGTATTGGCACCGGAACGCATGGCACGCACGATGGGATCGCAATTCGCCGCCTGCACGCCCACCATCTTCGGCAGGCCCTTCAGCCAGCCGATGCGCTGCAATTCATTGAAGCCCTTCCAGGCCTTCACGATCGACATGCCGCCATTGGCCGGATGCACAACACGGTCCGGCGCCTGCCAATTGAAATGCTGGGCGATCTCGTAGGCGTAGGATTTCTTGCCTTCGTAACGGAAGGGATTGTCCGTGCCGCAATCATACCATTTCACCGCACCGCTATGGATCAGCTTGCGGTACATGGCGTTGATCTGCGAGTAATGCCCGCGCACGCGGATCAGCTTGGCGCCGAAATAAAGCGCCTGCGTCACCTTCGGGATTGGGGTGTCATCCGGGCAGAAGACCACGCTTTCAAGGCCGGCGCGGGCCGCATAGGCAGCCACCGATGACGCCTTGTTGCCGGTGGAATCGCAGGACAGTATCTTGTAGCCGAATTCCACGGCCTTGGTCGCCGATACGGTGATCGAGCGGTCTTTCAGCGATCCAGTGGGATTGCTGGCATCGGACTTCACCCATAGTTCGCGCACGCCAACCGCCTTGGCAATACGGTCGCAGCGCAGCATCGGCCCATCGCCTTCGCCCAGCGACACGATTGCATTGTCATCCAGCACCGGCATGAATTCGCGCCAGCGCCACACGCCAGGGGAGCGCGCGGCCACGGTTTCGGGGCGCAGATCGCGGGCGATGGCGGCATAATCGTATTGCGCGTCGAGCAGATTATGGCAGGCCGGGCAAAGCAGTAGATCCTGGTTCGGCTGATACTCGGCGCCACAGCCGAAGCAGGTAAAGCCGGTGAAGTACATTCAAGTCACCTTTGGTTGACGAGACGAATCGAGGCGCTGGCGGAGCAGCAGCAGGGGCAGCAGCAAGGCCAGCGTTGCCAGGATAACGAGGGTGGAAATCGCCGGCAGGATCGGCGTGATCTCATACTGGATCGCATCCCATACCTTCACCGGCAGGGTCTTGCTGCGCACGCCACTGATGAACAAGGTCACCACCACCTCGTCGAACGAGATGTTGAAGGCGAACAAGGCACTGCCGATCAGCGACAGGCGGATCTGCGGCAGGATGATGCGGAAGAAGGTGGTGACCGGCCCAGCGCCCAGGCTGCGCGAGGCTTCCACCAGGCTGCGGTCGAGACCACGCAGGGCACTGCCGACGAACACCACCACGAACGGCGTCGCCAGCACGCTATGGGCCAGCACCAGGCCGAGTACGCTGCCGACCAGGCCGAATTTCAGGAATACGCTGTAGGCCGCCACGGCAAAGACGATAGTGGGGACAATACGCGGCAGGATCAGCACGGCCTCGATCAGCATGCGCCAGCGTGGCGCAAGGCGCGACAGGCCAAGGGCGGCGGCGGTGCCGATGACAGTGGCCAATACCGTGGTGCCGAGCGCCACCTGCACCGAGATCCACAAAGCCGTCATCCATTCGGCGCTGGAAAAGAAGCGGGTATACTGGCTCCAGGTCGGCTTGTCCGGAATCAGCATCAGCGGCCCGGCCGAGCCGAAAGACATCGGGATCACCGCCAGTACCGGTGCCGCCAGGAAGAACAGCACCAGTGCGCCGGGCGCAGCGACCGAGATACGGCGCAGCTTCTCCATTGCCTGCCTGCGTTTCATGGCAGGACTCTTCATGGCATGTTGGCGCGGGTGCCGCGCCCCTCCACCAGCCGCACATGGAAATAGTAGATCACCAGCGTGCCCCAGAGCAGCACATTGGCGAGCGCGAAGGCGAACGGCCAGTTCAGCACCTCGCGCACATTGAAGTCGATGAGATTGGAAATCATCATCTGCTTCGGACCACCGACCAAAGCCGGTGTGATGAAGAAGCCGAGCGCAACGATAAAGACCAGCAGGCCGCCGGCGGCAACGCCCGGCATGCTGAGCGGCAAGGTGATACGGAAAAAGCTGCGCAGCCGGTTGGCCCCTAAGCTGGCCGAGGCATTATGCAGTTCCGGCGGTATGGCCAGCAGCGAGGACAGAATCGGGAAGATCGTGTAGGGCAGCAGCATGTTGGTCATCGTCACCAGCATGCCGAATTCATTATACATCAGTGCCAGCGGCGCATCGATCACGCCCCATTCCAGCAAGTAGCGGTTGATCAGGCCGGAACGCTGCAGCAGGGCCATCCAGATATAGTTGCGGATCAGCATGCTGAGAAAGAACGGGATCACCACGCAGAGCATGAGATATTGCCGCGCGCGCGGACCGCATTGCGCCAGGAACAAAGCCGCGGCATAGCCGAGCAGCACGCAGAGCCCGGTGGTACAGAAGGCGACATAGAGTGTGCGCCAGAAAACCTGCAGATAGACCGGTGTGTTCCAGATGCGGGCGTAATGCGTCGGGGTGAAATTGGGCGTGAATAGACTGCCCCAGATCACCTGGGCCAATGGCACCAGGAACAGCAGCAGGATGAACAGCAAAGGCGGCCCGAGCAGGATCAGACGATCCAGCTTCGCCGCACCAAGTCGCCGGGTGAAAGCCGTGTTCATGGCCGGGCCGCATTCATGGCTGACCCTCACTCATGGCTGAATGGGCAGGCAATGCTCGGTGCGCCAGCCAATCACCGTGCTGTCGCCCACCTGCCAGGGCTGGCCGGCAGAAGCCAGCGCCTTGATGCTGAATTGCGCGCCGGTTTCCGTCTCCACCCGATATTTCAGCAGATCGCCGACATAGAGTGCCTCGCGTACACTGGCGCGGTAATGATTCGGCAACGCCTCGGCACCGGCACCGATCTGGATATTCTCCGGTCGCACCACCAGCCAGGATGCCGCGGCAGCATCGGCTGCTGCGGGTGCCGCCAGGGTCTCCAGGCCATTGCCCGCCCGACAGCGCAGGACACCTGCCTCGGTCACCGCCGAAGCGATATCGATCAGATTGGATTCACCCAGGAAGTCCGCCACGAAGCGGTTCACCGGCTTCTGGTAGACTTCCAGCGGCGGCCCGAGTTGCTGCAACACACCGCCATCCAACACGGCGATGAGATCGGACATCACCAATGCCTCTACCTGGTCATGCGTGACCGACACGGTGGTGATGCCGAGCTGGCGCTGCAACTGGCGGATTTCCACCTGCATCAACTCACGTAGCCGCTTGTCCAGCGCGCCCATGGGTTCATCCATCAGCAGCAGGCGGGGCTCGAACACAATGGCGCGGGCCAGCGCCACGCGCTGCTGCTGGCCACCGGAAAGTTCGCGCGGCAATCGGCCCTCGAAGCCGCCAAGCCGCACCATGGCCAGCGCCTTTTCCACCCGGCTGGCGATTTCCGCCTTGCGCAGCCCACGCATCTCCAGCGGATAAGCCAGGTTACGGAATACGCTGAGATGCGGGAACAGGGCATATTGCTGAAACACCACGCCGATATCGCGCTTATGCACCGGGCGGTCGACAATGCTTTCGCCGGCAACCCGCACATCGCCCGCCGTCGGTTCCTCGAAACCGGCGATCATGCGCATGGTGGTGGTCTTGCCCGAGCCGCTGGGGCCGAGCAGGGTCAGCAATTCGCCGCCCTTGAGCGAGAAGGACACATCGCGGACGACAACCTGTTTGTCGAACACCTTCATCAAATGCTCGACATCGAGCGTGGCAGCCTGCCCCTGCATCGCCTACGGATCTCCTAACTAACTATGCTGGTCGGACTCAATCGGCTTCGAAAACAATCTCGAGTTCGACCGAGACATTGGATGGCAGCGCATTGACGCCAATGGCCGAGCGGGCATGGGCGGCGCTGGCGCCGAACAGCTTTTCGATCAGATCGGATGCCCCATTGATCACCTGTGGCTGCTTCTCATAGCCATCGATGCAATTGACAAAGCCGGTCACCTTGATCACGTCGCGCAGCCGATCAAGCCCACCGGCGGCCCAGGCACCACAGGCGATGCAGTTCAGCGCCGCGTCGCGGGCGGAGAGATAGGCCTCTTCGTCGTTCACGTCCCGGCCCACTTTGCCGACATAGCGCCGCACGCCATTGATGCGGGCGGTCTGGCCGGAGGTGAAAATCAGGTTGCCGCTGCGCTTGGCCGGACGGTAGGTGCCGACCGGCTGGGGCAGGTTGGGCAATTCCAGGCCCAACGCCGCCAGCTTTTCCAAAATGCTCATCGCGTCACTCTTTCGCACTACAGGCCGATCAGCGCAGGCGCCACTCGTTCCAGCGCTCGGTCACCTTGTCCAGATTCGGACCCCAGTAATCGCCGCTGAGCAGGAAGCCCTTGGCGGCATTCTCCGGATTCGATGACAGGAACGGCCGCGCCTTCGGATCGATGAAATCGGTGGCTTCGGTGTTGGTCGGGCCATAGGCGATATACTTGGTCAGTTCCGCCTGCGGCCGGGCCTGCAGTGCGAAATTGATGAACTTCATCGCATTGGCGGCATTCTTGGTGCCCTTCGGCACCACCCAGGCTTCATAGGTCAGCGCCGCGCCGTCATAGCTCACACCCAGCGGCTCGCCGGCCAGCATGGCGGTGATCGCACGCACCGAGGGAGTGAGATGAATCTCGCCCGCCGCCAGCATCGGACCAGGCTGCGCCATCTGGCTCCACCAGATCAGCTTCGACTTGATCTTGTCCAGGCTGCGGAAGGCACGGTCGAGATCCAGCGGATAGAGCTTGTCCTTCGGCACGCCATCGGCGATCAGCGCGAATTCCAGCGTATAGACGGCGCCGTTATACATGCCGCGCTGGCCCGGAAAGCCACCGATATTCCAGTAATCGAACCAGGTCTTCGGCGCCTTGTCCGGGGTGTAGTACTTGGTGGAATAGGCCATCAGCATGGGAATAGTGACGCAGCCCACGGCATGCGGGGTTACCAGCGCCTTCACGATCTTGCTGGCGTCGATCACGCTGTAATCCAGCGGCATCACCAGTTCATCGCGCACCGCCGTGTAGCGCAGCCGGTCCGGCAGGGCGAGGAAATCCCATTCGAGATTGCCCGACTGCACCTGGGCGCGCAGCTTGGCCAGGTCGACGCCGGTGGTCTGCACGATCTTGATGCCGGTCTGCTTCTCGAACGGCTCAAACAGGGCCTTGGCCTGGCCTTCCTGATAGGCGCCACCGAAGCCGGCGAAGACCAGCTGCCCGGCGGCCCGGGCCGAACTGGCGATAAAGGGGGCGCCGAAACTGGCGGCAGCGCCGAGCGCGCTGGCGGTCTGGATAAAGCGGCGGCGATTCGGGCGGATAATCGGCATGGCTGGCTCCCCTCTCTGCGGTTGATAAGACACAGTAGAGAGGAGAAATGTCGACTGTCAATATAATTTCGACATTTTATATTTTATCTGCAATATCAAATATTACCTGGAGCGATTCAGCCGGCGCGGCAGGACAGGCCGCCATCCACAGGCAGGGCAATGCCGGTGATATAGCGGGCCTCGTCGGAGGCCAGGAACAGCGAGGCTTTGGCGACATCCCAGGCATCGCCCATATGCCCCATCGGGCAGGCGGCATGGCGCTTCGCCACCATGTCGTCGATGCTGTTATAGACCCGCCGGTAAGGCTCGATGATCATCGGCGTATGCATCAGGCCGGGCAGCACGGCATTGCAGCGGATGCCATGGGCGGCATGTTCGATGGCAATGGTCTGGGTGAACTGGTTGATCGCCGCCTTCGAGGCCGCGTAGCTGCCGGCGGCGACGCTGAAGAAACGGATGCTGGCCACCGAGGAGACGTTGATGATGGCGCCACCGCCCTGGCGCTGCATCACCGGCAGCACGGCGCGGCAGGACAGGAACACGCTTTTCAGATTGACCCGGATCACCCGGTCCCAGCTTTCCTCGCTGGTTTCCTCGGTGGGGCTGATCTCCATGATGCCGACATTGTTGTGCAGCAGATCGATGCGGCCATGCTTCGCCACGGCTTCCGCGACAAACCCGGCCACCGCCTCGGCCTCGGACACATCGGCGGCAACCGCCTCGGCGCGGCCGCCTTCGCCCTGGATGATCGCGACGGTCTCTTCCGCCGCCGCCAGATTGCGGTCTACGGCCACCACGATCGCGCCTTCGCGCGCGAAGGTGACTGCCGCCGCCTTGCCATTACCCCAGCCTGGCCCGATGGAACCGGCGCCCAGCACCAGCGCCACCTTGTCCTGCAAGCGCCCCAAAGCCGCCTCCTGTGGTTTCACCGCTTCAGACGGAAGCGCGGCAGCATCTGCGCTTCCGCGCCTGCCTCCCAGACCAGTTCGAGTTCAGTGCCGACCTGCAAAGTCTGCGGCGTTGCATCAATGACGTTGCTGACCAGCTTGACGCCGCCGCATGCCGGGAACTGCACCAGCACGACATTGTAGGGCAGGCTGCCGCGCACCTCCGGGTGCGCCGGATGATGCACCCAGGTATAGGTGAAAACCCGCATCGGGCCGCTGGCTGGGCGCCATTCATGGCGCTCGCTGTGACAATGCGGGCAGATCGGCATTGGCGGATGGCGGAAGGCGCCGCAATCGCTGCAGGCCTGGAAACGCAGCGACTGCGCATTGCAATGCTGCCAGAAGGCGCGGTCATCCAGGGTGGGTTGCACCGCCGGCAGGCTGGTGGGCAGATAAGCCATGATCACGCACTCCCGAGAATGATGCCGCTGGTCGGCGTGACACTAGGGCCGCCGCAGACCAGGCAGAGTTCCGCGTCCGGCACTTGCGACGTGGAGGAACCACGAATCTGCCGCACCCCTTCCAGCACCAGATTGAAGCCGTGGATATAGGCTTCCGCCATGTTGCCGCCAGACGTGTTCACCGGCAGGCTGCCGCCACGCTGGATATGGCCATCGGCAACGAAACGCCCGCCCTCGCCGCGTGGGCAGAAGCCGTAATCCTCCAGTGCCATCAGCACCGTGCAACTGAAAGCATCGTAAAGCTCGGCGACATCGATATCGGCGGCCGTGACACCGGCGCGGCGATAGAGATCGCCGGCAAGCTGTACTGCATTGGCCGAAGCATAGATGGGATCCGGCATGTTATGGCCGGCCAGCAGCCCCGTGCCCCAGCCCGGCTCACTGCCCTGGCCATAGGACAGGATCTGCACCGCCTCGCCTTTGAGATCGCGCGCCCGCTCCAGCGTGGTAACGATCACGGCACAGGCGCCATCGCTTTCCAGGCAGCAATCATACAGGCCCAGCGGATCGGCGATCATGCGGGCATTGAGATAATCATCCATGGTCAGCCGGCGGTCGCGCATCACGGCATGCGGATTGCGGCTGGCATTGTCGTAGGCCGAGAGCGAGATACGGCCAAGCTGCTCGCGCGTGGTGCCGAATTCCGCCATGTGTCGCCGGGTGAGCAAAGCCGCCATCTGCGGCGGTGCGAACAGGCCGAAGGGTGCAATGAAATTGCTGTCGGGCGTCCAGGGATGGAACTGGCCAAAGCGGAAATACTGGCCCTGGCAAAGGCCGCGATAGGCGACCACATATTCCGCCATGCCGGATTGCACCGCTGCCGCCGCCTGTGCCACGGCACCACAGGCACCGCCGCCGCCACCGCCCCAGACCATCGACGCGAAACGGAGCTGCCGCGTGCCAAGCGTGGCATGCATCACGGATGGTTCGTTGCGGTCGCCGGAATAGGAAGCGAAGCCATCGATACGATCCGGCGCCAGGCCGGCATCGCGCGCGGCGCCCAGGATAGCACGGGCGGCAAGGTGAAATTCGCTGACCTCGGTGATGCCGCCCCATTTGGTGAATTCGGTATGACCAATACCGACGATGCAAGGTTGATTGGCGCTACTCACTCCGCACTCCTTCGCGATCTGGGGGATGTTTGTTTCTTGCTTGTCGGCTTGTCGCCGAGAAAATTGCGCGTGCCGCTGCGGAATTCAGTACTATCGAAGGCGCCAAGCAAAAGCCGGCGCAGTTGCCGGCTTTCGCGCGGCAATTGCTGCGCCGCCAGCAAAACCGCCTTGGCCTTGGCATAGGCAGGGCCAGCGGCTGCAATGCAATCCGCAGCCAGGGCATCAACCCTGGCATCCAATCGCCGCAGCGGCACCACGTCATCCAGCAGGCCGACACGCAAGGCTGCCTTTGCATCCAGCTTCTCGCCACGCAGGATCATGGCGCGCAGGGCCGGCAGGCCGGCGATATGCAGCAGATCGGCGGCTTCGGTTACAGGGTAGACCAAGCCACGCCGCACCGCCGTGATACCGAAGCTGGCCTTGGGCGAGCCGATGCGGAAATCGCAGCAGGCGGCAAGCGCCAAACCTGCGCCAAGGCAATGGCCCGGAATCGCGGCCATGCTGGCAAAAGGCAGCGCGCGGATATTGGCGAATACCTCGCGATAAAGATCATGATAGGCAGCAGCGCGCGGCGCATCCTCGGCCAAAGCAGCGTATTCAGTGATATCGCCGCCGGCACAGAAGGCCAGATCGCCTTCGCCGCGCAGGCAAAGTACCGCCACATCGCGGCGTTTATGCAGCGACTTTATCGCGCGCAGCAGCTCGCCCCAGGATTTCTGGCTCAGCGCGTTCATGCGTTTCGGATTATCGAGCCGGATATCGGCCCGGCCATCGGCGACGCTGAAATGGATCATGCCGCCGCCTCCAGGCTGGCACCGAATAGCGGCCCATCGCTGTATTGCAGCACCACCAGCGAGATACGGCGGCCGATGGCGCTTGGCCCGTCATCGGGCAGCGGCTCCAGCAGCGGCAACATCAGGCGCAACCCGGCATCGAGATCGACCAGGGCCAGGCTATAGGGCGCCTCGATACGGAAGCGGCGCGGCACGATATGCACCGTGGTGTGGCTGTAGATGCGCCCGCCTGGCGGCAGGTCTTCCCAGGCCACCTGTTCCGACCAGCAATGCGGGCAGAAATCCTTTGGCGGGAAACTCAGCTTGCCGCAGGCCTGGCAGCGTGTGGTGCAGAAACGGCCCTGCTCCAGCCCTTGCCAGAAAGGCTGGGTGATGGCGGAAACGCGCGGCGGCATCGGGCGGGCATATTCGCGGCGATGAATGGCGAGCCGGGTCATCGCACCGCCTCCAGAATCTGCACCAAAGCGGCGTTGTATTTGCCCAACTCGCAGACCGCCATGCCGAAACGGGCATCGCGCACCTGTCGTGCGCCGCCACGGCCAAGCAACTGCTCGCAAACCTCGACGATATCGTAAAGCGGCGTAGCCTCGGGTGGATGGCCGCGCGACATGGCACCGCCGGACGTATTCAAGGGAATACGGCCGCCGAGCGTGGTGTCGCCGGCCAGCGCAATCGCGGCGCCCTGGCCCGGCGCGGCAAAGCCCAGCGCCTCGCTGGCCAGAGCCTCGACGATGGTGCAGGGCGCATAGATTTCCGCGAGGTCGATATCCTCGCGGCTGATCCCGGCCATGGCGAGAGCACGGTCGAAGGCGATGCGGGCCGTCTGGTAATACAGCGGCTGGCCGGCCTGATCATCAAGCTGATGCAGGCCTTCATGCTGGAAACCACGGCCGCGCAGCAGCAGATAGGGCTTGCCCAGGCTGCGCGCCACCTCGGCATCGGCCAGCACCAGGCAGACGGCGCCATCGGCACGGCCCGGCACTTCCAGCAAACCAAGCGGGCTGACGATCAGGCGCTGCGCCAGGATGGTATCGACATCGATTGGGTCGCTGAACTGGGCCAGTGGATTGAGTGCGGCATGGCGACGGTTCTTCACCGCGATATGCGCCAGTTGGCGCCGCGTGACACCATGGTCATGCATGTAGCGCTGCGCATCCATGGCATACCAGGCAATCGGCACGCAGCCGAACACGGACTGGAAATTGATATCGCCGGTCAGCCGGATGCTGTTTTCAAGATGCAGATCGGTTGGCGTACCAGTCTCGAAATGCGCCGCCACGGCCAACGCAACACGGGCCTGGCCAGAGCGGATCTGCTGCGCCGCCTGATCGAAAGTATGGCCGCCAGTCATGCCGTTGCCGATCACTTCCAGCGTCACCGCCCGCGTCGGCAGCCGCAGGTAATTGGCCAGGAAGGTGTTGAAATATCCCTGGCGCGCATAGGCGCCCGGGAAAGCCACCACCAATGCCTCGATATCCTTCCGCTCCAGGCCGGCATCGCGCACCGCCTGGCGGATCACCCGGGCGCCGAATTCATGCTCCATCGGGCCGATGCCGGCATCATTCGCCGCGCCGGCAGGGGCTTCATAGCGCCCGACCGGCGTGGCGGCATAGCCGATGATTGCAACGTCACGCACGCGCCTGCTCCCTTGCCAGCACTTACTGAGCCGCCGCCAGTTTCTTGGCGCGATCCTGGTCGCGCAGCGTGCGGCGCAGGATCTTGCCCGTGGTGGTCATCGGGAAATCGGTGACGAATTCGATTTCGCGCGGATACTGATAGGCCGCCAGATGCTTGCGCACATGTTCCTGGATCGAACGGATCAGGTCGTCGCTGCCGCTCTCGCCTTCGCGCAGCTTCACGAAGGCCTTGACGATTTCGCCGCGCACCTTGTCCGGGCTGCCGACCACCGCAACCAGCGCCACCGCCGGGTGGCGCATGATGCATTCCTCGATCTCGGTCGGCCCGATACGGTAGGCGCCGCTGGAAATGATGTCGTCGTCGCGGCCCTGGAACCAGAAATAGCCATCGTCGTCCTTGTAGCCGACATCGCCGGTGAGCAGCCAATCGCCCTTGAATTTCTTCGCCGTGCCTTCCGGATTCTTCCAGTAGCCGAGGAAGAAGATCGGATCCGGGCCGCGCGCCGCCAGCACGCCGGGCTTGCCCGGCGGCAGGATGTTGCCCTCCTCGTCCAGCACCTCGACATGGTGGCCCGGAATCGGGCGCCCCATCGAGCCGGCCCGCGCCGGCATCACGATGGCGCAATTGCCGGTGAGCAGGTTGGCCTCGGTCTGGCCCCAGAATTCGTTGATCACCAGGCCGAATACCTCGCGGCCCCATTCCAGGGTTTCCGCACCCAGCGCCTCGCCACCGCTGGCAATCGAGCGCATGTTGAGCTTGAAGCGGCTCGGGTTCGGCACCTGGCGCATCATCTTCAGGGCCGTCGGCGGCATGAAGGAATTGCGGACATTGTGATCCGCAATCAGTTTCAGCGCCTGCTCCGGATCGTATTTGCGGAAGCGATGCGCCACCACCGGCATGCCGCATTGCCAGCTCGGGAACAGCGCGTCGAACAAGCCGCCGCCCCAAGCCCAGTCAGCCGGCGTCCAGAAGCAATCGCCCTTGTGCGGGAAGAAGTCATGGGTGAAGGAGATTGCCGGCCGGTGCGCAAACAGAAACCGGTGGGCATGCAAGGCGCCCTTCGGATTGCCGGTGGTGCCGGAGGTATAGATGATGATGGCCGGATCTTCGGCATGGGTATCCAGCGGCGTGAGCTGGTCCGAAGAGCGCGACAGCAGATCCCAGAATTCCAGATCCGGCGACGTGCCCAGCGGCTGCGTGACGATGATGTGCTTCAGGGCCGGCAACTGGTCGCGGATCTGCAGCACCTTGTGCACGTTCTCGCCATCGGTGACCACCACCTTGGCTTCGCTATTCGAGAGCCGGAAAACCAGACCATCGGGTCCGAACTGGGTGAACAGCGGCAGCGAGATGATGCCGGTCTTGAAGCAGGCGGTATGGGTGATGGCAGTTTCAGGCCGCTGCGACAGGATGATGCCGACGCGGTCGCCACGCTGCAGGCCGAGGCCGAGCAGGGCATTGCCGAGCTGGTTGGAATAGCGCTTGATCTGCTGGAAGGTATATTCCTTCACTGAACCGTCGATATCGACATAGATCAGCGCCACACGCGACGGATCGTCGGCATGGCGGTCGCAGATTTCCACGCCCATATTGTAGCGTTCCGGAACCTGCCAGCGGAAGTTGTTGTAGATTTCGTCGTAAGTCTTGGCATTGCCGAACATGATTTCACTCCGGGGACATCAGGTTGAAGTGCGCAGCACCGTCGTGATTTCGGGAAACACGATCAGGATGCCGATAACGATGATCTCGAGCAGGATGAAGAAGCCGCAGCCACGGAAGATTTCACCGAGTGGTATCGATGGCGCGACATTCTTGACCACGAAGGCATTCAGCCCCACCGGCGGCGTGAGGCAGCCGATCTCCACCGTCTTGGTGACGATGATGCCGAACCAGATCGGATCGATGCCGGCCTGTTTGATCACCGGAAACACGATCGGCATGGTGAGCAGGATCATCGAGATACCATCCACGAACATGCCGAGGATGATGTAGGGCACCAGCAGGATCAGCAGCAGCAGCAGCCGGTTATCGGTGAACGACACCATCCAGGCGGCAAAGCGGGTTGGAATCTGCGTAGTGGATAGGCCCAGGCTGAAAAGCCCGGCGCCGATGATCAGCAGGAAGATCGCCGCCGTAGCGGAGCCGGTTTCGCGCAGCCCCTCGGCCAGCAGCGCCTTGCGGTTCTTGCTGCGACGGGCGGCGATCAGCAGCGCGATTAGGGCTCCGACGGCCGCGGATTCGGTTGGCGTGGCGATACCGAGATAGATCGTGCCCATCACCACGGCAAATAGCAGCATCACCTCCCAGGAGGAGAAAGCGACCCGGAACGCGCCTCTGACGCCGAGTTTCTCGCGCCGCTCGGCGCGCGGCGCCAGTTCCGGCTTCCATTGCGTGATGCCCCAGATGCCGATGGCATAGATCGCCGCCGTAACCAGGCCGGGCAGGATGGCGGCGAGCAGCAGGTCGACCATCGAAGCCTGGGTGACGATGGCATAAATCACCAGGATGCCGCTCGGCGGAATCAGCACGCCCAGCGTACCGCCAGCGGCGACGCAACCGGCGGCCAGGCGCGGCGCATAGCCACGCTTGAGCATTTCCGGCATCGCGACACGGCCCATGGTGGAGGCAGTGGCGACGCTGGAACCGCAGACCATGGCGAAGGCAGCGCAGCCGAAAACGGTGGCGATGGCGAGGCCGCCTGAGATATGGCCGATCAGCTTTTCAGCCGCCGCGAATGCCTTTTCCGAGATGCCACTGACAAAGGCCATATGGCCCATGAACAGAAACAGCGGCAAGACGATGTAAGAGAGGTTGGCGGTATAGGAATAGGTGAAGGTGGAGAGCAGGAATTCCAGCGGCATGAAGCCACGCGTCATCGCCAGGCCGGAAATGCCGGAGATGGCCAGCGCCAGTCCAATCGGTGTGCCGATCAGCAGCAGCACGCCGAGGAAGGCGATCATCAGAATGCCAGCGGTAGTGATGTCCATGATGGCGTTTTCTCGGGCAATGGGTCTATTGAGGGGAAATCAGGCGGAGCGGACGGCGGCGGCGTGGCCGAGACTGGCGAGCGCTTCAAGCAGCAATTGCAGGGTCAATGTGGCCCAGCCAAAGGCGATCAGCACGCGCGCCGGCCAGATCGGGAATGGCACCACGCCATAATCCACCTCCCATTCCAGCAATGAATCGATCGCCTTGATCCAGGAGAGATAGCAAAGCAGACCGATGGCTATGGCCGAGAGCAGCATGGCAATGCCATGCAGCAGATGATTCGCCCGCACCGATAATAAGCGGATCAAAATGTCGACATTGAAATTCGCCTTGTCGGCCTGCGCCCCGCCCAGTCCGAAGAAAATGAGCGTCACCAGCATCACCACGGCAAGTTCGCTGGCGCCCTGGATCGAGAAGCCAAGCACCGACCGGCAAAAGATATCGGCCAGGATGGCCACCATCATCAGGCCAGTGGCGATGCCGGACCATACCGCCAGCAAGCGATTGGCATTCGACACCCAGGACAGAATCTGAGTCATTGCGGAACCTCGGGGGCAGGGAAATGGCCGGCCGGCGCAGTGCCGGCCGGCCAGCAGGGTCAGGACTTCGGCGCCGTAACGCGGGTCAGGCCCGGCCTATGCGTGGAGGTCTTGTTGTACTTCTCCACCAGCGCCAGATATTGATCCAGCAGCTCCTTGCCATCGACGCCGGCTTCCTTGGCTACGGCATACCATTCCTTCCACAGCTCGCTGCCGATGGTGTCGCGCATCTGCTTGGTATCGGCGTCGCTGAAGCTGGAAACCTGGAGCTGACCGGCGGCAACCCGCACCGCCACCTTCTTCGCCGCACTGTCGAACACTTCGTCGACGAATTTCAGATATTGCTCCGGCACTTCCTTGGCGACATCGAGCATCACCTTCTGGGTATCCGCATCCAGGCTGTTGAAGGTCTTGAGGCTGACCGCCGTCAGCGCCATGGCATAGACGCCCATGCGGCCGATATCGCTGGCGTATTTCGCCACTTCATGCAGGCCGGAATCGACGCCAGTATCGAACGGCGCACCAGACATGGCGTCGACCACGCCGCGCTGCATGCCTTCCACCGCATCCGGCCACGGTATCGCCAGAGTGGAGGCACCAAGCTTGTTCAGCGCATCGCCGATGCCAAGCACGGCGCGGACCTTGAGGCCCTTGATATCCGCCGGCTTCAGCAGCGGCTTGTTCGACCAGATGGTATTTTCGCCGAAGCCCATGGCATAGAGCAGCCGCAGATTCTTGCTCTCGAATTCCTTGCGCAGCGCGGCATTGGCGCCATAAAGCTCGGTGAAAGCGCGGGTGGCGGTGTCCACCCGGTCGGTGGTGAACGGCAGCGTCACCTGGCTCAACGGATAATTCTTGCGGTTATAGGCCGTGGGCGCACCCATGCCGATATCCGCCGCACCGCCGCTGATACCCGGCATCACGTCGGACGCCTTGAGCAGCGAGCCGCCGTAATAGGTTTCGAACTTCACCTTGCCGTTGGTGCGCTTTTCCACTTCACCCATGAACCATTTGTCGGCGCGGGTGACGGCATAGACGTCGGTGAGATAGGTGGCATAGACCAGCTTGCGCTGCGCCTGGGCATCATTGTGATAGCCGAAAGTTGCCAATGCCGCTGCGGCAAGGGGCAACATGCGGAGTACGAGACGCTTCATGATTTCCTCCTGATTTGGTTCTTGTTGTGTTGTGAAAGAGTTATTTTGTCGCCGGCTTCCCGGCGCCGGCTGTGGCGCGCCGGCCGATCCCGTCGAACAGGGTATCGGCATATCGGCGCGAGACTTCCTCGAGGTCGAACTTGCCCTCGCGGTACCACTCGATGGTCCAGTTCATGAACCCGAAGATGTAGAGGCTGTATGACAGGCTATCCTGGTTCGCCTCGATCTCGCCGTTATCGACACCAGCCTGGATGAGCTGGCGCCAGTAGCGCTCATAGGGCCGGCGGGTGCGCTTGTAATGCTGGCGAATCGCTTCCGGCAGCGTGTTGGTACAGCGGATGTTGACCTTGGTGTAATGGCCAAGCGCCAGCGCCGAGAAAAGATGCGCATGAATCGCTGCCGCCAGCTTCGCCCGCACACTGCTTTCTGGCGGCAGGCTGTTCACGGCGATCTTCACCTGATCAAAAACCCGCTCGACGCCGATTCGCATCACCTCGTCGAGCAATTGTTCCTTGGCGGAGAAATGGTAGTAGATGCTGCCGGCCTTGATTCCGGTTTCCTCGGCGATGTCACGCATCGTGGTGGCGACATAGCCATGCTCGGCGAACAGCTTGGCGGCAGCATCAAGGATGTGCTTGCGCGCGTTTTCCGGCGGCGCCTTCACCTTTGCTATCTTGCCCTGTGCGTTCATGCCGAGGCGTCCTCCATCCCTAACTATTGTTAGGTTGGATGCATCACCTCGCTTCGTCAAATTCAAAATTCTAACAAGAATGTACCGCAGCGCAGCGCGAGACGGCTTCGCGACGCAATATGCCTACCTGGCCGCGCAGCCAGCTGTATCGGTACTGTGTATCGGTATGGAAAATCGCCGGCGATGGAACGGCGCGGCCGAAACAGCAGCCACAACAGCCCAAGAAAAAAATGCCGGACGCATTCGCCGCGGTGGAACTTCAGCGCCTGGCGGATCCGCGCCGCGCCAGCAAGCGGAGAGGGCGGCCGCAAAACAAAAAAACGCCGCCGGGCGAAAACCCAGGCGGCGTTTTGATTTGGTTGCGGGGGCAGGATTTGAACCTGCGACCTTCAGGTTATGAGCCTGACGAAAACTCATTTTTGGCCATCATCGCCAACAAGCCCCAACACGAAAACCCAATGATTTCAGCACTCCGGCTCTTGACGCCTGTTGGCGGGAGTGGCCAGATATTGGCGTCAACTGTCCCCAAAGTGTCCCCAGAGGGCACTTTTCATGGCCCTTCAGGTTGGCTTTCCTGAAGGTCGCACGAGGCCCCTCATGGCAACCATCGAAAAGCGTGAGCGCAGGAACGGCACGGTTTTCAAGGCGGTCGTCCGCATTCACGGGTTCCCGCCTCAGCGGCGGACCTTCAAACGGCTTACGGACGCCAAAATCTGGGTTCAGCAGACCGAGGCGGACATCCGGCGCGGAGAATTCCGCAACGTGATTTCGACCGCGAAGAGCAAGACGCTCCAGGATGCCATCGACCGCTACCGATCCGAGGTCTTTGCTCGGAAAGCCGAGACGACCCAGCGGGCCGAAGGCTCCTTTCTGGCTTATTGGGAGCGGGAGCTTGGCGAGTACGCCCTCGCCTATATCGACGCGGAACTGATCTCGAAGAAGCTGGGCGAACTCGAAACCGCCGGCGATCAGCGCCGGAAAACCGCGCCAGTTGCGACAACCGAAGGTGCCGACACCAAGCAGAAGCGCGGTCGCAAGGCGACACGCCCGGCGCCGGAAAAATTGCCGCCCAAGAGCCCGAAAACGATGAAGCACTATCGGGACATGATTGCGCTTCTCTTCAAGTACGCCCGGCAATGGGGTTGGACCGGGAGCAGCCCGGTCGATGGCGTGAACAAGATCACAAAAATTCGGAACGAGCGGACCCGCTTCTTGGGCGATGACGAGCGCGCTGCCCTGCTGGCGGCCTGCAAGGCGAGCGAGAACGAACACCTCTATCCCGTCGTGGTGTTCGCCCTATCGACGGGCGCGCGGAAAGGCGAAGTCCTGGACCTCACCTTCAATGATCTCGATTTGAAGCGGGGGTCGGCGATCCTCCGGGACACGAAGAACGGCGAAACGCGGGCCGTTCCCATCGTGAAGAGTCTGAACGGTCTCCTGGAGGATCATCTGGAGAAGGTGAAAGCCGCCTACGAAAAGCTCGAAAAGGCCCCGCCCCAACGCTGGGTGTTCCCCCGCGCGGACGGCCAAGCGCCGATCGACATCCGCACGGCCTGGGAAACGGCGCGTGACAGGGCGAAAATCTCGGATTTTCGGTTCCACGATCTGCGGCATTCGACGGCGAGTTATCTCGCCATGAACGGCGCCAGCCTCGTCGAGATCGCCGAGGTCCTCGGGCACAAGACGCTTCAGATGGTGAAGCGCTACGCCCATCTATCGGAAAGCCACGTCAAAGACCTGGTCGAACGGGTCAACGACAAGATACTGCCGAACCAGCTTTAGCTCGCTCGCCAGCTCGACGCAGCTCCGCACGATCTCGGCGCCCGAGCGCGGAATAGATGCTTAAGCTCGATCATTCGATTACTATCAGATTAAGAAAGGATCGAAAGGGAGTGTAGTCGTTGAACCAAATGACTTCAGGAGAACCGTTGAATTCGGGCTCACGGTGGCACCGTTGGGAGCCGCATATCCACGCACCCGGCACACTCTTCAACAATCAGTTCAAGGGGCCGAACGCCTGGGCCGACTATCTCAGCAGCCTTGAACAAGCGACCCCGGTCATCCGGGCTATCGCGGTCACCGACTACTACTGCACGGACACGTATCAACACGTTGTTCGTGAAATGAAGGAAAGCCGCCGCCTCCCCCAGGTGGCGCTCGTATTTCCCAATGTTGAACTTCGCTTGGACGTGGCGACCGTCAAGGAGCGCTGGACCAACATCCATTTGTTGGTTAGCCCTGATGATCCGAATCACGTCGCGGAGATCGACCGCTTCCTGAGCCGACTCCGCTTCGAGGCGTTCGGCGACAATTTCGCCTGCACGCGCGCCGACCTTATCAAGTTGGGGCGCAAGTCGAAGCCGGAGATGAGTGACGAGCGTGCCGCGTTCCGTCATGGCGCATCTCAGTTCAAGGTCAACTTCGCGCAGCTTCGCGAGGAGTTCGGCAAGAGCGATTGGGCGCAAGCGCATATGCTGATTGCCGTCGCCGGCGCAGAAACGGATGGAACGTCCGGTATCCGCGATACGGCCGATGCGACGCTCCGTCAAGAAATCGAGAAGTTCGCTCATGTCATCTTCGCTAGCAGCCCAGCGCAACGTGATTTTTGGCTGGCTCGCAAGGCCGGCGTTGGCGAGGACATTCTGCGCGAGCGATACGGAGGCTGCAAGCCGTGCCTGCATGGCAGTGACGCCCATGATCAGGGCGCCGTCGCTAAGCCTGACGGAGACCGCTTCTCTTGGATCAAGGGCGACTTAACGTTCGATGCTTTGCGCCAAGCGTGTATCGACCCCGCCGGAAGGGCGTATGTCGGCGTGCGTCCGCCGTTCCGCGCCACACCAGCACGGGTGATTTCCACAGTCGAATTGAAGGACGCGGATTGGGCGCAGACGCCGAAGCTGGCCCTCAATCCTGGCCTTGTCGCGATTATCGGCGCGCGCGGGTCGGGCAAGACGGCACTCGCCGATGCAGTCGCCGCAGGCTGCGACGCGACCGATGATCGCCTGAGCAGCGCATCATTTATCGTTCGTGCCCGTGAACATCTCGATGGTGTCGGCGTTCGGCTGTCTTGGGAGACTGGAGATCCGTCGGAGCGAAACCTCTTGGATGGTAGGCGTGATCCGTCGATTTATCCCCGCGCGCGATACCTTTCACAAAAGTTCGTAGAAGAACTTTGTTCGGCGGACGGTATCAAGGATGACTTGTTGACGGAGATTGAACGCGTCATCTTCGAGGCCCATACGACCCTCGAACGCGACGGCGCCACCGATTTCAAGGAACTTTTGAACTTGCGGACGACTGTCCTCAGGGACAATCGCGCTCGCGACGAAGAAGCCATCGCCACTCTTTCGGACGAAATTGGCATAGAGCGAGAAAAGCAGACCCAGATCGCCGGACTCAAGTCTCAGATCACCCAGAAAGAAGTCTTGCTCGCCGGGTACATGAAAAGTCGCGACGCTCTGGTGACGGCTGGGAGCGCCGACCGCGTCGCACGCTTGAACGCCCTCACCGAGGCTGCCGACCATGTGCGGAATCAGATCCGCCTATGGTCGCTCGAGAGCCAGGCACTCCGCTCGTTGCAGAATGACGTGTCGGATTTTCGAACCAACCGCGCGCCGATGGCCCTGCGCACAGCAAGGCAATCCTTTGCCGGTGCACATCTGGAAGACAAGGAATGGGAGGTCTTCCGGCAGACCTACTCGGGCAACGTCGATGGCACCTTGACCGAGCGCTTGGCAAAGGCCGAACGCGCGGCCGCAGGTTGGCGCGGGACAGAACAGCCGAGGAAGGCTTCTGACCAGGAGCCTTATGTGGCCGCCGACGCGACTTTGAATCAATTGTCGCTCGGCGTATTGGAGGCGGAAATCGGCCGTATCCAACGCCTCATCAACATCGACACTGACACCGCCAATCGGCTGCGGACCATCACGGCAAAGATCGGCGATGAAAACGCGGCGCTCAAACGGCTGCGGGACTCACTGGCCGATTGCGAAGGCGCGGAAGAGCGCACGAAGCAGCTCGCCGCCGATCGGGAGCAAGCCTATCTACGCGTGTTTGAATCCATCGTCGGCGAGGAGCAGGTCTTACACGAGCTGTATCGCCCCCTCATGGATCGGCTCGCAAAAGCGTCCGGCACACTTCGCAAGTTGTCCTTCTCGGTATCACGACATGCCGATATCCACCGCTGGGCGACCGAAGGCGAGGGGCTCTTCGACAAGCGTCGAACCGGGCCCTTCAAAGGCGTGGGAACCCTGGAAGGCTGGGCGGAATCGCTGTTGAGACCAGCGTGGGAGTCCGGCGATCCCGCCGCTGTCGCCGCCGCCATGGCGGAATTCCGCCAGGCGCATCAAACGGAATTGCTGGAGTTATCGGAAGTGCCGCGTTCGCAGCAATCCGATTATCGGTCTTGGCTGCGGCGGTTTGCGAAATGGCTCTATGGCACGAGCCATATCGAGATTAGTTATAGCATCGACTACGAAGCCGTCGATATTCGCAAGCTGTCACCGGGCACACGCGGCATCGTCTTGCTGTTGCTCTATCTCGCGCTCGATGATGCGGACGATCGTCCGCTAATCATCGATCAGCCCGAGGAGAACCTGGACCCGAAGTCGATTTTCGATGAGCTGGTCGAGTTGTTTATCGCGGCGAAGAATACGCGGCAAGTGATTATGGTGACGCACAACGCAAACCTCGTCGTCAACACGGACGCCGATCAGGTCATCGTCGCGTTTGCTGGCACTCATACACCCGGCAAGCTGCCGCCCATCCGCTATCTGTCGGGCGGTTTGGAAAGCGCAGAGATGCGCAAGCATGTCTGCGATATCCTCGAAGGCGGCGAGCGCGCATTCAAGGAGCGCGCTCGCCGCCTGCGGGTACGCCTGGAGCGGTGATGTAATGGCAAATCGCCCTACATCACGCCAGGAGACATGAACTGCTTGAAACGGGCATTCCCCGGGCATACCCTTTCGGCCTCCTTCTCTTTTTTTCATCCGAGAGACGAAGGGGTAATCGCTTGGTCGATTATCAGGAGCTGCGCACGGTCAGGCAGCTTGCGTCGGAGGCTCCGTGGCTCACGGAGAATAAGCTGCGGTGGTGGATCTTCCACGCCGAACGGAACGGCCTCGCGGCCGCTCTGATCAAGATCTCGGGGCGGGTCTATGTGGACCGTGCCGAGTTTAACAAGTGGCTTGAACGCCAGCGTATGATGCCTCTCAAGGGCACCAAGGCCGCCTGAATCACGCAACACCGGAGGGCCTCGTCGCAAGACGAGGCCTTTTTTTCATGCTAACGTCATCAAGGTGCTGCTCGGTGCTCTTCAAGCCAGGCTTCCAAGGCGACGCGATCGATGAAAACTCGGCCGCCGACGCGGATCAGGCATTTATTGAAGCCGTTGACCTCAGCATTGAATATCCACCAGCGAAGTGTGGCTTGGCTTAGCGCGGGGTTCAACTCTTCGACTTGTGCGACAGTCAGTAAATCTCGCAGTTCCATATGTGCTCATGCTGGCTCCCCTCGCCTAGCCGAACATCCTCTTGTTCATTCGCGCTACGACGGCTGTCGTGTGTTGTTCGCTCAGGTGGGCGTAACGCTTCACCATCTGAAGTGTTTTGTGGCCAAGAACCTCGGCGATCTCCGCGACCGTCGCCCCGCTCATTGCAAGATAGGAGGCAGCCGTGTGCCTGAGGTCATGAAAGCGGAAATCTTCGATACCGGCGGCAGCTAAAGCGCGCTTCCATTCCTTTTGGATATGCATGGGCTTCTTGCCATCGGCACGGGCGAAGACGTACTTCGAGACGATGACGCGGTTCCGAGAAAGTTCGGCTATCAACTCGTGGGCATGGCCAACGAGGGGAAGCGCCCGTCGCTCTCCGTTCTTGGTTACATCCAGAACAATGATGTTGCGGGCCAAATCGACGTTCTTCCACTCGATGGACATGATTTCACCGTAGCGGGCCCCCGTGGATAGGGTCAGCACGACGATCGGATAGAGAAATTGGTTTCGGCTCTTCTTGCAGGCCGCCAATAGCGCATCCCGCTCGCTGTCGGACAAGAATCGAACCCGCCCTCTTGGTTCCTGCGGTTTGCGGACACGCTCGACCGGGTTCTCCCGCGTCCATTCCCATTCGTTGACGGCCGTCGTGAACATCACCGACAAGCTCGCAAAATAGCGCACCACGGTAGATGCCGATCGCAGCTTCCCTTCCTCGCCGTTCTTGGCCTCTAAGGGTTTACCGACCGAGTTCAACGGCGGGGTGCTGAGTAGGAGGTCACGACATTCGATAAGCCGCGCGGGTGTCACGTCGGTGATGAAGCAGTCACCTAGTTGGGCTTTCCACCAAAGCAGATGTTTGACGACTTTGCGCTTCGCTGTCGGATTTTTGTGGCGAACCGGCACGACCGTGGCGATGTATCGATCAACCATATCGGCGAGTGTTTTTCGGCGCGCTTCCGGGGTTTTGATATATCGCCCCTCGCGCATCGCCACTTCGGTCTGCTGCGCCCACGCCTTCGCATCGGTTTTCCGCTCGAAGGTCGCTGTTTGCGAGGGATACCCCTTGATTCTTACAATAGCTTGATACCGAGTTCCCTCGTCAGTAACACGCTCACAAATCGTCGCCAAAATACTTTACTCTATAGATATACTAATACTCTTATTGTAATCTTCTTATACTGTTAGTTCAACTTTGGCGCTGCACTTTTGCTGCACTTAGTATTGATTTTCTACTGATTTATACATAATTAATTACATAATACATACTTTTTACTATTGTATTTCAATGAGATAATTTTTTACAGTAACCAGTGGAAACCACCCTCACCGATTGAAAATCCCCGTGTCGGCGGTTCGATTCCGTCCCTGGCCACCACTCAAAACCCCCGGAGTACCGGGGGTTTTGACGTTTCCGGGAAGGCGGCGCTCACCATTTAGAATGGCCCGGCGCTGCACTTTCGCTGCACTAGCTTCAAAAGGCTACATGTCGGCAGCTCAACCATTCTACGGGCCTCAAGTATGTTGCAACTTAGCGCCGGGCAATGCTCAACCGAGCGAACTTCATAAATATAGCGAATTGTCACGACCGCCTCACAATTACCCCAGTGGTAATTAAAGCATTTAGATGCTTGTTCAGGGTGGCCGGCAATTCACCACCCTTTATCAATACTCCCGCCTCAATGTTTCTTTCCATCGCGTAGCCGGTCAGATTCGCACTGCTCAAAAATGCAAGTGCTAGATCTGCAACAGCAACTTTAGCGTGGACTTTGCCCCCAAGAAACCTGCCTTGTTTATCAACCCAAGTATAAAGCCTCGCAGCAGGGACACTCGATCTCATCGTAGCGATCGGGTCGACTTGCAGTGACCCCCCATCGCTATTAGACGCTTCCAGCAGAATATCAATATCGACACCCCGCTCTGCGGCCAGGTTGAGCTCGCCCGCTATCGCGGGCACATCGTACGCAACAAAGCTAACTAAGAATATCTGGGTGTGGGCCGCGCGGATCAAATCCAATAAGACCTGCTCAGTCCTGCGAACGGCAACAAATGGCGTGGTTGGTCCAGTCCAAACAAGGTCTACATGCGTCTCATCTAGGGTACGGAGACGTGCATGACAAGCTCCCAAGAGCATACCTGCCAGTACTTCGTCAGAGACGCTAGATTCCCTCCACTCGCGACAGAGTGTCATCAAGGAACTCTTTGCTGAAGGTGTTGCCACCAATTGACGCAAAGCTTTCTCTGCATCTGCGGGAGCTACGCCTTTGACTGCATGAGCGATGGCAATCAGTCTTTCCGGCGGGAGCAAAGCGGCAAGATCGCATACCGAATTAAGTAAGCCTTTCATCATCTGCACTCAAAAAACGCTGCGCTGGCATTCTCTAAAGTCGGAACGACCAAGGCGCGATCAAGGTATCGGTTGCCGCTCTCACAAGAAGTTTCGGAAACAAAGGAGCAAGCGTGACAGGCGGCGCCATGTACAGATTGATCTTTGCCAGGATCATGCTCTGCACAGAGCGGATCGGACGCACAGATGTGTGCGCGGTCAAGCGCTTGTCGCAGAAGCCGTTCAAGATTCTCAGGCTTGCCTAGCTCTACGAGTCCCCCGAGAGTTCCGTCGGAGTCCGCCGCAGCAGTATAGATGAGAAGCCCCGCTTGATCGTTTCCATCTTCGACGTCCGCATAAATGCGCTCACGAATACTTGCGGCATTGTAACCGCACTCCAATGCCAGCTCTCGGATCAGCATGTGCGCGAGGGTGTGTAGCATGGCATAACGAACCCCCGGATATCCTTGGTCTGGGTTTAGGTTCCGTTTGTGTCGCCATCCGCGATGGCCTCTATTCAGACGCGCGTCGAGTAGTTTCACGGGATCCTTATCCGCCCAAGTCCGCAAAGCACCCGTATCGAACTGAATAAAGATACCTTCCCCGTGCACTTGTGTAGCTGGCACCCAGTTCGGTGCGGTGCGTGCAATAGGAGCCCTTGGCGCAGCCTCGTCCTTCGTGCCTTCGCTAGGGGATTCGACTCGTGTGAAACCCAGGAGGGCGTTCACCTCACGAAGCCGCTCCAGCAGCAGAACGCGTGTGATCACCGCACCGAAACCCGACGGCACGCCAACCTTCTTGCTCATGAAATGCGGATAGTCGGTGGGTGGGTTCTCGGCCGTAAGCACATCCCATTCCGGGCCTTTGAGGTCGCTCTGTTCGACGCCCGGTCCGCCATTGCGATGGGTTTCGATTGCGGACCAAATCTGATCGTAAGTGAACTGCTCGATGCCAGGCAGTTGCGCCGTCTTCTTCAGGGTCTTGACGACGAGCGCCACTTCGGTCGCCGAAGTGACGTCTTCAAAGAACGTCCAGCCATCCGCGACCAGTTGCGCCAGAGGGCTTCCCACTTGTGGGATCGCGAGAACCGAGAGTGTGACCGGGAACCAGCTATTGGTTGCGCCTAGGAGAATTGCGCGAGGTTCCTCGGCGCAATCGTCCTCAAAGCGATCCACGTGCGGATGTCGCCCTCGGCAAGCTGGAAGGTTCTCTCGACCTGCCTGACCAAAAGCCTGCGCCATGTTCTTCGATGCGCCGCAGTCATCGCATTTAACCCACAGGTTCTCGGTTTGCAGTGATGCGCCGCTCTCGAAAAACCTCAGCGTCGCACGACAGATGCTAGGCCCACCGTGAACGAACCAGTGCCAGGCAAAATCGTCGAGGTGGCCAGCCCGACACGCCATGAGAAAGCGTGCCGGGACAGCATCGGCATCCCTGGCCCTTTGATCATTGTTCGATCCACGACAGCCCTCATGGACGAAACGCGTCAATTCAGGGCGATATCTGTTTTCCTTGAGCTTGAACAAGCCGGCGTCATAGGGTGATAGCAAGCCACACTTGACGCAGCGCAGCCACCTCGGGAAGGGCTTGACGGGCACGCCGATCAGTGCGGCGGCCGAAAATGGGTCTACTATGTCCCTATCGCCCACGGGCGGCATGCGCAACGATTCGACTTGAGGCCCGAGCACGCTCCGTACGTTGGAGAGTAGTCGTGCCTCTTGTATCGGCTGGCACCTGTCTTTCTCCCAGCGGTCGATCCCCATCGTGACCACCGACATGTTCGGGAGATCGATTAGAGCTCCCGGGCCGTAGGTCCAAAGCAACTGGCTCGGTCGAATTTCTCCAACGGGTGTCTTGCTCATTGCTGATCCTCCTGAGGCTCAGTCACCCGCACCCGCCAAGTCGGATCACTTGTCGATCGGTCGTCCTCCATCACGAGCCTTACACCAGGCTCGACTTCGCGCATGGACATCGGGACCGTCCAATCGGTCCAAGGCCTGATGCCCGGCGCCGAAAGCAGCGGATAGGCGGTGGGTCCTGCGCCATGCTTCTGGTATACGAGCGTGCGGCCGCCGACGCCCGCTTCATTAGCCCAATCGTCAGCGCGGCTCTTCATCTCGGCTTCGGTCAGGGTCTTCTTTCCCGAGTCTTCCGTGACTTCCCAGGTGCGAGCGGCGACGGCACCTATCGTATCCAACATCTCTTTGCGGCTAGGACTGTTCATGGCGCCAGCGCCGTCATTTGCCGCGAAGGGATCGTAGGAGTGACGCATGATGGAGAGCATCGCGCCGGTGAGCCCTCGGTCCAACGCCCGTGGCGAGAACGGGGTGACGGATTGAGCTTCGACGTGTTGATAGAAGGTCGCGTGGTAATGCTCGAAGGTCTCGTAGTGCGACAAGTCCCGAGGCCGCGCCCATGTCAGCACAGTGGCCACCAGTCCTGGCGGCGTTCGGCCCACACGGCTCGTCGCCTGGATGTACTCGGCCGTTCCCTTGGGTTGGCCGTTTACGACCATCACTCCGAGACGATTCACGTCGACGCCGACCGACAGCATGTTCGTGGCGAGAACGGCATCAATCGGCCGGGCCTCCCCTGGCTTCCTGTTGGTCACCCATTTGCCTAGTGCCGGATCGAAGGTGCCATCGAAAGGAACCTCGAGCTGATCGAGGTACCTCGGGATGTCCTGACTGGAGACCCGCGATGTCAGTTCGCTGATTTCCTCGACCCGCCGCTGCGCGAGCCCCGGTCGGTCCACCAGGCTCATATCGACACGGAAGGAACGCGTTTGAACGTCGTCCTCGGCCAAGCGCTTCATGCCACCGAGTTCTCGCAGCGAGTTGAAGTAGCCGACGAGAGTCATATAGGGGTCGGCCAGCGGGCCGAACCGATCGAACAGCGCCTGCGCAGCGGTGAGGAACGCCGTGTAGGTTCTGATCAGCACCGCAGGGCGAGAGCTGCCGGGAGCGCAGATTCCCATGTACCGTCGGCCGGGTTTCTCGCGGATGGGTCTCTGGACCGAGAAGAAATTGTCTTCGACGTCCAGGCCGGAAGGCGGAAACACGGAAATGCGGCGCATGAAAACGTTGCGCACCTGGTCGTCGGCTCGCCGCACGGTCGCGGTGGAAGCGACGACCTTGGGACGAACCCTCTCGTCGCCCAGAACCCAGCTGCTCAGCTCGTCGACAGCTGTTTCGTAAAGGCCCACCATGGTGCCCAGCGGACCGCTGATAAGGTGGAATTCGTCCTGGATGATCAGATCTGGTGGTCGGATTGCGCGGACCGGCTTCACAATGGCGGCCGGATATGCCCCCCTCGCTCGGTGCCCCGTGCCGCAGTCGTGGCTCGGCCAGAGCAAACCATGTCGTCCGCATTCCAGCTCGACGCGGCCGAAAAGGTTCCGAACCTCGGGACGCCACGCCATCATCGCGAACTTGTCCACGGTTGCGATCATCATCGTCGGCGGGCGGTGATAGATTTCCTCATCGACGACTTTCACGGGAAGCCCCGGGTGAGCCTGCCCAGTGGATTTCGCCTTCGAGAAATCGCAGCTGCCCAGCTTGTCGCCGCAGTGGATCAGCGTTCGGCCGGCGATCCTGTCGACCTCAATGTCACGACCACCGGAGATCTCCGAACCGCACCAAGGGCAGCTGGTCAGCTGTGCAGGCGATGCAATTCCCGCCTTGTTGCGATCGTTGTTTCGAATGGCCTCGACAGCCTGGTGAGACGCGTCTGTTGTGCCCGGTGTCACGCGATTGCCGACCCAGAGACCGAGCGTGAAAGGTTCCTTGCCCCAGGTCTTGTCGTCTGCACGACGGATGACCTCCATAGCGCAGAGCAGCGTCGTCGCCCTCTGAAACTGCTGCAGAGTCAGCAGTCGCAGGGTGTAGCGCATGATTACGGCGAGACCACGTGATGCGTCGAGGCCGCCGAGATCATTCTTCAGTCGGCGCATGGCCATGGCGAAGGCCGCCACACCGAGATAGGCCTCGGTCTTGCCACCACCCGTCGGGAACCAGAGGAGATCGGCGAACGCCTCGACCGGCTTCGTCCGGTCCGGGTGTGTCGGATCGGCGAGCGACGGGATCGACAGGAGCAGGAACGCCAGCTGGAACGGGCGCCACGATCTGTTCTTCGGCACGTCCAAAGTGGTCACGTCGACGGCTTCGTTCCGTCTGCGCTTCAGAGCGTAGATGCTTCGGACACGCTGCATCGCCATGGACCGGTTGGCAAAGCGGAACGCCTCCATCGCTTTCGGGTCGGCGAAGAGAGTGTCCATGCCCTCTCGGAGACGGCGCAGGATCTCCTCGCAGCGCTGAATGACGTCCTTGCCCGGATCATCGAAACCGGTGATCTCCGACCCCAGCCGGGTTTTCTGTTCGCCGATCCAAACGGCGTAATCGTCGACGAGGCACAAAAGAGCGGCGCGCAGCGCGTCCGGCGCCATCTCCGCCAAGCGCGTCATGTCGAGCCAGCCCTCGTCGACCATGCGCCGCATGGCAGGGCGGTCCCTGGGATCAAGGCCCGGCGTTTCGGTGACGGCGACTTCGTAGCGCGGGATGATCTCTGTTCTGACGCGATGGGCCTTCGTAGGGTCCTCGGGCGTCGTATCGGCGTGAACGGACACCCCGTGTCCGACCGCGAACTCCAGCTTGTTACGATAGATGAGCGCGAGACGGTCGCGTTCCGGGTCGTCGACGACCACTTCGTTGGTTGGGCGACGCCGAAAGACCGACTTGTCCCCGTGATCTTCGGGGGGCTCGACGGTGATCTCCGGCTGAAACAGCCAGGCGCGGTCCTTGTTGTCTTCAGGTTCCAACTGCCCGTTGACGAGGAACAAAGTGACCAGGCGCTCCCCCTTGTTGTTCGTCCGAACCGTCCCCTGCAAGCGGACGTCCGGTTGATCGGGGTCGGGAGTGGACGGCTTGATCGGCCCGTCGACGAGCGGAACCGTGACAACGCCACCGCACGGGATGCGCTGCCAGACCCTGACCTTCACCTCCTCCTGGTGACCGGTCTGGCGATTCTTTCGCGTCTTGACGATCTCGTGCTCATCGTTCGGGACCCGCTCGTACCGTCCCCACCGTGCATCGACGGCCAGCTTCCCGACATCGGGCGCCACGCAGAAGGTGAGGCCCATGCTGGAGGGAACCAGCGACTGATTGTTCGTGGTGTCGATCTCGTCCAGCGCGTCGTCTTCGGGCTCCACCCGGCCCGATGCACTCGCGAACTCGGCGCCGGGTTCGTGGAGCGGCGCCGCCCGCTCGTCTTCGAGGTCGCCAGCCTCATCGGCTGCCGAGGCCGGTTCGACCCGTGCCGCTTGGTCGTCATCCGGCCGCCGCGGCGCCAGCTTGCCGACCAGATAGCGGTCGCGGACGCTCATGTCCTTGATCAGCTCATGGGGGCCACCGGCGGGGCCGAGCAGATCGTCACGCACGGCGAGTTCCAGGAGGTCGCGGGTGTAGACGACATCGTCGATCAGAGGCGCTGCGGCGGGGTCAGGAACACCGACCGGCGGCAGGATGCGGAGGAATTCGTCCCATGGTAGCCGCGCGGCTGGTCCAGTCGGCGCGGTTAGGCCGAGGGCCGCGAGCGGCACGGTTGGATCCACGGCGTGCCAATGATCAAAATGGATCGTGGCGCCGTCGAGGTCCGAGCGAATGCGAAGGATACGACCCACCCCAGCGACGTTGCCGTCGTCGTCCAAAACGACCACCCAGTGACCCTCTTCAATTGCGCCGTCGGTGGTCGACCCGACGGCGATACGCACGGAATAGCGTGGTGAGCTAGACGGCCGCTTGACGATCCAGGCGCTGACGGATTGCTCGGTAGTCGCGGTCAGATCGGCCATGGTCAAGCACCCCTATCATCGATTTTTACGAGAACATCGTCGAGGTCGAGCGTAAAATCCGGCGTTTCAATATTTCTTCTGCGGCGCCCGCGCGCCTTGCCCGACCCGGACTTTCCAGCGTCGGCTCGCTTGGCGATTTCTTCCTCATGTTGAGCTTTGTTGAGGGCGACGAGTCTTGGAAGTAGCTCTTCTCGGATTTCTTCGCTGAGCGAATAGCGCCACTGTGCGCTACCAGAAGATGCATTCACTTCATGGAAGTCATAACTGACGTCCAGATCGGCCCAGCCAAAAGCTGCTGCCACATGCCTATCTAGGGTCTCGAAAAGCACCCTGAGTTCTGCAATTCGAGGATCATCGTTGTCGGGCGAATGAACCGCGTTCATGAGATCGGTGAGGCCGCATTGATGTTCCGCGCTCCAAGCGACGGCGATGTCGTTGAAGCGAAGGGCCGCATCGACTCCCTCTTGGGACACCGCCCCGCTCGGCAGCGGGAACTTTGCTATCGATTCGCTGATGGATAGCTGAAGGGTTACTCCTAAGCCTGCGCCGCTGTAGGCTTCAAGCCATGATCGGAATGGGGTGCTTAGGCATATAGGAAATAAATCATCCCTTTCGATGCCGATCAAAACCACCTTGTTGGTGTAGATCCAATCTGAGGGAGCCAGCATGCATATGGGATGTTTGGTCACCTTGGAATATGCGATGAACCTTTCTCTCTGGCGAATCCTGCGCATCAAGTCAGCGCGGTGATTCCAGAACTGCCACCAACGATCGATAAGACCTTTGTAGCTTTTCAAGGCTTCTGGCGTCCGGGTCGGTTGCACGACCTCAGTAATGAATTGATAAGCCTCGGGCCAATCGCGTTGGATGTCGTCGAGTTCACGATCGGCAATATCAAGCGCCCACCGCGCTACGTCATTCAAGGCCGAACTGGTGATGTCATCGCCGGTGACGTAGGGCCTTAACAGGCTGTTTGGTTCATCCTTCAGGCGTTCGAACCAAGGATGGTCCGGGGTGATAACGAACGCCAGTCCCTTGCTGTTATTCACACCCTCGAAGCTGAATATTCCGTCCGACAGCGCGACGGGTGCCCAGCTATTTGCTTCTTCTGGCTCAAGGCGAGGTCCGATGCGATCGCAATCATGGCCGTCTGCATCGTTCCGTCCGTTCCACTCGCCCTTGAAGAACCCGACAACTGCAACGACGACGGCAGCTGTGCCCGGCCATGGCATTCCCTTTCTTGCGAAGTAGATACTACCTCGCTTGACTATCTCTCCGAGCCCAAGGTCGATCGCACTGCCTTCTGCAATGTTGCTCGTAGCAAGCAGGCCGTAGCTGCCTCCTCGCCTCATGAGATCGGCAGCGCGTCGGTGAAAGACGACACAAAGGTCGATTTTTGCGGGAGAGACTCCGAGAACCAGTTGGCACTGCCATTGGAATCGTTCGCCCAAAGCTCCCTTCCACAAGCGGTTGCCCAAGAACGGTGGGTTCCCGACGATGGCGTCAAAACCTCCATTTTCTCGGTCAAAGACCTCTGGAAATTCAAGCGGCCAATGGAATGGGTGCCGCGCGGTGCTGTCTAGGGAGTCTTTTGCCAAGTCAGTTGATGCATCGCGCCGGAGCCTATCTTTCTTTGAGTTTTCGCCACTTACCATGGCGTCGGCGAATGCAGCCAGCGTCTCGATCCTGGCTGTCCGTTCTCCAGCCCGATCTTCAGCCAGAATAATGCCGACGAACGCATCGGCAATGAGCGTCGGCAGTGCCAGCTCGCCGCGCGATTGCGTGTCGAGTGCCGCCATCGCTTCGACATCCTTTATGTCGCGAATGGGGATATCCCGCAGACGCGCGCGAAGTTCGAGTGCCTTGTCGATCGCTAACCGGATCGTCCGACCGAATAGTCGAAGCTGAGTCTTTCCCTTCGGGCTCATGTCGAGCTCGACCAGCTGACCAAGATCGTGAATGCCGAGAAGGCTGTCGCCACTGCGCAGATTGTGGTCAAGGAAGCCGAAAGGCCGCCCCTTGGACATGGTCGTTAGCCAAAGCGAGAGCTTGGCCAGCTCCACGGCCAGCGGGTTCTTGTCCACACCATAGAGGCACCGCTCCGCCACGAGCCGTCGGGCGACGATGGCGCGTTCCTCCGCGTCCTTCGACAGGGGATCGAAGCCTCCGGCGGCGGCGTCGACGATGCGCCCTTCGCTGTCGATCTGCTTGCCGCTGGCCTCCGTCACCGACCAAGCCTCGACCAGACGATCCGAAAGCCACCGGCACGCCTGCACCAGGAATGCTCCGGACCCCATGGCAGGGTCGCAGATCTTCAGATCGAGCAACTCCTCGGCGCTCCTCAGGTCCCAATCCTCGGGCGCCTTGCCCTCGGCCGGACCGCGATAGGCGACGGGCGTCAGCGTCTCCTCGACGATCTTCTCCGTCAGGCTCTTGGGCGTGTAGTGCGTGCCGCTCTCGCGCCGTTCGGCGCCGAGAACGACGACGAAGGCGTCCGTGTGGTGGACGAGCGGATAGCCCCAAGGGTCGGTCCGCAGGAGGGGCGCGTAGGGCAGGATGCGGTCGCGCAGACCGATGTCGCCGCGGCAAACGGTGAGTAGGCGCGCGCCGAGACGATCGTCGGCAGCCCGCTCAAGGGCGTTGCGGATGGCCGACTCCGAACGCTCGCTGCGTTCCTTTAGCAATTCGGTGACCCTCGCTGTGCCATCTAGGCGCGCCGACTCCATCTCGCCGAGCGTCACGCGCGGGCTCTTGGCATTCGCGCCGCTGTCGAGTTCCAGCGTTACGTCGTCGACGCGCTTCACCGTGCGTTCGAGGAGGCCCTCGTAGACGTGGCCGATCTGCTCCACGTCGAGTGCGCGATAGGACAGCGTGCGGCCTTCGAAGGTCTGGATCGCTTCCAGCAGGAGCAGAACGGTACGGTCGTCGATCGGCAGCGGTTCGGCCGGATCGGTTCGCCAGCTCGTGCCCTTCTTTCGTCCTTCGAGGAAGGGATAGCGATCGGGGTCGAACAGCGAACCGCCGAGAGCCGGAAGGCGCAGCGTCGGATGATCGATGCCGCCATACACGCCACGAAACAGGGCGAGCAACTGCGACCATGCGGAACGGCGACGCTCTAGAATCTCTTCGGAATCCGCGCGCAGCTGCATTCGCAGGCTGGAGATGGCGTAGAAGGAGTCGTAGCGCGGATCGCCGAGCAGGAGCAGGGCGCGCTCCTCGGCCGCCAACAGGAAGACGAGCCGCATCATGACCGTCAGTCCGGCCTCGTAGAGGTCTCGCGGATCGACGTCGCGCAAGAGCTCGCGATTGCGGTCCTGGTCGGCGCGGTCGAGAGCCTGGACGAGCACTTCGACGGCGCGCCGAACCTGCTCGCCGAGCGCTTCGGTCACGTCGTCCTGGTGCTTCAGAGACCGCTCATAGAGCGCCGGTAGCTTGCCTTCGTCGGGCCCGAAGAAACGGCGGACGCCCAGAAGACTGACGAAGGCGCGCAGCGTTTCCGGTTCCTGGCCCCAGAGCCGCGCATACCAGCTCGCGAAGCCTGCCACGGCGCCGGCAGGCGCGTGGACGAGCATCCAGCGCTCGCCATTGGTGACGATGCCAGTGGGGCATCCCGTCGACCTGAGCAGAGCGACCATCCGGTCGGCCGGGGTGATCGCGAGGCCATCGAAACGGCGCGTCGCGTCGAGATCGGTGTCCGGCTCATAGACATGGATGAGCAGGAGTGGTTCGTCGGAGTTCGTTGGATTCACGACGGCCAGATCGGGCGCGACCGTGACCCCGTGTTCAGGCATCGAGACAGTGAGCTGCTCAGGCAGTGTCGCGCCTTTGCGCAGCACCGTCTCGTCCATTTCCAGCGCGGTGACCAGCACGTCGTCGATCCAGGCCGCGTGCAGCGCTGGAAGGTCGAGGTCGTCCATGTCGACGGCATCGCGCCATTCCTCATAGGTTCGACGAAGCCGCTGAGGCCGCCCGGAAGGCAGAGCTTCGAGGCCTTGCGGGAAGACCTCCCGCAGCACGGGCACCGCCAGAAAGGGCCCAGAGACTTCGATGAGGTTCAGCCACTCGTGATCGTTGTTCATCCGCGCTTCTCCGTCGCGAGGGAGTTCGGAACCAGCAGCACCACGGCCACGGGGAAGGTATGCTCGACGGCATTGGAGTGCCGTTCCTCGATCGCGCTTAGCTCCTGCTCGCGCTCTTTGGGGATCCGGGCCAAGCGTGCTTCGAGGGCCGCTCGGTCACGCTTGAGCTGAGTGCGTTCGTCCTCGGAGAACAGAGAAAGCTGCAAGGGCTGCTGTTCCGCCGCAATCTCGGTCTTCAGCGCTCGTTCGAGATCGTCCAGGACTTGACGAATGTCCTCGGCCTCCTTGCGTTTCCGGGTCTCGATCGTGTTCACGAGGAAGCGTAGCCGGTCTTTCGAGCGTGCCTCGACGGCCGCCAGGACGGCATCACGATGCTTGTCGAAGCGGGTACGAAGGGCTTCGAACGTCGAATCCGACAGGGCCGCAGGCTGCGAGTCTTCCAGCCAGCGACGAACTTCCGTAACCCGCTCCTCTCGCCGGAAACCGGCATCGCGCAGATAACCGCCAGCCTCCGTGAGCTCCTCGTGCAGACGATGATGGTTCCCGCCGGTCACGACGAGCCGCGACATCACCACCACGGCCGGCCCCTCTATCCGCCCATCCGGAAGCGACCGGACGGTCACGCGGTGAAGCTTCTTCACGTCGTCACGGGCCCAGATCTCCGCGCGCAGGAGCCGCAGACTCATCTGTACGAGCCGGTGGTTCAGGTGGACGAGGACGACGTCGTCACGGCCCTTGGCGACCTCGTGGTCGAAGGTGATCGGGCGAACCTTCTGTGAGTAGGGGTGTTCGAGACCCTCGAGGCATCGGGACCAGGAACCCGAGAGCGGCGGCATTCGGAAAACCGTGCCATCCGGAGCGCCGGCTAGAGAAACGGGCTCCAAGTCTGGTTTGTCCGTTAGACGCAACGCGGTGCGTACCGCTCTCTCAATGTGGTCGGGCACGAGGCTCTGTTCGCGCCGGGTCTCGGTCAGCCGCTCATGGAGTTTGGCCACACGTTCGCGAAGGTTGCGCTCCGCCTTCACGAAGCGGCGAGATTTCTCCATCCGGGCTTCGGCTTGTCTCGTGTCGAGATCGCGGCGGCGCCCCTCCAGCAGGTCGGGCAGTTGAGGCGCGATGACGGGGTTCACGCTCCCCATGTCGGCGCGCATAGCTTCCAGCTTGTGAAGCGCGCGCAGGATATCGTCACCGTGGCCACCTTCGGCATCCACTGGGTGCCAGATGACGACCTCGCTGGCGCGTTGCCCATGGCGGTCGATGCGGCCGTTCCGCTGCTCCATCACATTTGGGTTGTACGGAATTTCGAGGTGGATCATCAGATGGCAGTGGTTCTGGAGGTCGATGCCCTCGGAGGCGGCATCGGTCGCCAGCAGTATCCTCACCGGAGATTCCGAGGGGTTGGCCTGGAACGCGGCTTTCACGCCCTCGCGTTCTTTCGGGTCCATGCCGCCATAGATGAGAGCCAATCGCTCGCCCCCGAAGCCGTGAGATGCGAGGATCTCCTGCATCCATTGCTGAGTGGCGCGATACTCGGTGAACAGGATCACCCGCTCGTTCGTCCACCTGTCACCGTCCTTCAGGTGACTGGCCAGCCAACCCAGCACGGCAGTGGCCTTGGCATCGGCCCGACGAGCCGCCTGTTGGGCCCAGGATCGCAATCGGTCGAGCATCCGGCGTTCTTCGTCGGTCGGTGGCCGGACATGCTTGCCCGCTTCCTCGATCGCTTCAGCCTCGGCGGCATCCCGCTGTGCGTCGTCTGCGTAGTCTTCCTCGGTCTTCGCTATCGCCCGCCGAAGGATGCGGTCATCGAATTTCTTCTGGCTGCGCTCGCCAGCCGCGCGGCCCTCGATCGTCGCGATATGCCGTTCGAGTGTCGCTGCGAACGCTGCAGGAGACGATGACAGGCGTTTACGCAGCAACTGGTGCACGAAGTGATCGACGGCGCGCCCTCCATCAGCACCGCCTTCGCGGCTCTTGATGTATGCCTCCAGCTGCCGCCTGGCGTCCCTCTCGTCCTCGCCATACTCTACCGGCAGCGCCTCGAGCCGCCGTTGGGGGTAAATGCGCTTACCGTTCGCATCGACCAGATCGCTCTTCAGCCGACGGACCATCACCCGGGCGAGTTGGGGATCACTTGGGAGAACGTTTCTCGCGAACCGCTGATCATCAAGGAGTTCGAGGAGCGCGGTGAAGGATTCGGTGTACCCGTCGTGCGGCGTGGCTGTGAGAAACAGTTTGTGCTGGAAGTGTGGCGCGGCCAGACGAACCAGACGGGTCCTGAGGCTTTCGACAGCGTAGCGCCCGACAGTCGGCGCGACGTTGTGAGCCTCGTCGATGATCAGCAGGTCGAACTTCCTGGGATGGCTGACGTGCGGGGGCAATGCGTCCCGCAGAAGACGCAAGCCTTCACCCTGCTTGGCCCAGTCCATCGACGTGATGAGACGGGGAAAAGACGTCCACGGATTGGCGTGGAGACCTCGCTCACGGCGCAAACGCTTGACGTAGCCCGTATCAACGATCCGGAACTCGAGTCCGAACTTCTCCTGCATCTCGACGCGCCACTTTTCCTGCAACGAGGCAGGGCAGAGCACGAGGACCGTGCGGGCGCGGTGACGCAGGAGCATCTCTTGAACGACGAGCCCTGCCTCGATGGTTTTCCCGAGGCCGACGTCGTCGGCGATCAGCAGATTGGTGCGGGCCATATCGATCGCGCGCACGAGCGGATCCAACTGGTAGTCCTCAATGCTGACGCCGCTGCGGAATGGAGCCTGCAGATATCCGCGATCGGCGTTCGTCGCAGCCCCCCAAACCACTGCATCAAGGAAGGCTTGAAGTGTCGAGGGGTCGTCCAGGCCAGTCATGCGAGGCAGCCCAGCCCGCTCGATTACATGGGCACCAGACTCAAGCTCCCAGAGAACTTCGATCTCTTCACCCAGCGCGTCCTCGTCGATCGAAGCCAGCCGGACGAGATGCCGCTTGGGGAGTCCGGGGGCGACAGAACCGCCGTCGACCTCGGAGACGATCCACTGGCGGCGGCGAGCCTCGACCAGCTGGCCCGGCTCTGGGGCAGTGGCATGAGCGACATTGGCCGCCATTTGATCCCCAGTCATTGACATAGGTCGGCCCTATTCTTCTGGCGCGCATCGACGAACTCGGCGATGCGGTTGGCCGCTTTGCGGGCGTCTTCGTGTTCCCAGATCCGGACCGTCTTCCAACCAAGAGCGTTCAGCCGCTGATCGGTATCGGCATCTCTGGATCGATTGGTTTCAATCTTCTCCCGCCAGAAGTCGGCATTGCGCTTCGGCCAGGAAGCGTGCTCTGGACATCCGTGCCAGAAGCATCCGTCGACGAACACGGCTAGTCTCGCGCTCGGGAAGACGATATCGGCGACGCGTCTGGGCTTCGTCAGGAGCGGAACGTGGAGGCGATAGCGCAACCCCTTGGCATGCAGAACTTTGCGGAGGTCGATCTCCGCTTGCGTGCCCTTCTGTCGCACGCGGGCCATCCGACGACTGGCATCATGCGACGAGGGACTTACGCGCGTCATCCGCGACGGCTCCCTTCTTCTTCCTTTTCGTTTTCTCGGTTTCGATCCCGAGATGGGCTACGATGCTCTGGCCGATCACCTCGCCGAGCGTGACGGGAACCGCGTTCCCGATCATGCGGCCCAACGCCTTGAATTGTACCGGCTGCCCATCGGGGACGAAGGAGTAGCACTTCGGGAAGCCTTGGAGTATCGCCCCTTCCCTGAGAGAAATGGCTCGATTCTGCTCAGGATGACCAAAGCGACCGTTGCCAAAGCCATAAAATTGCGTCGTCAATGTCGGCGCGGGCTTATCCCATTCCATTCGGCCGTAGACACCCGGATATGTCGATCCGCTTTCGCGTTTGTGGCAATCCGCCACGAGCTTAGCTGGCCAATCTCGCCATGTTCCCCCTGGCACTGAAGCTTTGATCCGCCTGAGATTCAAATCGGAAAGTCTCGACGCCGCATGTAAAGGATCTCTTGGATGTACTGCTCCGTGCTCAATCGGAGGCAATCGCGAGATTGCTTTACGTACGGTCGTCGTACCGTAGCCTTTGGATGCAACTAGACCAATTTTTCCAATCCGCGAGGCAATCAACACCATACGCCGCCTACTCTGCGGCAGCCCATACTCACTGCAATCCAAAACGGTCTGTTCGATGGCGTAGCCTAGTGATCGCAGAGAGCTTTTGAAGTCACCGAAAACGGCGTGCTTCTCGATACTTGGAACATTCTCAATGGTGATGATTTCCGGTAGTGTCTGACGGATTAGGTGGGAAAATTTATAGAGCAGCCCCCATCTAGGACTTCCAACAACATCATAACGCTGAGAGTAGGTTGAGAAAGGCTGGCAAGGAGCACAACCCGCAAGAATACGGACCTCGGCGCTACCGAAGAGCGCTTTGACCCGCTCGGGAGACAATCGCGCGACGTCGTCCAGTATGAAGACAGCGCCATTGTTCTTCTCAAACGGAAATCTGCATGCTGGGTCGATATCGACTCCGGCGACGACATTAATCCCTGATGAGATCAATCCATTCGTGAGGCCTCCCACCCCACAGAACACATCGATGCACGCGACTGTCGTCATAAGTTCATCCCTACTTGCGAATTCGCTTCCCGACTTGCTCTAAATCTTCAGCCCTCAAGGTAGCAGCGGCAGCACTAAGGCGAACGAACTCTTCCATTGCAAGGACGACCACGAAAGGCTTGTCGTACTTCGTGATCGCCACCGGTGCGATTCGCGCCGCGTCGACAAGCTCTCCAAAGTGGTTCTTGGCGTTCGCTGAGGAAAACGTGCGCATTGATCTACTCCGCCTTCAATTTTTCAGTGTTGGCCAACATGGACATTTTTGCAAGCGGCTTAGCCGCGCGTCGAGAGATCGGTGAACTAGCTTTAAGGAACAACGCTAGACGGGGCCGATGCCTAACTTGCCCCCTCCCCGTGGCTCCCGCAGCCGCCCCGGCGAGGGCCTTTCGTTCGCAGGTGCACAGCTGAAAAAGATATGACGACTGGCGGCTTGACATAACGCTTCCTACAACAAGGGAAGGGATATTGGCCCGAAGAGCGCCAACTCTGGGACCTTAGGAGGTCTGGAACGGGCCAATATCTGTGACTTGTTATGTGACCGCTGGACCGTTTTTTTGAAGTCTCGAACGACGCGTTGACCTCCCTGGCGGCAGTCAAGGTCAACGACCATGGAACATCTACGAACTCTCTGGAGGGCCTCCCGTGCCCTCTGGCTCACCCTGCCCGCCTGGCTACCAGCGGGCGGATACTTCATCTACAGCGCCGATCCGCGCGAAGCCCTCGTCATGGCGACGCTACTGCTTTGTATCGCCCTCGTCCTTCGGCGACTCGCCGGGCAACTCGGCGAGCTTCTAGCGACGACTGGAAAGACACTCGGCTCGGCCGAACTGGCTAGTACGAATGAGATCGCCTCGGCCGGCTTGCTGGGGCAATGGTTCGGCCGCCCCGGCCTGATGCTCGGCCGTCACGAAGGACGGACGCTTCGTTATGCCGGCGACGGGCACCTGCTGACCTTCGCGCCGACCCGAAGCGGCAAGGGTGTCGGCTGCGTCATCCCCAACCTCCTCGACTTTCGGGACTCGGTGTTCGTTCTCGATATCAAGGGCGAGAACCATGACGTCACGGCTTCATGGCGCCGTGGCGTCGGGCGCGTCCACACGCTCGCCCCCTTCGACCCGACGAAGGCGACCGACCGCTTCAATCCCATCGATTTCGTCCGGGCGGGTACGCCCTACGATGTCGATGACGCGCGACTCATTGCCGAGATGCTCGTCGATACGAACGGTCTCGATCCGAACCATTGGGATCGCGAGGCGCGTAGCCTGCTCACAGCCCTCGTTCTGTTCGTGATCTACCACCGCAATCCGGCGCGACGGACCTTGCGGGAAGTCCGGACACTGCTGATGCGCGACCGGGATGGGTTCGATGCCGTCCTCGAAGCGATGCGCCAATCGGAGCATCCGAGCATCGCCAGCGCGGCCGAAGGCTTCCTTCAGAAGGAGCCGAAGGAGCGGTCTTACGTCGTTTCGTCGGCGCAAAGCCGGACGGAAATCTTCGAAAGCCCGCAGCTCACGGCGATGACGGCCGATTCGACGTTCCTGCTCGATGCCTTGAAGGCGACGCCGACGACGATCTACCTCATCATCCCGCCGGAGTATCTGGGGGTCTACCGGCCGTTCCTGCGTCTCATGACGGGGATCACCATGGCGACGCTGCTGCGCCAGCGCCGCCGGACCGACCGCCGGGTGCTATTCCTGCTCGATGAGTTGCCGGCGCTTGGGTATATGCGCCCCGTCGAAGAGGGCATCGGCTATCTGGCAGGGTTCGGCGTCCAGCTTTGGCTCTTTGCCCAGGACCTGGACCAGCTCGAAAAGACCTACCCGAAGGCACGCTCGATGATCGCGAACTGCGCGGTCCGTCAGGCTTTCAACCCGCAGGACCCGTCGACGGCGCGTTTGCTCTCGGACATGCTCGGCGTCACCACCGTAACGACGACGTCGGAAGGACGCACGGCCGGACTTCCGTTTGCAGCGCTGGCCGGATCGTTCCAAATGGGGACGTCTCATGCGGCCCGCCCGCTCATGACCCCCGACGAGGTGATGCGGCTGCCCAAAGACAAGCAACTCATCTTCGTCCAAGGCGCCAAGCCGATCCTTGCGTCGAAGATCCGGTACTTCGCCTGGAGCGAATGGCGCCTGCGCTGGCGCGCGCGCAAGGGCTGAGCCCTCTCGACGCCACGACGCCCTGACGTCGTGACGCCACGCCATCAAGACGCCGCCCCCGTGCGGCGTCTTGGCATTTCAGTCGTCGTCGATGTCGCGTTCCACGGTGCGCGTCTTGGATTTCTTGCGCATACGCCGTTCAAGCTCTTTCTCGAAGCCCGGTGCCGGCTTCGGCTTCTCGAATATCTCCCGGTAGATGACGCCCTCCCGTTCGAGTTCGCGGGTTCGGTTAAGGTTGCGCTTGCGCTCGGCGTGGCGTCGGAGCGCGAGGTAAAGCTCTTCCTTGCGCTCGTCCGCGAGGATGCTGCGGCGGATCATGTCCGCCGTCACCCGCTCAAGGGCCTTTATGCGCTTGCGGATGATCGATCGAAGAATGACCGGCAACGGCTCCACAGCCTCGGGATTGAAGGTCAATGTGGCATAGCGCGCCCGCGCGGCTTCGAGCAGCACCCGCGTTTCGCGGAGCTGGTTGCGGTTCGCTTCGAGGCTCGCCAACGCCACCTGATACTTGAGCCGGAACTCGCCCAACCGGCGCCAGGCGACTTCCGCGAGACGGCGCTCGGGCGATTTGAGGCCAGGGAGATTCCATCCCTTCAAGTCACCGAAGGCGGCCGGATCGCGCGCCATCAGACGCAAAGCCTCGTCCCGTCCGCGCGCCTTCTCGATCCGGTCCCAGCGGGCCATGGCGGCATTGGCGTCCTTGAAGACGAGACTCATGGCGGTGATGAAGCGGTCCTCGTGACGGGTGCGCCAGCGGCCGTCGCGTTCGTCGCGCCCGATCAGGCGCCTCTCGTCGCGCTCCAGATCGCGGACACGCTTCTTGGCGTGCGTGTGGGCGGCTTCGGCATCCGTCCAGACGCGATACTCGATATCGACCTTGTCCAGATCGAGAACCGGATCGTCCGTGAATTGGTCGCGCCCACGCCGCTTCTCGAACACCTCCATCCGATTGGCGTGCACGATCTCGGCTTGCCACTTCTGCGCCGGCGACATCCGGGAGGTATCTGGCATTTCCGGGGGGCGCGGCGCCTTGGCCTTGTGCTCGCGCTCCACCGCCCGCGCCTTGGCTTGCGAATGGTCGAGGAAGGTCTGCCCGAAGCGGCGTTCGAGATCGGGTAGCCGGACGGCTTTGCCTACCTCGGAGAGTTTCAAGTAGCTCGTGCCGTCGGACAGGATGAGCCCCTGCCCTTTGGCCCGGAGCGATAGGCCATGGCCTCGGAGCGCGTCGGCAAGGGCATCCCAGCTTCGCGCCCGTGCGAAATCCTTCTGCAAGGCCGGACGCAGCCGCTCGATGACCTCGCGGGTAAAGAGGCGTTCCGGAGCACGCTGCTCGCGCTTTGCCTTCCACGCTTCGCCGTCCGGGATCGGCCCAAGTTCTTCGACGATGGCCTTGGCCTCGGCCGTCATCCACTCGAGTTCGCGCTCCATCTCGCGGGTACGTTCGCGGGCGACGTTCAGCCCGTAGACGCGAGCCTGGTCGCGGGCGATCGACAGGAAGCGCTCGTAGTCGTGGCTCCGGCTCCACGCCTTGCCAGTTTCCGGATGCACCCGATTGACGAGGAAGTGCATGTGCGGATGCGGCTCGTCGTTGTGGGCGTAGATGAGCATCTGGTGCTCGGCGAGCCCCAGCCGCTCGATGGTCACGGCCGCGACCTTCTTCATGATCTCGGGCGTCACCTTCCCCGCTTCGGCATCCTTCGGATCGAAGGCGATGATGGCGTGGTAGGCCGGCGTCTTGCAGCGCGTCGACTTGGCGGCCGTCGCCTCCATGATCTCGGCGGCCAGGTCCGGGTCGGTGGTTTCGAGATTGCGGGCTTCCATCCAGGCGACGCGCTCGGGCGACATGCCGCGCGAAAGCCCGGCGAGATAGCGGGCCGTTCCGGTGAATCCTTTTGGCTGACGTTCGAGAACCTTCACCCTCATGACGGCCGCCGTCCTTTGGACTGCCAGCCGCGATAGGGCGTGCCTCGGAAGCGGCGCTTGGGCGGCGGCGGGAGCTTGCCGTCGGTGAAGCGGGCGAGCGGTCCGAAGGCCGTCCGCAACGCGTCCATCGCCATGGCGACATCCTCGCCCGTCGGCCGCTTGCCCATGTTCGCCCGCCGGGCGATACCGTTGACGAGGACCCCGGCGCCGTTGATGGCGTCGAGCTGGGCCTCGATGACGGGCAAGGCCTCCGGCCGCCGGTAGACGGCTTTGGGTAACTCGCCCCCGACATAGCTCGCCGACCGGCCATAGACCTTCAGCGGAAATTGCGCGTCGATCTGGCGGAGATTGCTCGCGATGGCCGCCGTCTCGCGCAGGAAGGTCTGGAGCACGAGAACCGGCTGCGGCTTCGACCGGGGGCGGCGCCCGAGACACGCCTCGCGGATATAGCGGGCGTAAGGTGCCCCCGCCGCATCGGCGCGCCGCCGGATGCTGGCGAAGTCCGGGGCCGTGAAGCGGATGTGGAGTTGCACCGTGCGCTGCGGGCGAAGACGCGTCATCTTGGCCGGAGCGGCCGTGTCCAGCCGTCGGCTGAGCAGATGCTCGCGAAGCTGCTGGCGCGCCTCGGACGTAAGCCGCGTCGATCGATCGGCGAGCGCTTGCAGGCGCACAAATTCGGCCAGCGGCAGACGGGCGATCTTGGCCCGGTAGGCGATCTCGTCGGCTTCGGCGGGCGTGCACTGAACCGGCACCTTGACGGTGCGGACCTGGTCTTCCGGCTTACGTGGTCGCCCCATGGAGACCTCGTGATGCCGGCGCTCCCGGCAGGGCAAGATTGGCCCCTTGAGCCCCGAAGGGGCGAATGGCGGCCCACGCTTTCCGAACGAAAAAACCCGATCCTGGACGCGTCCGAAGGACCGGCCGGGCGCCGTCAGGCGAGGGGGTTTTCGTGGAGGAAAGCATATCTTGCCGGTCCATTCGGTGCACACTATTCGTTTTTGGCTCTCTGCCTCGCTTTTTCAAGCTCGGCGTCGCCAAAGCACCTTGGACCGGACGCGCCGGAGTCGGCACGTCAATGCACCATCATCCCGCAAAGCGCTCGATGCCGCAATCGGAAATGAGGTCAGCCGCGCCATGGCGAACGGGCCGATGGCGCTGCCCTGCGCGGCTGGCGTTCTGAGACTTTTCGCCGGCGCCGTCGAACGTCTTGGTCGAGTTGCGCGCCAAACAAGGACCGCCGCCGGGCCATTCCGCCCCGGCGGTCCAATGACGCAGCGAAGCCCCCGCCGGTCGCCCGGCAGGGGCTGTCGGAGCCGTGCGGCGTCAGTAGCCGCGGGCGGTATAGAGGATCGCGTTGCGCGGGGTGGCGGCGTAGATGCCGTCCATCAGCTCGTCGTGGCTGATGAGTTCCAGGCCCCACTCGTCGTCGATGACGTAGTGGTCCTCGCCGGTGGTTTCGGCGCGCTCGTCGGCCTTGGCGGCGAGTTCCCGGAAGCGGTGGTTGTCCATCATGGCGCGGCCTCCTATCGGGCCTTCGCCGCGAGATAGCGCCGGAAGCGGATGTGGCGGTAGATGCGGCGCGCAAGTTCGAGATGCATGCCGAGAGTCGCGACCAGCAAATAGGTGTAGGTGACGGTAAGAAGCAGTTCGGTGAGGGTCATAGGATGTGTCCTCCTTTTTCCGGTTTTGGAAGTCCGCGCCCATCGCGGCCTTCCGTTGGCAACCCGACCGGCAGCCGATGAAGACGGGGGGCGCACCCGGAGGGCCGGAACGAAGTGGAGGACGGCGGCGGCGCTGTTTTTTGGAGCGAAGCGGGCGCGAGGAAGCCGGCCGAAGGACGGCGGGGAAAAAACTGCGAAGACGCCGTTGCGCGCACCGGCGCGGCTGCCAGGGTTTGCCACGCAGAGGAAGGACGTAGATGGCGTCGGCTAAGTGCCCCCGGAAAAGGACCAGCGCGCCCGACACCCGATGACGCGCAAGGTCTGCTTCGCCGCTCGGAGGGGTCACACCGCCTGCCCTCGAATGAGCGCACGCCTCCAGCCTGCAACGTGGGTTCCTCCGCCGCACGCAAGGCTCGCGAGAGGCGACATCATGACGACGAGACGCCGAGATCGACGCCTCCGATGTACGGCATGAAAAAGCCCCCCTGCACGAGCAGGGAGGCAGACGCTAAGGGGATGAAGGTGTCGTTAGCTGCGGACGCAACGGATCGCGTGGGCATTCCGCTGCGTCGTGTAGGTCAGCATCCCGGACTGGAAGCCGAAATACCAAGCGGTACCGCCATGGTTCTCCGTCGCGGACCAGTACGCGGCCGTGGTGAACCCACGGATTGCGATGCGGTTCGCGAAGAGCAGCTTGAGCTCTTCCTTCGTCGGCAGGCGCCAGTTCTTGTAGCCGCCGAAGTCTTCGCGCCATGCGATGTCCATCGCTTTGGCCCATGGGTACTCGCCGTAAAGGTCGCTGGGCATGACGTACAACGCGCGGTCGGTGGTCGGCGAGACGCCGGCATAGACCGTGCCGTCGGGCATCGCCTCGCCCGGCAACGGCGTGTTCGGATCGACCGTCAGGCCAATCTTGGCACGTTCCAGCGGGCGGAGCTTCGCCTTCAGGTTCGCGATTTCGACATCGACGGCGGAGAGGATGACTTTGGACATGAAGAATTCGCACCGCTTTCGCGGCGTCCTCTGGTTTTGGAGTGGGGGGAGCGGCCGAAGCCGGTGACACCGCCCATAAGGGCGGGGGCATAGGACGAAACGGTTAGGTGCGTCGGTACTCCCCAAGGTGTGGGAAGCCGAACGGCGGACATAAAGTGGTTACCGAAAGAAACTCCCCCTCCCGAGGGAGAGGGAGTGTGTTGCGCGCGTCAGCCGATGACGATCTCCGTCGGGGCATCGACCGTCCGCTCCACGGCGCAGATGAAGTGCCCGAGCCGGTCGCAGCGACGGAAGCCGGGTACGATCGCGAGGACATCGTCTTCGCAGATGAGCGTCCAGACGCGCGTCTCGGGCTTGCCGACGACGTGGGCAGTGGCCTTGTTTGAAGTGTCGAAAAGGAACCCGCCGAAGGGGGCATCCGGGCGGTCCGTCGCCTTCTTGGGCCGGTAGGCCGCGACCCAAGCGGCGAAGGCGTCCGAGTGCCGCGACCCGGCCACGCACGCCTGCGCGGTGGCGATGCGCTCGTGCAGCGCTTCGATAGTCGCGTTGAGATGCCCGACGAGTTCGATGAGATCGAGACCGGCAAGCGCGGGCTTCGCGCGGGCCATCGCGACGAAGCTGCCGACTGCGCAATCGACCGGCGCAAGGCCAAGGGCGGGGATGCCGCCATAGGTGAGCGTGCCGTTGAGTTCGTTGACGTAGTGCACGATGTCTTCGGCGTCGGTTCGCATGTCGGCGAGACTATCGAGCCAGGTCTCGCGCATGGCGTCGTCCGGCGCTTCGACGTGAATGGGAGCAGATGAAATCGTCATGGTCGTTTCCTCAATTGATTTGTTTGAAAGGGCCGCCGCCCGGCCGGAGCCGGGCGGCGGGTCGTCCCGTTACTGGCGCGACCAGATGAGCTCGTGCTGGCCGTCGACTTCGACGAGGTTCGCGTAGATCGGGGCGGCGAAGCTGGGATCGTCGAGCTTCACGCTGACGTATTCGCGGTCGTTCTTGCTCTTGCGGACCCAGCCCGCGCCGATTTCGACCTTACCCGCGAACACCCGGTAGTCGGGGGCGGTGTCGCCCGTCTTCTCGACGGGGCTGATGCTGGCCTTGGCCTTGACGCCGAGGGTCTGGATCTGGCCGGTGAAGCCGGTTTCGTTCTTGGTAAAGGTGCCGATGGTCGCCATTGTCAGTGTCTCCTTGTCTTACGAGAGCCGCACCATTGCGGCCTCGATGGACACCGAAGGGGACGACCCGGCGACTGCCGCACCCGAAGGGCGGAGCGAAGCGGCAGATGGCGGCGGCGCAGTTTTTTGGAGCGAAGCGGGTGCGAGGAAGCCGTCCGCAGGACGGCGGAGAAACAAACAGCGCCGCCGCCATTGCGGAACAGGCGACGGCGTCGTCCATTGTCCATCGAACAAGAGGCCGCATGGTGTCGGCTCTTCTTTGGCTCAAGGAGACACCGGCGACCGAGGCCCGATATCTGGCCACGAAACCGGCCCGGCCCCTGCCCGCCTCGGCAAAGGCCAAGCACCCTCTTTATCCCGTCGAGTGCGCACCCGCCTCGGTCGAGTCCGTTCGCGGCACAAGACTTCATCGGCGCGCGGGGTCCGGGTCAAACCACGACCGCGCTCGGAGTGCGGCTCGGCTATCGATCACAGCCGCCCCGACGCGACAACGCCACGGCGTCATGACGGCACGACGCCATGACTGCGCCCGTAACGGGACGACCCGCCGCGCGGATGCGCGGCGGTCTTCAAACACGGAGCCAAGCCGAAAGATGCCAGGTGGTTCATCGCCCTGCCATGCGACGATGGCGGGGTCGGAACTACGCTCTGCAAGTCACCTTGGCGTATGTCAAATTATAGCAAAGATTGACATACTGACCGGATGCGCCCATATTTGAGGAAGAGGTTATGTTGCCATGAATGTGTCGTTGACACCGGAGCTGGAGAAGTTCGTGCGCGAGAAAGTCGCCACGGGCCTCTACAACAATTCGAGCGAGGTCGTCCGCGAGGCGTTGCGCCTACTCTATGAGAAGGTCGGCCGCTCGTCGGCGCCGACGGTGGAAGATGTCGCAAGGTCGATTCGGCGGATCGAGCCCCAGTTGCGGGCGCAAGGGATCAAGAGTTTGTCGCTCTTCGGCTCGGTGGCGCGGGGAGAAGCGACGCCTGAAAGTGACGTCGATGTCTTGATCGACGTGGACCCGAAGGCGGCGTTTGGTCTTGTCGAGCAAGCGGGCGTTCAAATCGATCTTGAAAAGGCACTCGGGCGCCGGGTGGATGTCGTGCTGCGAAAATCCCTGAGGCAGGAACTCCGAAAACAGGCTCTTGCCGACAGCGTTAAGGTCTTCTGATGGCCAAGACGCCGACGATTTATGTCAACGATATATTGGCGGCGATCCGCCGCATCGAGACGTATACCAAGAATTTGACGCGCGCGGAGTTTGGGCGAGACGAACTTCGCCAGGACGCGGTCATACGTTGCTTGGAGATCGTCTCTGAAGCCAGCCGTCGTGTTCCTGATGCCTTCAAAACCAAACACAAAGAGATCCCCTGGGCCAAAATCGCCGGGATTGGGAATATCCTGCGTCACGAGTACCAATCCGTTTCGACGGACGTGATTTGGGATGTAACGCAGACGCATCTCCCGGAGCTTCGGCGTGTCGCTCTTGCCCTCAAGAAAGAGCTTGAGAAGGCAAAGCGTCGGCAGCACGACATGGACATGTAAGGTCTGTGCTTAGCGAGACGGGAGGCCGTCGGTCTCTCCAGGAAAGCCTTACACCTTCATCCATACACTTTGACACTCCGGAATTAGGCGCGGATGCGCCCGAAACGGCTGGCCTCGGCGGCGTAGGCCGTGAGGGCTTTGCAGGGCCGGAAATGCAGGTCGCGCTCGATGGCGAGGCCGCCGGGGCCGCGCACGCTTTCCAGTTCGGAAATCCGCACGCTCCCGAGCTCGGGGCATCCGAAACCGAGGTCGCAAAGCCCGAAGGCAATGTCCTCGTCCTCGAGGTCGAGTTCGGACAGCAGCCAGGTGGCGGCGCCCCACGGCACGAACAGCTTCACGACGGGGAACACGTCGGGCGTATTCCCATCATCCGCGACGGCCTCGGCGGCGGCGCGGCCATTGGCGAGCATTCGGGCCTTCTGGTCCGGCGTCAGCAAACCCGACTGGCGGGTGTCTTGGGTGTTCTCGGTCTCGGTCATGGCACTCCTCCTTGATTTGCGCGAGCAAGCCCGCGTGCTTGCTCGCCTGCCTCGCGGCGAGCAGCGGGGGAGGACGGGTCAAGGCCAAGGGGGGACCACCCGGCCTGCACGGAGCGCAGCGGAGGAAGGCTGGGGGAAAGCGCCTTGACGCGGCCGGGGGTAAGGCCCCCGCCCTTCAGTGACCGGAGGGAACGCTCATGGGCGAGACGCAAAACCGGGGCGTTGCGGGGCGCCCCCGCAGAAAGGGGTGCGCCGAAGACGTTTCGGCTGAGGCCAGGGGGAAGGCGTTCCCCTCAGAGAATCCTGTTAGGCTTTATGACGCTTGAAATATTTCACATAGCTCGTGCCATCGACTACACGATGCCGACCGTCAAAACGTGGCGATACGCTGAAGTGATGGCAGATCAGTGCAGGTCAGCCCTGAACAAGGCGATGCAGGGGCGCGGTACCTAGGCGTCCTAGATTTTTTCATGCGGACTGACTGGTGGATTTTCTTAGCTAATGCCTCAACTTTAAGATATTATTTTCTGGTCTTTTCGTACATGATGTTTTCCAGCGATTTAGTCCGCCGGACACACCGAACGCGGTGCGGATCGTGCTTTCCCGTAAGAATTTGGCTGGGCACAACAAAAGACTGGAGCCAAGCGTAAGTACTATTTCCCTCGTTTAACTCCGTTGAAGACCAGTAATAAGAAGCGGAAAAATTCCCGATTTTATCGCGGTAAGAGAAGAGTAGGTTAAGTTCATCCTTTGCTGGCAGATACCAATCTTGAAAGCCCCCCGATGATAAATTCGCGCAGTAGGCGGCCGCTGGATGTGCGCTGGCTCCAAAGGATGCCAGCAAAGCTGTATTGCCGGAACCATTGTTAGCATCAGCCGTGCCGCGCGGAGTGTTGTGGCTGCCCCAAGCATAGGCGCTTGGGGAATCACTTGTGGAAGCGATAAGGGCGTTTGTGCCAACGGAAACGCAAACGCCTCCTTCAAGCGTCTGGCCGATTGACTCGCACCGTTCGGGCATGACTGTGTCTGAAATGGTGTCCGTCGCACTTATGGCGACGACGGTTCCGCATATGATTGTCCCGTCAGACCCCACCGCCTTCACGAAAGAATTGGTGCCATTGCAACTACCACCGACGATACGCAAAAATACAGTTATATCTTGGCGTATCGCACCAATTTCGGCTTCAAGCTGGATAATTTTCTGTGTCAGGCGCTGGTGCTCGGGGCTGCCCGTATTCCCTTGGGCTGAAAGGGCCTGGCCGACGGCGTCGGGCGTCCAAAGAGCCACAAGCCCAGTAAACAAAATGGCGGAAAGTCGTAGCGTCACGGCGGCCCCCACTAAGTGATTCAGGAACTTATGGATGGGCGCGGGAGCCGGTCAGCTGACCCGTCAGGCACTTCGGCGCCTGACAGGTCATCTACGGATCAAGAGGGGCAAGCCGGTCGCCGGACATGATCCAGGCGCGCGCATCGATCATGACATGACGTCGCTGCGCCATGACGTCATGACGTAGTGCCGCCTCGTAAGCGATGAAGGCGCCAAGAACGACGATCCGGTCTTCCTGAACGCGTAGCACGTCGATCGCGCACCCGCGCGAGCCGCAGAATGCCGGATGGTCGAGGCGGACGATGGCTTCCGGCTGTCCATCGCCATCGAGGTCAACGAAGGTCAAATCGAGACGAAGCGGCTCGCCGTTCATGGCGCGCGCGGCCTTGTCGTCCTCGGCATAGTGGCGAACGAGATGTTGGCGAAAGGTGGCCTCAATGTCGTGCTGTCGCGGGGCGCACGCGCTCGCCATCATCGTGATCATGATGCTGCTGATGATGATCATCATCGACCGGCGCATGGTCATCTCCTTTAGGATGAACGCGTGACGGTGGCCGCTTATGCGGCCACCTCCAGCGCGTCGGCATCGGATTCGGCGGTTTCCTTGGGCTGCAAGTCGTCAAGGTGATCGACAGCCTGGGCGGCCTTGGACGCGGCGGTGAAGATCGCTTTCTTGTCGGCCTTGAGGACCGTCAGCCAATGGCTGAGGTACGCCGCATGGTCGGGGCGCGGGCTGTTGGTGATCCCGAGATCGGCGCAGAGGAACGCCGCCCCCAGCTCGGCGACGAGCTCTTCCATGGCGTAGGCGTTATCGCCGAAGCGCTTGCCGAACTCCCGGTCACAGCGGGTCTTGATACCCGTCCAGTGCGTCAGCTCGTGGAGGAGCGTCGCGTAGTAGCACTCGGTCGCGGAGGACGTTTCCGTGCCCGTGAAGCGGTTGCGGTCGGGCATGTGCACGGTGTCGGTCATCGGCCGATAGAAGGCACCCTCGCCGCCGACGGCGATGCGCGCACCCGTGGCGGCGATGAAGCGCTCGACGGTGGCGAGTGTCTCGGCGGGATTTGCGGGGGCTTGCGGCTCGGGAAGGGCAAAGCCGTCCACCTGGCTGGCGTTGAAGACGTAGCTCGCCTTGGCGATCATGCGTCGGCCGCGCTCGGTCTCGCCGGTCTCGGGATTGGCCTCGTTGACGGAAAGCTCCTTGAAGAAGACGACAAGAGAGGATTTCTCGCCCTTGCGGACCTGCGCGCCCTTCTCCTGCCATTGCTTGTAGGTGCCCCAGATTCCGGTCGAGAAGCCGCGCGCTTCGGCGGCGGCCCAGAGGGCGAGGACGTTGACGCCCCGGTAGCGTTTGCCCGTCAGGGCGTTGGAGGGTCGGGAATGGGCGACGCCGTGGCGGTGCCAGGGCATCTGCCAAGCGCCGGCGCCGGCCTCGATGGCGGCGATGAGCGTATCGGTGACCTGGGTGTAGACGTCGCGGGGGGTCGTGGTGGCGTTCATGGGACGGTGCTCCTTCCGGTTGTCGCCGGAGGCCGCGCCCATCGCGGCCTTCCGACGGCGAACGAAAGGCCCCGGCTAGGCCGGAACCCGCACCCGAAGGGCCGGAACGCCAGAGGAGGACGGCGGACGCCCTGTTTTTTGCTGCGCGAGGAAGGCCGCAGGCCGGGGAAAAAACTGGGCGGCTGCCGTTGCAGGAACGGCGCCGAGGGCCAGATTCGTCCGCTCGGAAGGACAGAAATGGGCTGGCTCCCGTCCGGAAGGACATTTCCGTCCCGCCGCCACGCCGCCGTGGCGTCATGCCGTCACGACGCCATGCCGTCAGGCCGGATAGAGGCGATGGATACCCAGCCCGACAGCGTGAAATCCCGACACTGCCAACGGTAGAAATCGCCCTATTCTTTGGGGCAGGCTCGACAAAAGGAATGCCGACAACGGCACGGATCGAACGGGCACGAGGCAACCATGGCGGACAACAAGGGCAAGGAAGGCGGCAAGAGCGAACCGTTCCTGACGCCGAAGGGACAAGAAGTCGTCGATAAAGCGACGGCCAAAGCGATTGAGACCGGCAAGAAAGCGGCGGGCTTCTTGGGCGGCATGTTCAAGAAGCTCGATGCGGCTTGGAACGCCCCCGCCCCTGAGAAGCCCCCTGCCCCGCCGGCGCCCGTTGTCCAAAAGCCGCCCGTCGCCACACCGGTCCCGGGGCCCGTAAAGGCGAAGTCGGTGCCGCCGCCGGTGGTCTATCCCGATCTGGAAGAAGGTGGGAAGTACGCCCACCTCCCGAGCGAACATAAGCAACTCATCGCGTTGATTCGCCGACTGCCCATCGATGCCGATGTTCGGCATGTGCTTTGGAGTCACATTTTCCGAGGCGAGATCAGCGAAGCGAAAGGCCGCCTCGAACGGCACGTGTTTCCGACACTAGGCCCGGAGTGGCGCGAAGAACTCGCCAAGCTCGGCACGGGCGCACGCTGGGCGACGACAGAGGACATCATCAACGCAGAACTTGTGACGCACAAAGGCCAGCCAGAGCGCGAGGACGGGCTGTATCTCGGCAAAGCATCGATCTCTGGCAGCGATGTCCGACCGGACCTGTTCATCGGCGGCGAAGGCCATTTGCTGACGGTGGCGCCGACCGGCGCGGGCAAGGGCCAAGCCCACGTCATGCAGAACGTGTTTCTCTACGATGGCCCCATCGTCGTCCTCGACCCGAAAGGCGAGTGCTACCGGGAACTCGCCTGGATACGCCGCCTGAAAGGCAACGTCTTCAAGTGGGCGCCGTTCGACGATTCGATCGAGAGCGACAAGATCAATCCGTTGGATTTCGTCTGCTCGTGGGAGGACGCGCTGGCGCTGGCAACGACGCTGATTCCGGCCGAACGATCCAGGGACCCGTTCTGGGAGATGTCGGCGCGGGACATGATCACGGGGATCATCTGGTTCCTGGTACGCCACGGCGAGCCCGGCGCGCGCACCATGACGGAAGTCCATCGACTGGTGACCGCGCTCAACGCCAAAGTCCCGGCGAACCTGCGGCGCGGCGAGGACGAAGGCGAGACATGGGGCAGCCGGCTCATAGAGGACATGCTGGCCTCGCCGGACGTCAATCTCCACGGCACGGCGAACGCGCTCCAGGAAATGCACGAAAACGAAAAGATGCGAGCCTCGATCTTGGCGGTCGCACGGGTCTATCTGTCGGTATGGGCAAGCCCGGCGATCGCGCGCACGACCGACGAAACAAGCCCGAAATGGAACCCGGCCAGCCTTCGCGACAACATGGCGGCCTACGAACGGCGGCAAGACGGGATTTTCTTGGATGAGCGGCGAATCGACCGCCAAGGTGCCGACGCCGTCTTCCTTATCGTCCCGCCGGAACTGATCGCCAGTAACGCTCCGGTGCTGCGGACGATTCTGGGCCTGCACATCAAAGAACTTCTGGAAGCGTCCAGCCGGGCGGCGCGCATCCCGCACGAAAAGGACTATCCGAGGAAATCCACGCTCTTCCTGCTCGATGAGTTGCCTCAGCTCGGCTATGTGGACCAGGTCGAGAAAGCCATCGCGATCGTTCGGGCAGCGAAGATCCGTCTTTGGCTCTTCGCCCAGGACCTTTCTCAACTCCGAGTCGTGTATCCGCAGGCGCAGACGATCATCTCGAACTGCCGCGTGAAGAGCTTCTTCGCGATCAACGACGCGAAGACGGCCGATGAGGTGTCGGACCTGCTTGGCCAGCGGCAGGAGCTGTTCGGCCGGGGCAAAGAACCGCTTGCGACCTCACAAGCCCTGCGCGGCCCCGACTTCAAGGGCCAGCAGGTGCTCCTCGTCTCCGGCAACGTGCCGGTCCGCTCGACGCTCGTGCCGCTCTATGCCGACGAGACCTATCAGGCCTTCAAGGCGTCGAAGAAACCCATCCTCGATGCGATGCCGGATGTCGAAGAGGACGATTGAGGATCGGCGAGCGGCGGGCTTCTCATCGAGCCGGGGCTAATCGCCCCCGACGCCATCGCTCAAGAGGTCCATGAAACCCTGGTAGCAGTAAACGCGCCCCCGCTTCTTGCCGGTGATCTCCGTGACGATCGCAAGGCGCTGAAGCTCAGCGAACGCGGCGTTGATCGTGGGCAAGGTAAGGCCGGTTTTCTGGGTTGCCTTGGCGGCCGTGATGAAGGGACTCTTCTGGAGGAGTTCGTGAACACGCAACGCGGAGCCTGCCCTGTCGCCGGCTTGGCTGATTCTGGCTCGATCGTTCTGGAAGAGGCTTACGACTTTCGTTGCGGTGTCGAAGGCCTGCTCGGCCGTGCGCGTCACTCCGTCGAGGAAGAATTCGAGCCAAGCCTCCCAGTTCCCGCGCTCCCGAACTTCCTGAAGAAGGCGATAGTAGTCGGATCGATGTTGCTTGAAGTAGAGGCTGAGATAGAGGAGCGGCTGCTTGAGCACCCCCTCATGACACAGGAAGAGGGTGATCAGGAGACGGCCGAGGCGGCCATTCCCGTCCAAGAATGGGTGGATGCTCTCGAATTGGAGGTGGATGAGCCCCGCCTTGATGAGGGGGGGGATATCCGGCGTCGCTTGATGAATGAATTTTTCGAAAGCGTCGAGGCACGGCATGAGCTCATCGACCGGCGGCGGAACATAGAGCGCGTTGCTCGGCCGAGTCCCGCCGATCCAGTTTTGGGTCCGCCGAAACTCGCCCGGGCTTTTGGTTTGGCCGCGTCCGCTCCTCAGGAGCCGCTCGTGCATTTCCCGGATCAATCGCAATGAAATCGGCAACGTCTTGAGCCGGTCGAGGCCGTACATCATGGCGTCGACGTAGTTCGAGACTTCGCGGATATCGTCGATCGGCTGCCCCGCGACGGCGTCCGTCTCGAATCGAAGAAGATCCGAGATCGTCGACTGCGTGCCTTCGATCTGGGAAGACAGGACCGCTTCCTTGCGGACATACATGTAAAGAAAAAGGGCCTGGTCGGGCACGAGAACGGTGATGCCGTCGAGTCGTCCAATAGCCCGGTCAGCCGCGCTCAGCTTTCCGAGCAAGCCCGCGATGTCGATCGGGGGCTCTGGCGGCAACGGAGGCGGGACGAACGCACGGACGCGTTCGTCTTCGTAGGTTGCCTCCTTGAATCGGCCGAGTCGTGTCATGGCAGCAGCGTTCATAAAGCAATCTTACCTTAGCCACGCCATAAATAAAAGTTAAGGCCATTTTCTTTATTAGCGGCAGCCGTTAAGAAAGCGGGCTTTAGTAAGCCCCATCGGAATAGCCGGCCGGCCAGCACCGCCCACGACTGTCCCCAAAATGTCCCCGAAACGAGAAAAGCCCCGATCCGAAGATCGGGGCTTTTTCGTAGAACGCTGATTTCTCAGCGTTTATCTGGTTGCGGGGACAGGATTTGAACCTGTGACCTTCAGGTTATGAGCCTGACGAGCTACCGGGCTGCTCCACCCCGCGGCAAAGAAGTAAGGGGTGCTTGATCCATGGGATCAGGCACCCCTTTGATGTTGTCTCGTGAAGTCTGCATCGGTTGGGCCGGTCTTGGCAGGCCTGGCAGCGACCTACTCTTCCGCGTCTTAAGACGAAGTACCATTGGCGCTGAGCATTTTCACGGCCGAGTTCGGGATGGGATCGGGTGTTGCACACTCGCTAAGGCCACCAGGCCAGCTAAGACCGGCGGAACCGGATGCAGTGAACTATCCTGACACAGCACCGCTCGAGAGCGGGCTAATTGCGTCTGCGCTTGATTGAGTATCGTCCTGGCAGCTTCTGACCGCTGCACATGACAGATTTGGCTGAGATCAAGCCGATCGAGTGATTAGTACTGGTTAGCTCAACGCGTTGCCGCGCTTACACACCCAGCCTATCAACGTGGTGGTCTTCCACGACTCTCAGGGATACCTTGTTTTGAGGGGGGCTTCCCGCTTAGATGCTTTCAGCGGTTATCCCGTCCGTACATAGCTACCCGGCAATGCGACTGGCGTCACAACCGGCACACCAGAGGTACGTCCACCCCGGTCCTCTCGTACTAAGGGCAGCTCCTCTCAAGTATCCTACACCCACGGCAGATAGGGACCGAACTGTCTCACGACGTTCTGAACCCAGCTCACGTACCACTTTAATCGGCGAACAGCCGAACCCTTGGGACCTGCTCCAGCCCCAGGATGTGATGAGCCGACATCGAGGTGCCAAACGATTCCGTCGATATGGACTCTTGGGAATCATCAGCCTGTTATCCCCGGCGTACCTTTTATTCGTTGAGCGATGGCCCTTCCACACGGGACCACCGGATCACTATGACCGACTTTCGTCTCTGCTCGACTTGTTTGTCTCGCAGTCAAGCGGGCTTATGCCATTGCACTCAGCGACTGATTTCCGACCAGTCTGAGCCCACCTTCGCACGCCTCCGTTACTCTTTCGGAGGCGACCGCCCCAGTCAAACTCCCCACCATGCAGGGTCCCACCGCCGGATAACGGCGGATGGTTAGATGCCAAAAACCAAAAGGGTGGTATTTCAACGGCGACTCCACAAGAGCTAGCGCCCCTGCTTCAAAGTCTCCCACCTATCCTACACATTCAATTCCTGGCACCACTGCAAAGCTAGAGTAAAGGTGCACGGGGTCTTTCCGTCTAACCGCGGGAACTCCGCATCTTCACGGAGAGTTCAATTTCACTGAGCCTATCTTGGAGACAGTGGGGAAGTCGTTACGCCATTCGTGCAGGTCGGAACTTACCCGACAAGGAATTTCGCTACCTTAGGACCGTTATAGTTACGGCCGCCGTTTACTGGGGCTTCGATTCGGAGCTTGCACCCCTCCTCTTAACCTTCCAGCACCGGGCAGGCGTCAGACCCTATACGTCCACTTCCGTGTTCGCAGAGCCCTGTGTTTTTGTTAAACAGTCGCCACCCCCTGGTCTGTGCCCCCACACCGAGCTTGCGCTCAGCATGGGCCCTCTTCTTCCGAAGTTACGAGGGCAATTTGCCTAGTTCCTTCAAGATAGTTCTCTCAAGCGCCTTGGTATTCTCAACCAGTCCACCTGTGTCGGTTTCGGGTACGGTCTATACGCTAGGGCTATTTCCTGGAACGACTACACCGCCCGGACAATCCAGTAAGTCCGAACAATTATCGTCATCCGTCACCTCTAGCAGGCCCACGAATGTTAACGTGGTTCCCATCGACTACGCCTTTCGGCCTCGCCTTAGGGACCGGCTCACCCTGCGCGGATTAACCTTGCGCAGGAACCCTTGGACTTTCGGCGGGAGTGTTTCTCACACTCCTCTCGTTACTCATGTCAGCATTCTCACTTCCGATACCTCCAGGAGCCCTCACGGGTCTCCCTTCACAGGCTTACGGAACGCTCCGCTACCGCGTGCATTGCTGCACACCCGCAGCTTCGGTGCATGGCTTTAGCCCCGATACATTTTCGGCGCAGGATTGCTTAATTAGACCAGTGAGCTATTACGCTTTCTTTAAAGGATGGCTGCTTCTAAGCCAACCTCCTGGTTGTTTTGGCCTTCCCACATCCTTTCACACTTAGCCATGACTTGGGGACCTTAGCTGGCGGTCAGGGCTGTTTCCCTCTCGACTACGGACCTTATCACCCGCAGTCTGCCTGCCGTGTATTACTCATCGGTATTCGGAGTTTGGTTAGGTTTGGTAAGACGGTGAGTCCCCCTAGCCCATCCAGTGCTCTACCCCCGATGGCATTCGCACGACGCTCTACCTCAATAGATTTCGCGGAGAACCAGCTATTTCCGAGTTTGGTTGGCCTTTC
>NZ_JBBKBA010000001.1:2500000-2769463 GCF_038404985.1 Ferrovibrio sp. MS7
CGTCAGCTATGTGCTGGCGCTGGAGGAAATCGCCGCCGCCGATGGCGCCGTCAGCACGATCATGTCTGTCAATAATAGCCCTGTATGTGCAGCGATCCTGCGCTATGGCAACGAACAGCAGAAGCGCGACTTCCTGCAGCCGCTGGCGCGCGGCGAATGGATCGGCGCCTTCTGCCTCACCGAGCCGCAGGCCGGCTCGGATGCCGCCAACCTCAAGACCAAGGCGCGGCGCCAGGGCAGCGACTGGGTGATCAGCGGCACCAAGCAGTTCATCACCTCTGGCAGTATCGCCAAGGCGGCGCTGATCTTCGCCGTTACCGATGCGGCAGCCGGCAAGCGCGGCATTTCCTGCTTCCTGGTGCGCACCGACCTGCCGGGCTTCAAGGTCGCCAGCATCGAGAGCAAGCTCGGGCAGAAATGCTCCGATACCTGCCAGTTGGTGTTCGAGGATATGGTGGTGCCGGGCGATGCACTGCTCGGCGCCGAGGGCGAGGGCTACCGCATTGCGCTGGCCAATCTGGAATCCGGCCGCATCGGCATCGCGGCGCAGTCGGTGGGCATGGCGCGGGCGGCGTTCGAGGCGGCGCTGGCCTATGCCGGCCAGCGCCAGGCCTTCGGCACCGCGATCATCAACCACCAGGCGGTCGGCTTCCGGCTGGCTGACATGGCGACCCGCATCGAGGCGGCGCGGCTGATGGTGCACAATGCCGCCCGGCTCAAGGATGCCGGCCAGCCCTGCCTGAAAGAAGCCAGCATGGCCAAATTGTTTGCGTCTGAAATGGCCGAACAGGTATGCTCCGAATCGATCCAGATCCATGGCGGTTATGGCTATCTTGCCGATTTCCCGGTGGAGCGAATCTACCGCGACGTGCGGGTGTGCCAGATCTATGAGGGCACCAGCGACGTGCAGCGGCTCGTGATCAGCCGTTCGCTTGCCGGCAGCGGATAAAACAACAGAAGGAGACGGGGTGGGTTGAGCCAGGCCAACAACATACTGTTCATCGCCTCCCTGTTGATCCTGGTCAGCATTTTTGCCGGCTCGGCCTCCAGCCGTTTCGGCGTGCCTTTCCTGCTCGTCTTCCTCGGTCTCGGCCTGCTCGCCGGTGTTGATGGTCCTGGCGGCATTGATTTCAGCGATTTCAACCTGACCTATTCGGTCGGTTCGGCGGCGCTGGCGATCATCCTGTTCGACGGCGGCCTGCGTACCAAATTCACCACCGTGAAACTGGTGGCGGGGCCAGCCCTGGGCCTTGCGACCGTGGGCGTGGTGTTGACTGCCACGCTTGTTGCCGTGGCGACCCACTCGATTACCAATCTCGGCTGGCTGGAATCCTTCCTGGTCGGGGCCATTGTCGGCTCAACCGACGCGGCAGCCGTGTTCTTCCTGCTCAATGTGCGCGGCATGGCCTTGCAGAAGCGCGTCAGCGGCACGCTGGAAGTCGAGTCCGGCATCAACGATCCGATGGCCATCTTCCTCACCATGGCCTGCGTCGAATTGCTCAGCCTGGGCCAGCCGCCGAGCAACATGATGCTGCTGCTGCAGTTCCTGGCGCAGATGCTGGGCGGCTGTCTGGTCGGCGCGGTTGGCGGCTTCGCCCTGGTGGCGCTGTTCAACCGGGTGCCGGTGGCCGGCGGCCTTTATCCCATTGTTGCCATGGCAGCGACGCTGCTGATCTTTTCCGGCGCGCATTTCGTGCTGGCGTCAGGCTATATCGCGGTCTATGTCGCCGGTCTGGTGCTGGGCAACCGGCGTCATCGCGGCGCCCAGGTGGTGCTGCGCTTCTTCGATGGATTGAGCTGGCTCGGCCAGATCGTCATGTTTCTGCTGCTTGGCCTGCTGATGACACCAAGCGAGATGCGGCCCGATATCGTGCCGGGCGTCGTGGTCGCCATTTTCCTGATCGTGGTGGCGCGGCCGCTGGCCGTGGCGCTCTGCCTGCTGCCATTCCGCTACACCTTGCCGGAGATCGGCTTCATCTCCTGGGTCGGCCTGCGCGGCGCGGTGCCGATCTTCCTGGCCACCATCCCGGTGCTGTTCGGTGTGCCAAATGCCGGCATCTATGTCTCCATCGCCTTCTTCTGTGTTGTTGCGTCGCTGCTGCTGCAAGGCTGGACCATTGGCGTGGCGGCGCGGCTGTTCGGCCTGGAATTGCCGCCGCCGGTGGAGGCGCCGACCCGTACCGATATCGACCTCGGCAATGCGCTGGACCGCGATATCGCCAGCTACCGGGTGGAGCCGAACTGTATCGCTCAAGGCTACAACTACGCCGAAATCCCGCTGCCGCGACGCTGCCGTATCATCACGGTGATCCGCGATGGCACAGTGATGGACCGTTCCAAGCTGGAACGGCTGGAAGCCGGCGACTATCTGCTGGTACTGGCGCCGCCTGAGCAGCTTTTCTCGCTCGACCGCCTGTTCGCGCTGCCAGACCGCAAGCGCCGCGCCAATGTGCCGGGCGACGAGGTTTTCGGCGAGTTCACTATTCCAGCGGATACCTTGCTCGGCTCCCTCAGTGCGATGTATGGCGTCGAGGTTGAGGCGCGCCATCGCGAGGAGTCGCTCAGCGCCTATATCCGCCGCCGCCTGCGTCATGCGGCGGTGGTCGGCGACCGCGTGCGGCTCGGGCCGGTGGAGCTGATCGTGCGCGAGATCAAGGGCAATCGCATCACCCAGGTCGGCCTCGAACTGGAGCCGGAGGAGCATCCGGTGGTGCGGCGCTTCAGGCAATTGTTCCGCTTCGGTTAGACTTTACAAAAAACAGCCCTACCTGGAGGAAGCATGGCCGCCCCGCTGGATTTCTATTTCGATTTTTCCTCGCCCTACGCCTATATCGGTGCCATGCGCATCGAGGCGCTGGCGGCGAAGCATGGCCGTAGCGTCAACTGGCATCCGATGCTGCTCGGCGTTGCCTTCAAGATCGCCGGCACCCAGCCGCTGACCCAGTATCCGCTGAAAGGCGATTACTCGCGGCGCGATTTCGACCGCTCGGCGCGTGAACTCGGCATCCCGTTCAACATGCCGGCGATTTTCCCGCTGGCCACCCAGGCGGCGGCGCGCGCTGTATACTGGCTGCAGCAGCATCTGCCGGACAAGACCGCCGCTTTCATCAAGGCGGTCTACACTGCGTATTTCGTCGATGGCCGCGACATCTCTTCGCCCGATACCGTGGTGGCGATTGCCGAAGGGCTGGGCATCGATGGTGCCGCGTTGCGCGCCGGCTTTGAGAGCGCCGAGACCAAGGCGGCGTTCAAGCAGGCGGTGGAGCAGGCGGTGACGGAACGCGGCGTGTTCGGTGCGCCATTCGTGTTTGCCGATGGCGAACCCTTCTGGGGTGCCGACCGCTTCGACATGCTGGACCGCTGGCTGAGCCGTGGCGGCTGGTAGAGGCGCGACTGGTGAAGAAGGATAGCCTGTGAACCCAGCGCCAAAAGCGGGCAGCGGCCTGGCCATTGCCGGCCTGGTGCTCACGTCGCTCCTGTGGGGCGGCATGATCCCGATGACCCATGCGCTGGCAACGGAAGTCTTCGATCCGTTCTTCCTGGCGCTGATCCGCTATCTGCTGCCGGCCGGGCCGATGTTCCTGCTGTGCCTCATCGTTGACCGCCATTCGCCCTTTGCCGGCCCGCTGCCGCGCCAGCCTTTGGTGCGGCTCGGCGCCATGATGGCCTGCTTCTCGCTGATGTTCACTTTCGGCATCATGCTGTCGGACCCGATCAGTTCCGCCATCGTGATCTCTTGCGGCCCGCTGATCGCCACCGTCTTGAGCAAGCTGCTCTACCGTGTGCCGCTGGCGCGCGGCTTCGGCATGGCCCTGCTGGCGGCGGTGGTCGGCGGCGCCCTGGTGGCGGTGGATGCGGTGCGGCCGCGTGCGGAAGCCAGCGGCGGCACGCCGTATCTTGGTGAATTGCTGCTGATCGGCGCCCAGCTAAGCTGGACGCTCTATTCGCTGAAAGCCCAGGAATGGCTGGCGCCCTCGGGCTGGAGCCAGCTCCGCATCAGCTTCCTCACCTCGCTGGCCGGCGCCGGCTTCATCATCGTCGCTTTCGTCATCATCAACCTGCTGTCGCCGGGCCGGCTGCCGACCGAGTGGCCGAGCGCCGGCACCTGGTTCATGCTGGCCTGGATGGCGCTGGGCGGGGCAGGGGCGGCCATCGTGCTGTGGAATTACGGCGTCAGCTATGTCGGCGTGCCGGTGGCATCGCTCTATGGCAATCTGGCACCGGTCTTCTCGGTGCTAGTGGCGGCCTTGTTCTTCGGCGCTGCCGTGTCGCCGCAGCAGATCATCGGCGGCGGGGTGATCCTGGCCGGCATCCTGCGCATGCAATGGCTGCGGCTCAGGCCGGGTTGATCAGGCGCTGCGCGGCCCGAACAGGATGATGCTGGCGCCGGCGAGGCAGAGCAGGCTGCCGGCGATATCCCAGCGATCCGGCCGCATGCCCTCCACGGCCCACAGCCAGAGCAGCGAGGCGGCGATATAGACGCCGCCATAGGCGGCATAGGCGCGGCCGGCTGCATCGCTGTCCACCTTGGTCAGCAGCCAGGCGAACAGCACCAGCGCCGCTACGCCGGGCAGTAGCCAGAGCGCGGATTTGTGCATCCGCGCCCAGGCCCAGAAGGCGAAGCAGCCGGCGATCTCGGCAAAAGCCGCTCCGATATAGGCGGCGATGGTCGGCATCAGAAGATGGTGTAGGCGCCGTCGATGACGAAACTGTCGCCGGTATGGTAGCGGCTGCCGTCGCTCATCAGATACACCGCGATGCCGGAGAAATCGTTGCCCTGGCCCCAGCGCCGCGCCGGGATGCGCGGCAGCACGGCGCCGGCAAAGCGCGGATCGGCAACACCGGCGGCGGTCATCTCGGTTTCGATCCAGCCCGGCAGGATGGAATTGGCGGTGACATTGTAGCGCGCCATTTCCACGGCCAGGGCGCGGATCACCGACAGCATGGCGCCCTTGGTGGCGGCATAGGAGGTGGCCCCCGCGGCACCATGGATGCCGGCGGTGGAGGCCATGCCGACCAGGCGGCCGAAGGCATCGCCGGTCTTGGCGCGCTCCACCATATGGCGGGCGGCGGCGCGCAAAGTGTAGAAGGCGCCGTCCAGGTTGACGCCCAGCACGCGCTTCCATTCCTCGGTGCTCAACTGGTGCATCGGCGCACGCTTCTGGCTGACGCCGGCATTGGCAAAACAGCCGTCGATGCGGCCCATGGTCTGCACGGCTTCCGCGAAGCAGGCTTCCACCTCGGCCTCGTTGACCACGTTGCAACGCTGCACCAGCACGCGGCGGCCATAGGCCTTCAGCTTGGCCTCGGCGGCGGCATTCTTCTCCGGGTTGCCGCCCCAGATCACCAGGTCGCAGCCGGCCTGCGCCAGGCCCTCGGCCATCCCTAAACCAATGCCGCCATTGCCGCCCGTCACCAGCGCCACCTTGCCGGAAAGATCGAAATCGTTCATCGCTGTGTTCCCTCCATAGCTGGCGTCGATTATCGCGATAGAAAAGGGAAATTGCCAGGGGTGGGCAATTCCCCGGCTCCCCCTTGCGGCTCCCGGAGCAGGCTGGCATGGTTTGGCCACGCCCGAGAGCGAACCTATTCCAAGAGCAAGGCAAAAAGGCCGTCCATGAGCGCGCTCAGCACCCAGCTAGACCCGCGATCCGCCGCGTTTCAGGAGAATGCCGCCCATATGGCAGCGCTGGTCGCCGACCTGAAGGCTAAGGTCGGCATGATCAAGCAAGGCGGTGGCGAGAAGGCCCGCGAGAAGCATCTCTCGCGCGGTAAACTGCTGCCGCGCGACCGCGTGCGCACGTTGCTCGATCCCGGCTCGCCGTTCCTGGAACTCAGCCAGTTCGCCGCCTACGACATGTATGGCGGCGATATCCATGCCGCCGGCATCATCACTGGCATCGGCAGCGTGATGGGCCGCGAATGCGTGGTGATCTGCAACGATGCCACGGTGAAGGGCGGCACCTACTTCCCGATGACGGTGAAGAAGCATCTGCGTGCCCAGGAAATCGCGCGCGAGAACCGGCTGCCCTGCATCTACCTGGTCGATTCCGGCGGCGCCAACCTGCCGACCTGGGACGAGGTGTTCCCCGACAAAGAACATTTCGGCCGAATCTTCTACAATCAGGCCAATCTTTCCGCCGACGGCATTCCGCAGATCGCTGTGGTGATGGGCTCCTGCACGGCTGGCGGCGCCTATATGCCGGCGATGTCGGATGAAACCGTGATCGTGCGCAACCAGGGCACCATCTTTCTCGCCGGCCCGCCGCTGGTGAAGGCAGCCACCGGCGAGGTGGTGTCGGCGGAAGACCTGGGCGGCGCCGATGTGCATTCGCGCACCTCGGGCGTGACCGACCACTACGCCATGAACGATGCCCATGCACTCGGCATCGCGCGCCGCATCGTCGGCAACCTGAATTCCACCAAGCAGGTCTCGGGCGATGTGCGGGCGCCGAAGCCGCCGCGCTTCGATCCAGCTGAACTCTACGGCATCATCCCGAAGGAAAGCCGCGTGCCCTTCGATGTGCGCGAGATCATCGCTCGCCTGGTGGATGATTCCGAATTCGACGAATTCAAGAAGCTCTATGGCGCCACACTGGTCTGCGGCTTCGCCCGTATCCATGGCTACCCGGTCGGCATCATCGCCAATAACGGCATTCTGTTCTCGGAAAGCTCGCTGAAGGGCGCGCATTTCATCGAGCTGTGCTGCCAGCGCGGCATCCCTTTGCTGTTCCTGCAAAACATCACCGGCTTCATGGTCGGCAAGAAATACGAGGCCGGCGGCATCGCCAAGGATGGCGCCAAGCTGGTCACGGCCGTGTCCTGCGCCAATGTGCCAAAATTCACCGTGATCATCGGCGGTTCCTATGGTGCCGGCAATTACGGCATGTGCGGCCGTGCCTACAGCCCGCGCATGCTGTTCATGTGGCCGAATTCGCGCATCTCGGTGATGGGTGGCGAGCAGGCGGCCAGCGTGCTGGCAACCGTGAAGCGCGATGGTATCGAGGCATCCGGCGGCCAGTGGAGTCGCGAGGACGAGGAAGCCTTCAAGAACCCGATCCGCGCCCAGTATGACCGCCAGGGGCATCCCTACTACGCCTCGGCGCGGCTGTGGGACGATGGCATCATCGATCCGCTGGATACCCGCATGATGCTGGCGCTGGGCCTGAGCGCCGCGCATAACGCCCCCTTCGCGCCGACCAAGTTCGGCGTCTTCCGGATGTGATGATCATGAGCGACGAACTGGTTCTCTTCGATACTGATGCGCGCGGTGTGGCGCAGGTGACGCTCAACCGCCCGGCGGTGCATAACTGTTTCAACGATCAGGTGATCGAGCGCCTGCTGGCGATCTTCACCGAGATCAAGGGCCGCAGCGATATCCGCGTGGTGGTGATCCGTGGCGAGGGCAAGAGCTTCTCGGCCGGCGGTGATCTCGACTGGATGCGCCGCTCCGGCCAGCAGGATTACGCCACCAACCTGGCGCAGACCCTGGTGCTGGCGCAGTTGTTCAAGACGCTGAACGACCTGCCGCAGGCAACTGTGGCGCTGGTGCAGGGCAATTGCATGGCTGGCGGCACCGGCCTGGTCTCCTGCAGCGATATCGCCATCGCCGTGCGCGACACCAAGTTCGCGCTGACCGAAGTGCGGCTGGGCTTGAGCCCGGCCACCATCTCGCCCTATGTGGTGGCGGCCATCGGCCCGCGCCAGGCGCGGCGCTATTTCCTCACCGCCGAGCGGTTCGACGGTGCCGAGGCGCAGCGCATCGGCCTGGTGCATGAACTGGCCGAAGATGTGGACGATCTCAGGGTGCGCGGTGAGCGCGTGGTGGCCGATCTGCTGCTCGGCGCGCCGGGCGCGATTGCGGACAGCAAGCTGCTGATCCGCGAAGTGGCCTATGAGGCCGATGTCACCGAGGACGTGATGCAGTTCACCGCCAGGAATATCGCCGACCGCCGCGCCAGCGCCGAAGGCCAGGAGGGGCTTGCCTCCTTCTTCGCCAAGCGCAAGCCGGCCTGGACGATTTGAGGCGAACGGGAGAGACGCGCATGTTCCGCAAGATCCTGATCGCCAATCGCGGCGAAATCGCCTGCCGGGTGATCCGCACCGCAAAGCGCCTCGGCATCGCCACCGTGGCGGTCTATTCCGACGCCGATGCCAATGCCCGCCATGTGGCGCTGGCCGATGAGGCCGTGCGTATCGGCCCGGCGCCGGTGCGCGAGAGCTACCTGCGCGCCGATGTCATTATCGCCGCTGCCAAGGCCAGCGGCGCCGAGGCCATCCATCCGGGCTATGGCTTCCTGTCCGAGAATGCTGAATTCGCCGATGCGCTGGCCGAGGCCGGGCTGGTTTTCATCGGCCCGCCGGCTTCTGCCATCCGCGCCATGGGCCTGAAAGGCGCCGCCAAGGCGCTGATGCAGGAAGCCCGCGTGCCAGTGGTGCCGGGCTATCACGGCGACAACCAGGATGCCGATTTCCTGCTTGGTGAGGCCGAGCGCATCGGCTGGCCGGTGCTGATCAAGGCGGTGGCAGGCGGCGGTGGCAAGGGCATGCGCCGGGTCGACAAGGCTGCCGAGTTCAAGGCGGCGCTGGCCGGGGCGCAGCGCGAAGGCGCCAATGCCTTCGGCAATGATCGCGTGCTGCTGGAAAAATATCTGGTCAAGCCGCGCCATATCGAGATTCAGGTGTTCGCCGACAAGCAGGGCAATGCCGTGCATCTGTTCGAGCGCGATTGCAGTGTGCAGCGCCGGCATCAGAAGGTGCTGGAAGAAGCGCCGGCACCGGGCATGCCCGCGGCGATGCGCCAGGCCATGGGCCAGGCGGCGGTGAATGCCGCCAAGGCGATTGGCTATGTCGGCGCCGGCACGGTCGAGTTCATCGCCGATGTCAGCGACGGGTTGAAGCCGGACCGTTTCTATTTCATGGAGATGAACACCCGCCTGCAGGTGGAGCATCCCGTCACCGAGATGATCACCGGCCAGGACCTGGTGGAATGGCAGCTCCGCGTTGCCGCCGGCAATCCGCTGCCGCTCAAGCAGGAAGAACTGCGCATCGACGGCCATGCGGTCGAGGCGCGCATCTATGCCGAGGACCCTATTAAGAATTTCCTGCCCTCGGTGGGCAAGCTGCACCGCCTGCGGCCACCGGCGGAGGATGCGCATGTGCGGGTCGATACCGGGGTGCGCGAAAATGACAGCGTGACGCCGTTCTACGATCCGATGATCGCCAAGCTGATCGTGTGGGACCATGACCGTGGCGCTGCCCTGCGCCGCATGGGCCAGGCGCTGGCGCAGTATCAGGTCGCCGGTGTCACCACCAATATTCCGTTCCTCATCGCGCTCGCCGGCCATCCGGCGTTTGGCGAGGGCGATCTCGATACCGGCTTCATCGAACGTTTCCGTGCCGACCTGATTCCGCCCGTGCAGGGCGCCGATGCCAGTGCCCTGGCGCTGGCGGCATTGGCCGTGGTGCTGGAGCGCCGCGCCCAGCGCAGCGGCGGCAAGGGCGATCCGTGGTCGCCCTGGGCGGCGGTGAATGGCTGGCGGCTCAATGACCAGGGCTATGATGAATTGATCTTTCGCGAAGGCGAGAGCGAAACCCGGCTGCGGATTGAGTATGCCGCCGATGACGCGATCCGCGTGAAACTGCCGGGTGGTGCCGTGTTGACGGCCGCGGGCAAGCTGCAGGATGGCAGCCTGGATGCGGTGCTGGATGAGCGCCGCTTCAGCATCGGCCTGGTCCGTCAGGGGCTGGACCTGACCCTGTTGCTGCCGGGCCGGGTGCAGAAGCTGAGCCTGGTGGATCCGCTTGCCGCCGGTGAGATGGATGAAGCTGCTGGCGGCGCGCTCACCGCGCCGATGCCGGGCAAGGTGGTGCAGGTGCTGGTGGCGGAAGGTGTGGCGGTAGAGAAGGGCCAGGCGCTGATGGTGCTGGAGGCGATGAAGATGGAACACACCATCGCGGCGCCAGCGCGCGGCAAGGTAGCCAAGCTGAACTTCAAGGCCGGCGATCAGGTGAGCGAAGGCGCCACTTTGATCGCGCTGGAAGCGGAAGGATGATGCCATGAGCCTGCCCAGCCAGATCCGCCTATGGGAAGCCGGCCCGCGCGACGGGTTGCAGAACGAGAAGAGCGTGGTGCCCACCGATGTGAAGGTGGAGCTGATCGAGCGCCTAGTGGAATGCGGCGCTACCTATATCGAGGCGACCAGTTTCGTGTCGCCGAAATGGGTGCCGCAGATGGGCGATGCCGCCGATGTGATGACGCGGATTTCGCGCAAGCCCGGCGTTACCTATCAGGTGCTGACGCCGAACGAGAAGGGCTACGATTCCGCCAAGCAGTATGGCGCCCGCGCCATCGCGGTATTCGCGGCAGCAAGCGAGAGTTTCTCCCAGCGCAATGTGAATTGCTCCATTGAGGAGAGCCTGGAGCGGTTTCGTCCGGTGGTGCAGAAGGCCAAGGCGGATGGCGTGCGCGTGCGCGGTTTCGTTTCGGTGGTGCTGGGCTGCCCCTTCGAGGGCGAGGTCGATCCGGTGAAAGTGGCCGGTATCGCCAAGCAGCTTGCCGAGATGGGCTGCGATGATATTGGCTTGGGCGACACTATCGGCACCGGCACGCCGGGCAAGACCAAGCGTCTGATCGAGGAAACCGCGAAATTCATTCCGCTCGACCGCATCGGCATGCATTTTCACGATACCTACGGTCAGGCGCTGGCGAATACCTATGCCTCGCTGGAAATGGGCATCACCAGCCATGATGCCTCGGTTGCCGGCCTTGGCGGCTGTCCTTACGCGCCAGGTGCCACCGGCAATCTTGCCACCGAGGATCTGGTTTACATGCTGGAAGGCCTCGGCATTGACAGCGGCTTCGATCTCAAGCAATTGGTGCGCACCGCCTGGTGGATTTCCGAGAAGCTCGGCCGTCCGCCGGTGTCGAGTGTCGCCAAGGCCTTGAAATCGAAGATTTGATGCCGGTTCATCTGCTCAAGCTTGCTGTTGGTATTGAAAGCCTGGAGCATTTCCGCGAACGCCTGAAGGCGCGTGCGGAAGGCGCCAAGGGCAAGAAGCAGCCTGGGCATTTTACCCATGTGACACGCCACCGCCCGAAGCGCGACAAGGAAGTGCTGGATGGCGGTTCGCTCTACTGGGTGGTGAAGGGCCAGCTATGCGCCCGCACCCGGATTCTCGCCCTTGATGACGTGACGCTGGACGATGGCCCGCATTGCGCCATCAAGCTGGAAGCGAAACTGATCCCGGTGCTGCCGCAGCCGCGCCGTCCGCATCAGGGCTGGCGTTATCTCGAAGATGCCGATGCGCCGCCCGATCTCAGCAAGGCGGGCGAAGGCGCCGCCGAGCTGCCGCCCAAGCTGATGGCGGAACTGCGCGCCCTGGGCTTGCTGTAAGCCGATGCCGCGCATCATCGTCGTCGGCAACGAGAAGGGCGGTTCGGGCAAGTCCACCACCGCAATGCATGTGCTGATCGGCCTGGCGCTGGAAGGCGGCCGGGTGGCGGCGATCGATCTCGATGGTCGCCAGCGCACGCTGGCGCGCTACCTGGAAAACCGGCAGGCCTATATCACCCGCCATGGTGTGCGACTGGCGATGCCGTCCTATGCCGTGGTGCCTTTGAGCGACCGCGATACCCGCGCCGAGGCCGAGGCCGATGAAGCGGCGCGCTTCCGTGCCGCGCTGGATGGCTTCGCGCCGGACCACGATTTCATCCTGATCGACTGCCCCGGCGCCGATACGCATCTCTCGCGCCTTGGCCATTCCTTCGCCGACCAGCTTCTGACTCCGGTGAATGACAGCTTTATCGATGTCGACCTGCTCGCCACCGTGGATGCCGAGACGCTGCGGGTGCTGAAGCCCAGCCGCTATGCCGAAATGGTGTGGGAGCAGCGCAAGCAGCGCTTCAACCGCGACCGCCAGAGCATCGACTGGGTGGTGATTCGCAACCGCGTGTCGCATCTCGACGCCCGCAACAAGCGCCATGTCGGCCAGGTGCTGCAGGCGCTGGAAAAGCGGATCGGTTTCCGCTTCCTGCCGGGCCTATCGGAACGCGTGATTTTCCGCGAATTATTTCTCTCCGGCCTGACCCTGCTGGATCTCGATAAAACCGGCGGCGGCCTATCCATGGCCCAGGCTGCAGCACGCCAGGAAGTGCGAAATCTGCTGCTCGGCCTCAATCTGGTTACGGATTAGGCATTTCCCCTAAATGCAGCGCAGCATTGCGGAAAAGGCTTGCCAGCAGGCCGCCGCGTAACAATATTAGCGGCCGATCAAAGCGCTCTGCTCAGAGGGCGCTGGTTAAGGAGGGACACCCTATGAAGAAGTTGCTTACCGGCATTGCCGCCGGCCTGATCGCCATCGCCGGCAGCGCCGCTCAGGCGCAGGATTATCCGAACAAGGTCATCACCATGGTGGTGCCGTTCGCTGCGGGTGGCCCGACCGATACCGTTGCCCGCCTGCTGGCGCAGTCGATGGGCACTTCGCTGAAGCAGCAGATCATCGTCGAGAATGTCGGCGGTGCCGGCGGCACCCTTGGTGCTGCCCGCGTTGCCCGTTCGGCCGGCGATGGCTACACCATCTTCCTGCATCATATCGGCCATGCCACCAGCGCCACGCTGTACCGCAAGCTGCCCTATGACACCATCAACGATTTTGAGGCCATCGGCCTGGTCACCGACGTGCCGATGACCCTGGTGGCGAAGTCCGATCTGCCGCCGAAGGATTTCAAGGAGCTGATCTCCTACATCAAGACCAACAAGGACAAGATCTCCTACGGCAATGCGGGCGTTGGCGCCGCGTCGCATCTCTGCGGCCTGATGCTGATGAGCGCGCTGCAGACCCAGATGACCACCGTGCCCTACAAGGGTACCGGCCCGGCCATGAACGACCTGCTGGGCGGCCAGATCGACCTGATGTGCGACCAGACCACCAACACCACCGGTCAGATCAAGGGCGGCAAGATCAAGGCCTATGCCGTCACCACCAAGACCAAGGTGCCGGCGCTGCCGGACCTGCCGACCATGGACAGCTCGGGCCTGCCGGGCTTTGAAGTGGCGGTGTGGCACGGCGTCTACGCCCCGAAGGGCACGCCGAAGCCGGTGATCGACAAGCTGGCGACCGCGCTGCAGGCGGCGCTGAAGGACCCGATGGTGGTGCAGCGCTTCGCCGAACTCGGCACCGAGCCGGTGGCGCAGGAGAAGGCGACCCCGGCGGCGCTCTCGGCCCATCTGAAGGCTGAAATCGCCAAGTGGGCCCCGGTGATCAAGGCCGCTGGTGAATACGCCGACTAAAAAAGTTCCGTGTTTCAATAATTTGTCGTAAACGATACGCCTGTTCCGCTTGCAGCGGGACAGGCGTAAGCGTATGGCGGAGGGCAGGGAGGCCCAGCCGCCTGTAGTCAGGCACCCACCAAGTGGGGCCGGTAGCCTTATAGCAGTGGCCAGACTCAGAGCGGCCGCCACGAAGGGGGATGTGATGCAGGGATTGATCCGCAATCCGAAGGATTTCTGGTCGGGGGCGCTGTTTCTTGCGCTTGGTCTCGGCTTTCTCGTCGTCGGCCAGGATTATTCGTTCGGCACGGCGCGGCGCATGGGGCCGGCTTTCTTCCCGACCGTGCTGGCTGCCATTCTCTGCATCATCGGCGTGGCTGTTCTGGTGCGCGGCCTGCTGACCCGCGGTGAACCGATTACCGGTTTCGCGCTCAAGGGCTTGGTACTGGTCACCGTAAGCTGCATCATTTTCGCCGTGACGGTGCGAGGCGCCGGTCTGGTTGCCTCGGTGGCCTTGCTCACGCTGATCAGCGCGATCGCTTCCGTGCATTTCAAGTTGAAGAACACCATCATCATGATGGTGGCGCTGGGCGCCTTCTGCGCCCTGGTCTTCGTCAAGGCATTGGGATTGCCGATCCCCATCCTGGGCCCCTGGCTCGGCGGCAATTGAGGATCGCGTCATGGAACTGCTGCAAAATCTTGCCATCGGCTTTGACGCGGCGCTGACGCCGCTGAACCTGCTCTACTGCCTCGGCGGCGTTTTTCTCGGCACGCTGATCGGCGTGTTGCCGGGCCTCGGCCCGGTGGCGACCATCGCCATGCTGCTGCCGGCCACCTTCGCGCTGCCGCCGGTTTCCTCGCTGATCATGCTCGCCGGTATTTACTACGGCGCCCAGTATGGCGGCTCCACCACGGCCATTCTGATCAACCTGCCGGGCGAAAGCTCATCGGTGATCACGGCCTTGGATGGCTATGCCATGGCGCGCAAGGGCCGCGCCGGCGTGGCGCTGTCCACGGCCGCGCTTGGCTCCTTCTTCGCCGGCACGGTCGCCACCTTCCTGCTGGCGGTGTTCGCGCCGCCTTTGGCCGAGATCGCGTTGAAATTCGGCCCCGCCGAGTATTTCTCGCTGATGGTGCTGGGCCTCGTCGCCTCGGTGGTCCTGGCGCATGGCTCGCTGCTCAAGGCCATCGGCATGATCGTCATCGGCCTGCTGTTCGGCATGGTTGGCACTGACGTGAATTCCGGCGTGCCGCGCTTCACCTTCGAGACGCCCGAACTGGCTGATGGTATCGGCTTCGTCGCCGTTGCCATGGGCATGTTCGGCCTCGGCGAGATCATCAAGAATCTCGAGGATGAGAGCGAACGCGCGGTCTTCGTCAAAAGCGTTACCGGCCTGATGCCGACGAAGCAGGATTTCAAGGACATGGTGGCCCCGATCCTGCGCGGCACGGCGCTCGGCTCGGCCCTCGGTATCCTGCCGGGCGGCGGCGCCATGCTGTCGTCCTTTGCCGCCTATTCGCTCGAAAAGAAGATGTCGAAGAACTCGGCGAATTTCGGCAAGGGCGCCATCCAGGGTGTGGCGGCACCGGAATCGGCCAACAATGCCGGTGCGCAGACCTCGTTCATCCCGATGCTGACGCTGGGCATTCCGTCCAATCCGGTTATGGCGCTGATGATCGGCGCCATGATCATCCAGGGCATCCAGCCCGGCCCGGCGGTGATGACCGAACAGCCGGCTTTGTTCTGGGGCATCATCGCCTCAATGTGGATCGGCAACTTCTTCCTCATCGTGCTGAACCTGCCGCTGATCGGCATGTGGGTGCGGATGCTCAGCATCCCCTACCACATCCTGTTCCCAGGCATCCTGGTGTTCTGCGCCATCGGCGTGTACAGCCTCAACAACACATCCTTCGATGTGTTTCTGATGGCTGGCTTCGGCGTGCTGGGCTACATCTTCGCCAAGCTGGAATGCGAGCCGGCGCCGATGCTGCTCGGTTTCATCCTTGGCCCGATGATGGAGGAATACCTGCGCCGCGCCATGACGCTCTCGCGTGGCGACCCCACCGTGTTCTTCACCCGCCCGATCAGCGCCACCATGCTTGTGCTGGCGGCCCTGGCGCTGGCCGTGGTGCTGATGCCGGCGATCCGCAAGAAGCGCGAGGAAGCTTTCCAGGAGGAGTGATCTTCCCGGATACTCTCTTACGGCAGGGCGCGGCTTCCTTGGGAGCCGCGCCCTTTGCTTTTCGGTTTAAGGCTGTCGCAGCAGGGTGCGACGGAAGAAATCGAGCATGTCGGCGGTGGCGGCGACGCGCGCCTCGGCATCGGCGCCGACGGTAGCACCGATCCCGCCGCAGGAGGCCATCACGCGGGCGGCGAATTCCTTCCAGCCTTCGCGGCTGCTGGCGCCGGATTTGGCATCGCGGATCTGGCCGTCATCCTCGATCCTGAGGTCGCATTCGCCGAAGGTCTGCACATTGCTGCGGCGCGCCGGGTAATCCGCCATCCAGGCATGGCCGGCAGAATCATAGAGCCTCGTGCGTATGTCGGCGCCGGCCACCCTTAGCCGCACAGCGTAGCCGAGGCAGTTGGCGGCCGGTGTGTAGTCGTCGCGCGCGCCGAGCAGCAGCAGCAAAGGCGCCGCGCTGGGCCGCGGATTGTCCCATTGCGTGCTGCAGCCGGGATAGAATGGCAGATGCGCGGCGAAGCGTGGCTGGCCGGGAAGCGCATCGGCCAGACGGCGCTCGGCGGTGAACAGGGCCGCGACGCCGCCGCGCGAGAAGCCGGTGATGCCGATCCGCCGGGCATCGATCCCCGGCTGCCGCGCCAGCAGGGCAAGGGCCTGGAAGCCATCCAGCACCGAGGCTGCCATCGGCACCCGGCCCTGGTCGCGGGCGGTTTCCTTGACGCCGCGGCCGGCGAAGCTGTCGACGATCAGCGTGGCGATGCCGATGCGGTTCAGCGGCTCGGCCACCGTATCCTGCATCCATTGTGCGTAACCACCGCTGCCCGGAATGATCACCACCGCAGGTACAGATGCGGCAGCATTGTCTGGCCGCGAAAGATGGCCCTGCAGTTCCACCGGACTCTGGCGATAGCTGCCGTTGATGATCTCGGCATAATCCTGCGGCGTGAAGCTGCCGAAAGCCAGTACCTCCACTGGCCCGGCCCTGGCCGCTGCAGAAGCGGCAGCAGCCAGCAGGCCGAGAGCGAGGAAGGCTGCGCGCATGGCCGGGTTAGCGCAGGCCGGCCGGCGAAGGGATACTGGCACCCGGGTCGCTGCCATTGCGGGCGCGCTGGTATGCCCAGATGCCGATGCCGATGGCCAGGCCGGCAAAGTCGGTGATGGTCTCCGGCACGATCAGCATGATCGCACCGGCAAACAGCACCACGCGCAGCGGCCAGTTCAGCGGCCCGTTCAGCCAGCCTTCGGTGGAGCAGGCGAGGAAGAACACGCCGGCCGAAGCGGTGGCGACGACATGCAGGATGGTGAGCAGATCACCCTGCGCCAGCAAGGCCGGGCTGATGAAAAACATGAACGGCACGATGAAGGTGGCAAGGCCCAGCTTCACCGCGATGATCGAGGTGCGCCACTGGTCCGCCTGGGCTATTGCCGCCGCAGCGAAGGAAGCCAGCGCCACTGGCGGCGTGATCGAGGAGATCACCGCGTAATAGAAGATGAACATATGCGCCACCAGCGGCTCGATGCCGATGCGGATCAGGCCCGGTGCCACCACCGACGCCGCCACCGCATAAGCCGCCGTGGTCGGCATGCCCATGCCCAGGATCAGGGAAATGAACATGGCGAAGAACATCGCCAGCACCTGATTTTCACCGGCGATGCTGAGTATCAGGTGCGAGAAACGGCCGCCGACACCGGTAAGCGCGATGACACCGACAATGATGCCGGCGCAGGCGCAGATCGCCACCAGCTGCGCTGTCTCGCGCGCCGCCAGGGCCAGGGCATCCAGCGTGGCGCGCGGCCCCATGCGGTGCTCGCGGCTGATCCAGCTTGCCACCAGGGCGGAAACCAGGCCGAGCGTGCCGGCGCGGAACTCGGAATAGCCCGCCATCAGCGCCCAGATCAGCACCACGATGGGCGCCAGCAGATAGAGCTTGCGCAGCATGGTGGTGATCGGCGTCAGTTCGCTGCGCGGCAGGCCGCGCAGGCCATGCTTCACCGCATGCAGGTCGCAATGCACATAGCAGGCGATATAGAACAGCAGGCAGGGAATGACTGCCGCCAGCGCGATTTCGGTATAGGCGATGCCGGTGATTTCGGCCATCAGGAAGGCGCCGGCGCCCATCACTGGCGGGGTGATCTGGCCGCCGGTCGACGAAGTGGCCTCGATAGCGCCGGCGGTGGAGCGGTCATAGCCGACACGCCGCATCATCGGGATGGTGATCATGCCGCTGGCCACCACATTGCCGACAGCACTGCCGGAAATGGTGCCGAACAGCACGCCTGAAAGCACCGCCACCTTGGCCGGACCGCCGCGCGCCCAGCCGACCAGCGATACCGCGAGGTCGTTCATGTAGTCGCCGGCCTTGGAGGCGGTGAGGAAGGCGCCGAAGGTGATGAACAGCACGATATAGCTGGAGGATACCTGGGTGGTGACGCCGAAGATGCCCTGGTCGGAATAGATGTAGGAGAAGAAGAAGGGCAGGCTGTAGCCCTTGTGATAGAGCATGCCCGGCAGCCAGGGGCCGACGAAGCAATACAGAATGAACACGCTGGCGATGATCGGCAGCGCCAGGCCGGCGGTGCGGCGGGTCATCTCCAGGATCAGCAGGGTGCCGATGAAGCCGGCGGCGACATCGCCCGGCTCATACAGCGCACCGGCACGGAATTGCAGTTCATCGATATTGAAGGAGACATAGCCGGCGCAGGCGATGGAAAGCAGGATGAACAGCCAGTCGAGCAAAGGGATGCGGTCCAGCGAGCGGCCAGCCTTGGCGGCATAGAGGCCGAAGCAGATCACGCCGCCCCAGCCAACATGGATGGCGCGAAACATGATGGAGTCGATGGGGAAGGCATTCAGCACCAGCAGGTGAAACACCGTGAAGCTGACGCAGAGCCAATAAAACAGATGCCCAGGCAGGCCGGGCAGGTCGCGCTTGAAGCCGGTGAACTCATATTTGTCCGCGGCGGCGAGATCGACGCTTTCCTGCTGTGCCGTTGCCATGCCTTCCCCCGTGTAATTTTTTGTTTACGCACGCCCTTGATATAAAAGAGGCCGCCATCGTGATTTGCACGATGGCGGCGCCCTTATACTTGCAGGATTGTGGCGATCAGCTCGCCGGCGGCATGGCAGCCGGATTCAGCTTGATGCCCTTTTCCTGATAGTACTTCACCGCACCCGGATGGAACGGCAGGAAGCCGTTGCGCGACGCATTGGCGGCAATGGTCTCCACAGCGGCGGCATGGCCCTTGACCATGCGGTCGTTGTTTTCCAGCACCGACTTGACGATCTTGTAGGCGACGTCATCCGGCAGGCTCTTGTGGGCGATGCCGAAATTGTACACGCCGACCGTCTTCTGGTCGCCGGGCATCGACTTGTAGGTGCTCTTCGGGATCACGCTGTCGGAAAGTTCCGGCATCGCCTTCTTCAGCATGTCGAGCTGCGCGTCGGTGAAGGAGATGAAGCGCACCGGGCGCTGGGCCTCGAGTTCCGAATAGGAGGCGATCGGCAGGCCAGCGGCGAAGGCGAAGACATCCAGCAGGCCATCGGCAAGCTGGTTCTGCATGTCCGAAGCCTGGCCGAAGCGCCAGTTCGCCTTGATGCCGAGCGTATCGAACATCAGCGGGAAGTAGGTGCCCGGCGTGCCCGCCTTCGGCCCGGCGCCGATATTCTTGCCGGCCATTTCGGCGACGGTCTTGATGCCGGTCTTTTCCGTGGTGACGAAGTGGAACGGCGTGTCATACATCGGGAACAGGGCGCGGATGTTGGAGAACTTCTTGCCCTTGGTCCACTCGCCGGTGCCGTTCCAGGCCTGCAGCGCGATGCCCATGGTGGTCATGCCGAGTTCGATATTGCCGCCTTCCACCAGAATGATGTTCTGGTTCGGGCCCTGGGTCTGCTGCGTCGAGACGTTGATGCCGATGGTGTCGGTGAGCAGGGTTGCCACCACACCGCCATAGATGAAGTAGGTACCGCCGACCGAGGCCGTGCCGAGCGTCAGCGACTTCGGCTGCGCCATGGCCGTACCGGCGAGGCCGATAGCGGCAACGGCCGCAAACGCAAGGGTCTTCAAGGGCGTGAAACGCGTCATCTAGTGTTCCTCCGGTTTATTATTATCGGTCTTGGGCGCCGCGTAGCGCCCTGCCGCCGACAACCTTAACCACTGCGCTGCCCCAGGCCAACCCTAAAATCCCCCAGAGGTTGGGTGCCTGGGGTTGGGTGCCAGGGTAGTGCGCCTGGGCAGGCTGCCCTGGCAAACCAGGCACATGGCCTCTATATCTGTTGGCATGACGGATGCGCCGAGTGGCAAGCCAGGACAATCGCTGCCCGCCGCTGCCAATGCGAAGGCGGTGGAGGCATTTCTGCGCCAGGCGGCTTTGGCGCCGCGCCCGGTGCCGCAGACTGGCCGGGGGCGGCTGATTTTCGCCATGGATGCCACCGCCAGCCGCGGCGGCACCTGGGCCGAGGCGCAGAAGATTCAGGCCGAGATGTTCAAGGCCGTGGCGGGCCTCGGCGGCCTCGATATCCAGCTCGTCTTCTTCCGTGGCATGGGCGAATGCCGGGCCTCGCCCTGGGTGTCGGATGCACAGGCGATGCTGCGGCTGATGCGCCAGGTGGAATGCGTCGGCGGCCATACCCAGATCGAGCGCGTGTTGCGCCACACCGCGGCCGAAGCGCGAGAGGCGGTGGCGAATGGCGCCCGCGTCAATGCGCTGGTCTATGTCGGCGATTGCCTGGAAGAGAGCCCCGACGAAGTGGCAGCAAAGGCCGGCGAACTCGGTTTGCTCGGCGTGCCGATCTTCGCCTTCCAGGAAGGCGAGGAACCGACGGCGCGGGCCTGCTTCAAGGATATGGCTCGGCTGACGCGCGGCGCTTTCGGTGCTTTCGATGCGGCTTCGGCTGCCACGCTGCTGCAACTGCTCACCGCCGTCGCGGTCTATGCTGCCGGCGGCTACAAGGCGCTGAGCCAGTATTCCGCCAATGCCGGTGCCGAAGTGCGCCGGCTTACCAGCCAGCTCGGCTAGCCTATGGCTCTGGTCCTCGGCATCGGGCTCGCCGCCCTGGCGCTGTTCCTGTTCGGCGGCAGGCTGTTCCTGCAGGCTGACCCCAAAGCGCTGGCCAAGGGCATCCGCATCGGGCTCGGCATCGTGTTGGGCGGCTTGGCCGGCTTCCTGTTCCTGCGTGGCCGCATCGATATGGGCAGCCTGCTGGCGCTGGCTGCGGCGGCGATGTTTGGCAAGGGGCGGCTGGCCGGGCTGTTTGGCGGCTGGTTCGGCGGCCCCGGCGCCAGTTCCTGGAACCGCGCCCGCACCGGCCATGAGGCCACGAATGGCGGGGCTGGCGGCAGCACGGCCGAGGCCGCGCCGCAATCCGCCGTCGAGACCGCCTGGCTGCGCATGCGGCTGGACCATGCCAGCGGCACCATGACCGGCGAGATATTGCAAGGCCCGCTGGCCGGGCGGCGGCTGGATGATCTGGACCCGCCGGGCCTGTTCGCCCTGCATGCCGCCCTGGGGGCCGAGGACCCGAACGGCATCGCGCTGCTGGAGGCTTATATGGAGCGCCGGCTGGGGCCTGACTGGCGCGATCAGGCGGGCGAGGGCGGTGCAGCGACAGGCGATGCCGGCAGCATGAGCCGCGAGCAGGCTTATGCCGTATTGGGGTTGCAGCCAGGGTCGACCGAGGGGGAAATCCGTGCCGCGCATCGTCGCCTGATGCGGACGGCCCATCCCGACCATGGCGGTTCCACCTATCTTGCCGCCCAGATCAACCGGGCCAAGGATGTGCTGCTCGGCTGACGCCGCAATTGGTTGAAATTGTGGGGCGGCGGAGAACGCGCAAGTATGGTAAATTTCGAGTTATCCGATTCGCCGGGGGACCGAGAGAGCGTATCCATGAAAACTCGAGTCATTGGCCTTGCGGCAATTCTTGTGACCTGTGTTGCAGTCACCGGTTGTGCCAACAATCAGCTTACCAGCAGTGGCGGCGGCGCGCGCGCCGACAACGCCTCGCGTGCGGCACCGCCACAGATCGCCGGCATTGCCCTGCCGGATGGCTACAATCTGGATACCAACCGCACGATCATCCTCGGTGAGGGCGACCGCTGGATCGGCCGGTTGTCCTATGCGATCAATTCCAGCTCCGACGACATGTTCGATTTCATGCGCCGCGAGATGCTGAATTACGGCTGGACCGAAGTCGCCGTGGTGCGCTCTGAGATCAGCCAGCTTACCTATCTTTCGGCTGCCGGTGACCGCGTTGCCTCGATCCTGATCAGCAAGCAGTCGCTCTATGGCTCCAAGGTCGACATGACCGTGTCGCCCGCCGCTGGTGCTGCTTCCGGCGCAGGCATCGCACCGCCGCGCAGCACCGGCAACCGCCGCTGATTGGCGTCGCTAACTGGCGCCGCTGATTTGGCGCCAAGCATAGTGGCGCTTGCATCGCGGGCAGGGGCGCGGTAGTCAGCCGCATGCTTACCGGCTATCTCGCCGCAGAGGGCTTCGAGCCTGAATTGCGCACAGAATTGCAGGATCGGCGCATCGTCGCCGAGCATGGCCGCCTGCTGCTGGCGGAAGGCGAGCCTGTGGCGGCCGCCTGGGCAGCGAATATCTGGCATCAGCCGCAGGAATTTCCCATTGCCTCGATCGGCGAGGCGGCGGGCATCCTGAAAGGCATGCAGCGCAACTGGGCCGCCTATGCGCCGCTGCATCACCGCCGCGCCAAGCTGATCCAGGAAAAACTGCCGCATGTTTCGGCCAAGCCGCTGCGCTTCGGCGACTTGCCGCCGAAAGCCCCGATGGGCAGTTTCACCTTGCTGGCACCGGACCGCATGCTGGCATCCGGGCAATGCTCAAGCCCGCTGCCGCATGGCGACTGGGCGTTCCAGGAGGACCGCGAGGGACCGCCGAGCCGCGCTTACTTGAAGCTCTGGGAAGCGCTGACCCGCTTTGCCCTGCTGCATGGCGAGATGCCGAAGCCGGGCGAGGCGACCATTGATCTCGGCGCCTGCCCGGGGGGCTGGACCTGGGTGCTGGCCGGCCTCGGTGCCCGCGTCGATGCCATCGACAAGGCACCGCTGGCGCCGAATGTCGCCGCCATGCCGGGGGTCACCTGGCGCCAGGGCAGCGCCTTCGCGCTCGATCCGCGCCAGGAGCCAGCGGTCGACTGGCTCTGTTCCGACGTGATCTGCTATCCGGCCCGGCTGCTGGCCCTGGTGCAGCGCTGGATCGCAGCGGACAAAGCGCTGCGGATGATCTGCACGCTGAAGTTCCAGGGCGAGACTGACCACGCCACGGCAGCAGCTTTCGCGGCCATTCCCGGCGGCACTTTGCTGCACCTGCACCACAACAAGCATGAGCTGACATGGTTGTGGCGCAAGCCGGGCCTGGAAGCCTAACCGAACCGTCACGGATCAGTGCTGGTAGAATCAGGCTCGCCACGCCTATACTTGCGGCAACGACAACGCGAATAGTCTCACCTTCAGGAGGGGCAGCATGTGGTGGGTGCTGGGTGGGATCGTCGCCATTGCTGGCGGCACCTTTGTTTATTTCTACGTCTATGACCGTTGGGTGCAGCGCGATCATGCGATCCGCCGCAACTTCCCGATCTATGGCCGTTTCCGCTACATCATGGAGAACCTGGGCGAATACTTCCGCCAATACTGGTTCACTGCCGATTGGGAAGAGCGCCCGTTCAACCGCCTGACCCGCGCCTGGGTCTACCGTTCGGCCAAGGCGGTATCGAATTATGTTGCCTTCGGCTCCGAGGTGGATGCGCAGCAGCCCGGCCATATCTACTTCCTGCATTCCGCCTTTCCGGTGAATGACGACGAGGCGGAACCCTATACCGGCAAGTGGATCGGCAAGGGTGTGGTGGCAAACCCGTTCAAGCCGAACAGCTTCTTCAATATCTCCGGCATGTCCTACGGTGCGTTGTCTTCCGCCGCCGTCACCGCGCTGTCGGAAGGCGCGGCGCTGGCCGGCATCTGGCTCGATACCGGCGAGGGTGGCCTGTCGCCCTATCACCTCAAGGGCAATTGCGACGTGGTGTTCCAGATCGGCACGGCGAAGTATGGCGTGCGTGACAAGGACGGCCGTCTCGATGAGACCAAGCTTGCCGCCATCGCGGCCTTGCCGCAGGTCAAGATGTTCTGCGTCAAGCTCAGCCAGGGCGCCAAGCCCGGCCGTGGCGGCATCCTGCCGGCGGCGAAGGTGAATGAGGAGATTGCCGGCATCCGCCTGATCGAGCCGCACAAGGCGTCGATCTCGCCAAGCCGGCATCCCGAGATCACCGATGTGCGCAGCCTGGTGAATTTCATCGGCCGGGTGCGCGATGTCACCAACAAGCCGGTTGGCATCAAGATGGCGCTGGGCGACGACAGCTTCATCGACGCCCTGTTCGAGTATCTGCGCGAGCGGCCGATGGAGGCACCGGATTTCATCCAGCTTGATGGCGGCGAGGGCGGCACTGGTGCGGCGCCGGCGCCGCTGGCCGATTATGTCGGGCAATCCATCGTGCAGGCTTTGCCGTTGCTGGCGGAGAAGCGGCGGCAATATGGCCTGCGCAACCGCATCCGCATCATCGCTTCGGGCAAGCTGCTGACGCCGGACAAGGTTGCCTGGGCGCTGTGCCAGGGCGCCGATTTCGTCGTCTCGGCGCGCGGCTACATGTTCGCGCTCGGCTGCATCCAGGCAATGAAGTGCAATACCGGCCATTGCCCGACCGGCGTGACCTCGAACGAACCGCGCTTCATGCGCGGCCTTGATCCGGCACGCAAGGCGGTGCGCGTGGCGAACTACGCCAAGGCGGTGCAGCATGACGTGGAAGCCATCGCCCATGCCTGCGGCTGCAAGAGCCCGCGCGATTTGAAGGCGCATCACGTGCGGGTGCAGGGTGAGACGCTGAAACTCTAGCCCTTGACGCTCAGACCAGCGTGGTGGCTACCAGCCGCTCGAAGCAGCCGGCATCGTCGTGCTTCACGCTGTTGACCCGGTCGCTGACACGGTAGCGTGCCATCGGCTCGTCTGGAAACGGGCGCAGCAGGCCGATGGCCGGCGGACCCGGTGTCAGCCAGCTTGCGTAATCCTCCGGCGCCACGATCACCGGCATGCGCTCATGCAGCGGCGCCAGATAGTGGTTGGCGGCGCAGGTGAGGATGGTGAAGCGCTGGAAGGGCTGGCCCGTCTTGTCGGCAGCGTCTTCCCACAGGCCGGCAAAGGCAAACGGCGTGCCGCCTTTCATGCCGATGCGCCAGGGCTGCTTGCGTTTCTCGTCAAGTTGCTGCCATTCGTAGAAACTATCCGCCGGCACCAGGCAGCGACGCAAGTTGAGCGCGTCTCGGAATGTCGGTTTGGTCGCTGCGGTCTCGGCGCGTGCATTGATCAGCGGCGCCCCGTTCGGCCCCTCGAAACCCCAGCGCATGCTGGTGAGGTGGCGGCTGGCTTCGTCCTGCATCACCACCCAGGCCTGCTGCGTCGGTGCAATATTCCAGCGCGGCGCCACATTCGGGCGTTCAGCCGGATCGAACATCTGCCCCAGCACTTCCATGGTCACGGTCAAGGCGAAGCGGCCACACATAGCCGGCTATTCCAACAGGCCGTGGCGCGCCAGGATGTTGGTGGCAATGCCGTTCTTGCTGATCCGCTCCATGCCCTGCTCGAATTCCGCCAGCAGGCTTTCGCCGCCGATCCTGGAGCGTGAGACCATCAAGTGCAGGGTTGAGCGCGAGAGCGGCTGATCAGAAAAGCGGAACAGGCGGCGCGGCAATTCCTCGCTGCGCATCAGATGCCAGCCAACCGGCTTGCTGACGACGAAGAAATCGACGCGGCCAGCCTGGATCATCTTCAGGCAACTGGCGGCAGCGGTGGTTTCGATCTGCCGCGCCGTGCCGTTTTCGAGCAGCGCGCGCAAGGCTGGCTGCGGTGTCCAGCCGAGCGGCAGACAGGCACGCGGCCCCGGCATGCCAGGGCCGATTGCCTTCACCGCAGCATCGCGTTCGCTGCTGCTCAGCACATAGGTGTCGATGTTAAACAGCGCGCTGGAGAAGAAAAAGCTGGAGGCACGCTCGGGCGAGGGCACATAGGGCAGGGCGGCGTCGTAGCGCCCGAGCTTGGTTTCCTCCAGCGCACGATTCCAGGAAGTGTAGGCAATGGATGTTTCGCGTCCCGAGGCGCTGAACGCAGCGCGAACCAGTTCAGTCAGGGCGCCGCCATCGGGCAGCTTGGGATCGGCGAAAGGGGGGTAGTCGGTGCCGGTGACCAGCCGCAGCGGTTCTGCCGCCGGCACAGGGGCGGCAGCCAGCAGAAGCGGCAAAAGAAGCAGGAGCCGGCGCAGCATGCCGCGACGTTATGCGGTTTTGCCGGTCGCCGGAAGGGGCTGGCAGACACAAGCCGGGCGGCTTACCCCAGCGTGGCGAACCAGGGGAAGGTTTCCAGCAGGAAATAGCTGAACTGCCCAAGGCTGTTGGTGAAGATCAGCACGCCAGTGGTGACCAGCAGGGCGCCGGCGGCAATCTCCACCTTGCGCATGTGACGGCGGAAACGCTGCATGAAGCGCATGAACGGCTTCATCGCCAGGGCCGCGAGCAGGAACGGGATGCCAAGGCCGAGAGCGTAGGTGGCGAGCAGCGAAACGCCGTAGCTGAGATCCGAGCGGCTGCCGGCGATGGTCAGGATGCTGGCCAGGATCGGCCCGATGCAGGGCGTCCAGCCAAAGGCGAAGGCGAGGCCGATGACATAGGCGCCGAGCCATGAGGTCGGCCGGTTTTCCGGATTGATGCGGGCCTCGCGGTAGAGCAGGCCGATCTTCAGCAGCCCCATGAAATGCAGGCCGAACAGGATGATGATGCCGCCGGCAATCTTGCCGATGATGTCGAGATGCTGCACCACAAGCTGATTGATCGCCGAAGCCGAGGCGCCCATGATCACGAACACGGTGGAAAAGCCGAGCACGAAGGCGATGGCCGCCATCAGCACGCGGCGTGTTTCCGCCTTGTCGATCTCCTGGCGCTCCAGCATCTCGTCCAGCGACGTGCCGGCGACGAAGCAGAGATAGGCCGGCACCAGCGGCAGCACGCAGGGGCTGAGAAAGCTCAGCGCCCCGGCACCGGCGGCGACGGCATAGGAAACATCGAGACCGTTCATCTGGTTCCTTCAGCGCGCGGCGAACAGGGCGCGCACGGCATCGCGCAGATTGCCCTCTTCGAGATAGCGCACCCCCAGCACGCCGCCAAGGCAGATGCCGCCGAAGGCGATCACACTGGAGAGAGCCAGGGTTGAAAAGCCCGTAAGGCCCTGGCCGATGGTGCAGCCGAGCGCGAAGACGCCGCCGACGCCCATCAGCGCGCCGCCGAGCAGATGGCCGATCAGGTCGTCGCGGCTGGAAAAGCTTTCGATGCGGAAACTGCCGTCGAGCTTCGCCACCAGGAAGGCGCCGAGGATCATGCCGCCCACGGTGCTGATGCCGAAATTCAGTGTCGCGCCGGTGAAGGTCATCAGGTAGAGCAGGCTGTCGGCCACCGGCGCCACGAAGGTGACGGAAGCCAGCGGTACCGGTTCGAATTCGTCGTTGCCGAGAATCCCGGTAACGGCCCAGCCGGCGACCGCGATCAGCCCGACGCCGATGCCGCCAATCACCAGCTTAGGTCTGGCGCGGAAGCGGGCATTGCTCAAGGCATAGGCCACCAGGCCACCGCCGATGCCGAGTGCCAGCAGGATGCGCAGGGGACGGGCCGGCAGGCCGAGCGCGGCGAACAGATCGGGCAGGGACTGGGTCGGAATGCCGCGCGCCTTGAGGTCGATCACCGTCAGGCCCTCGAACCATTGCCGCGCCGGGCCGATGATGCCGCGCAAGGTGGCGTAGGCGGTGACGCCCAGCACCAGCAGGGCGACCAGGGATTTCAGGTTGCCGGCACCGAAGCGGACCAGGGTGCGGCTGCCGCAGCCGCCGGCCTGCACCATGCCGAAGCCGAATACCAGGCCGCCGAGTAGGGCGCCCAGCCAGCCGAGATTGGTGGTGGCGTAGATGGCCCCATCCAGGTTCACCAGGCCGGCCAGATGCAGGCCCTGGGCGCCCAGGATGGCGGTGCCGATGGCCAGCAGCCAGGCGCGGAACCGGCTGCCATCGCCCAGCAGGACCAGGTCGCTGATACCGCCCATGGTGCAGAAGTTGGTCCGCTGTACCAGGCCGCCGAAAATCACGCCCAGCAGCAATCCGCCGCCATTCACCAGCAGCGCCGTCGAAATCTCACCCATCGCGGCCGGCTCCCTAAAACGCCCCCGACGCCGAAGAGCGCCAAGGGTTTCCAAAATTGTCGCTGTGATTATATAAACAACAGGGCGAAAGTGAAGTTTCGGCCATTCTCGCTTGTTGGTCGGTGGAATGAGGGTGCGGCGATGAGCCAGGTTCTGGATTTGCGTGGGCTGACTTGCCCGCTGCCGGTGTTGCGCACCAAGAAGGCGATGCAGTCGGTGCCCAAGGGCGGCAGCCTGACCGTGGAAGCGACAGACCCGGCGACCCAGGCGGATATTCCGGCTTTGTGCGAAGCAGCCGGCTACACACTGCTGAGCAGCACTGAAGCCAACGGCATATATACTTTCAATATTCAGCATCCGGGCTGAAGCGGGCGTTGGCGCGCTGGCACGAATCCGCTACGCTGCCAGTAACAGTAACAGGGATGCCTGATGGCAAAGTTGACCGCTTCCGACATCGTTCCGGGCCAGCGTTTCGAGCAGCGTCAGGGCTTCACCTGGCGGGTGGCACGCCTGATCCAGTTCCCCAGCGAGGATGTGGTGCATGTGCAGCTCATTAATGAGCGCGATGCCAGCAGCACCAAGACCGTTTCGGTCAGCGCCTTGCTCGACCGCCACATGTTCCGCCTCATCGACAAGTGATCCAGGCTATGCCGTATCGGCCAGCCATTGCCACGCTGATCCTGGCGCTGGTGCTGGCTGGCTGTTCCGGCATGAAGGCGATGGCCGATAAACCGGCGGAACCGCCCGCTGCCGATGCTGCGCCTGTCGATCTGCCGCCGCCACCTGCGATGGTGGAGATGAAGGCGGAACCGATGCCGGCGCCACCGCCGGCGCCCCCGCCAACTCCCGCGCCGCCAGTGCCGCGTTTCGCCGGCCATGTCGCCAGTTTCAAAAACCTGGGTGACGCCGAACGCGGCTGGGTTGCTTTGTCGAAGCGCTATTCCATTTTGCAGGGTTTGATGCCCCGTTACGTCGAAGTCGATCTCGGCAGCAGCCGCGGAAAGACCGTGCGCGTGCTGCTCGGCGGCTTTGTCGACCGCGATGCCGCCCGCGCTTATTGCTACGATATGCGCCGCGAAGGCCTGTTCTGCGCACCGCATCCCTTGCCAAGTGCGGCGCCCTTGCCGAACCCCGGTTCTCCCTCGCCGAGTCCAGGTTCCTTATCGAACGCGGGCTGAACGCGTAGATAACACGCGCAGTCCGAGGTTGCAGTTCCACGGTTGCGCATTTAGTATCCTTCTAAATAAGCCCCCAGACGCAAGGATTGCAGTCGCGTGACGGTGAATAAGTCCGTCGTTCAGGAGACCCTCCGGCTTATCGGCGTGGTTGAAAACCAAAGCCGTGAGCTGATGGCTTTTTGCCAGGACTCCTCGAATTCCAGCCCGCATTTTCAGGACTACAAACGCTTCGTCGAGAAGATTGAGCATTTCTATGTCTTCGTCGATCTGGTGGAAGGCCGCATCCCGGAATTCGAGACGGCCAAGCGGGAACCGCTGAACAAGCATCTCTCGAAGATCCGCTGGAAGGTCATCATCCTGGAACTCGATACCACGCGTATCTACCTGGTGAAGATCACCCAGTCCGGCCGCAAGCTGCCGCTTGGCGCGCGCGAGTTCCTGGTCCGCCGGCTCGAGCGCCTGAGCGAGATTTCGCAATACTACGACCGCTTCGGCGAAGAGCATGAATTGGCGCCGCCGGCCCAGGCGCTGATCGAGGCGGTGGAGAAGCTGCTGCGGGCCGGCATCGAGCAGGCGCCACGGCTCGAGGAATTCACCAATTCGATGACGAATACGCCGCTGCCGCGTCCCTCAGCGACGCCGATGCAGCCAACCATGGCGCCGACCAGCAGCTATTCGATGGCGGAAACCATCCGCCTGGATCCGGCGCGCATGCGGCAGCCATTGCTGCCGGTGGTGCCGGAGAAGGTGAATGTGAAAGAGACCTGGGGCCGCTTCTATGTCGAGAAGGGCTCGCTGGTGGCGGTATCGCAGGCCTGCAAGGTGGCCTCCATCTCCATCGACCAGCTTGCGACAAAGCTGGGCCTGAGCCGCGTAGCTCTGTCGCTGATGCTCAGCGGCCAGGATCCGATGCCGCGCCAGGCGGTAGACAAGCTGCAGCAATTCATGGGCGAGCAGGCTCGTCGCGTGCGGCCGGAACGCTGATCGTTTTGGGGCGCTGATCCTGTTCCCGATTTAAGCCGGCTTGCCGCCGCCAGCCGATCCGGCACAGGATCGCGCCATGGCGCTGCCATCCTTTCCTTTCACCGGTTTGTGGCCCAGCCTGCGGCATGGGTTGCGCCTGCGGCTGCAGGCGATAGCGGCTTTTCGCCCCTGGCCGGCGCTGCTGGCCGAGCGCGAACGCTGGTTCCTGTGGTTGCCGGTTCTGCTCGGGCTCGGCATCGCACTCTACTTCCTGCTGCCCAAGGCACCGGCGGCAATGCCGCTGCGCATCCTCGTCACGCTCGGTTTGGTGTTGCTGCTTGGGCTGATCTGGCGCCGTCCGGTTTGGGCGGTGGCCTTCGCGCCGCTGGTGTTGCTGCTCGGCGGCCTCTGGCTGGCGGCCGAGCGGGCAGAAGATGTGGCGGCGCCGGTGCTGCAGCGGCGCCTGCCGGCGAGCTGGATCGAAGGCCGCGTGCTGCTGGTGGAGCCGCGCGACCATGGCCATCGCCTGACCATCGATCAGGCCTGGATCGAAAAGCTGGAGCCGGAAGCGACGCCGGCACGGCTGCGCGTTACTCTGCGCCAGGGTGGTGAAGGCCTCAGGCCCGGCGAGCGTGTACGCCTGCGCGCCGTGCTCGGTCCGCCATCCGGCCCGGTGATGCCCGGCGCCTTCGATTTCGCGCGCACTGCTTGGTTTCAGCGCATTGGCGCCATCGGCACCGCCAATGGCGCGGTGGAAATCCTGCCACCACTCCCGGCATCGAGCCTGGATGCCTGGGGCGATGCCTGGCGGATTGGCCTTGCCAACGCGCAGCAACGCCTGACCGAACGCATCCTTGCCGCGCTGGATGGCGCCGATGGTGCCATTGCTGCCGCGCTGATGACCGGCGTGCGTGGTCCGATCCCGGAAGAGATCGACGATGCCTTCCGCGATTCCGGCCTCGCGCATATCCTCTCAATCTCCGGCCTGCATCTGGCGCTGGTCTCCGGCATCCTGTTCGCCGCCATTCGCGGCTTGCTGGCACTGCTGCCTTATGCCGCGCTGCATTGGCCGATCAAGAAGATTGCCGCTGTTGCCGCACTGATTGGCGCTGCCGCCTATATGCTGATCTCGGGTTCTGCGCTGGCAACACAGCGTTCGTTTCTCATGGTCGCCTTGGCGCTCGGTGCGGTGTTGCTTGACCGCCAGGCGCTCAGCCTGCGCAGTCTGGCGCTGGCGGCTTTGCTCTTGCTGCTGCTGGCGCCGGAAAGCCTGCTCGATGCCGGCTTCCAGATGAGTTTCGGCGCCGTGGCGGCGCTGATCGCCAGCTACGAAGCACTGGAGCAGCCGCTGGCGCGCTGGCGGGGACAGGCCGGGCCGTTGCGCATGGCGGGCTTGTGGCTCGCCGGCGTGCTGCTCAGCAGTTTCGTCGCCGGTATCGGCTCAGGGCTGTTCGCGGCCTATCACTTCAACCGCTTTGCCGATTATGCATTGATCGCCAACCTGATCGCCTCGCCGCTGGTATCGTTCTGGATCATGCCGCTGGCCATGCTGGCCTTCGCGCTGATGCCGTTCGGTCTCGAGGCTTTGGCACTGGTGCCGATGGGCTGGGGTGTCGAGGGCCTGATCGCCATTGCCGTATGGGTCGCCGGCTGGCCGGGGGCGGTGGCGACGATCCCGGCGATGCCGGCCTGGAGCCTCGGCGCCATGGCCATCGGCGGCTTGTGGCTCTGCCTGTGGCGGCTGCCCTGGCGCTGGCTCGGCCTGCTGCCGATCTGCGCCGGCCTGGCTTCGCCGCTATTCACGCCGCTGCCGGATCTGCTGATCAGCGGCGATGCCCGCCGCATTGCGTTGCGCGGTGGCAATGATGCTGATCGCTATTATTTCAGCAGCCCGGCCAACCTGCCGGCCAATGCCGCGCCGCGCGGCTTCGAGGCGGAAACCTGGTGGCGCCGCCTCGGTGCGCCAGCCCTGCTGCCCTGGCCGAATGCGCGGCGCGCGGCTGCTGCAGGCGCGGATGGTTCCCTGCGCTGCGAACCGGAAGGCTGCACTGCGCGCGTGAAAGGCTGGGTGATTGCGCTGCCGCGCGAGGAACGGGCGCTGGCCGAGGATTGCCGCCGCGCCGATATCGTGGTGGCGCCATTTCCAATACGCGGCCGCTGCGCCGGCGCGCGGCTGGTGATCGACCGCTTCGATCTCTGGCGCGAAGGCGCGCATGCGCTCTACCTGCACGACGAGGGTCGTTTCAGTCTGCGCAAGGTGGCTGCTGAGCGTGGCCTGAAGCCATGGTCGCCGCCGCGCGGCCATGGCGCGGCGAATGCCGCACAGCCGGGCAGGGGCGAAGGCGCGGTGTTGATGGACGAGCTGGGCGAGTAAAAGAAAAGGGCGCCATCGCTGGCGCCCTTCGCTCAATCCGATATGCCGACGCTTAGTAGCGGCGCAGCAGGCCGACCAGGCGGCCCTGCACCTTGACCCGGTCGGGGCCGAAAATGCGGGTCTCGTAGGCGGTGTTGGCGGCTTCCAGCGCCACCGAATTGCCCTTGCGGCGCAGGCGCTTCAAGGTCACTTCCTGATCATCCACCAGCGCCACCACGATGGTGCCGTTCTCGGCATTGTCGCTGCGCTGGATCACCACGGTGTCGCCATCCAGGATGCCGGCATCCACCATCGAGTCACCGGCCACTTCCAGCGCGTAATGGTCGCCATTGCCGAGCAGGCCGATGGGCACGTCGATCTGCGTCGAGAGGTCGCGCAATGCCTCGATCGGTGTACCGGCGGCGATGCGGCCATAGAGCGGCAGGGTGACGATATCGCGGGCGTTGAACGGGCTGACGGTAACCGGCGTGCCCTGCATCGGCTGCATCATGTCGCCGGTGCCGCGCGGCATCAGGCGGTTCCGGGCCGGCGCGGCGCGGGAAGCGGTGGTGACCCCGGCGCCGGCACCGCCGCGCAGCGGCACCGCCGAGTCGGGCAGGCGCAGCACTTCCAGGGCGCGGGCGCGGTGCGCCAGGCGGCGCAGGAAGCCGCGTTCCTCCAGCCCGGTGACCAGGCGGTGGATGCCCGACTTCGACTTCAGCTTCATCGCTTCCTTCATTTCCTCGAAGGAGGGCGAGACGCCCGAGGTCTCGAGCCGTTCATGAATGAACATCAGCAGGTCATGTTGCTTGCGGGTGAGCATCCGCTTTCTCCCTTGCCCTGAGTGTTCCGCCTCGGTGCTTTATCTGGCCTGGGAAACCAGAAGATTGGGGGCACTGATTTGGAACGAAATTGAAACCTGGTGGATGTTCTAAATTGGTTCTGCCGGATGGTCAAGGGCTTTTTTCCACAGGCCCCACAGGTTGCGGAGCGGCGATACCGCCGACCCAAGATATACGTATCCGGCCTGAAACTGCTTCTTCACAAGCTGCCGCTGGTAGGCTGCTACCGCCTCCCTTATACCTTGGTCCAAAGCCTGTTGTGCAGGCTAGAACAAAGGCCGCAAAAGCCGCCGCTACGGCATCAGAGGGGATTGCCATGGGATTCGGTATCCGACAGAAGTTGAACATTGCCATTGCCGTGCTGGCGGCGATCACTTTGCTCTCCAATGGTGTGGCGGCGCTGTTCTTCAGCCGGGTGCAGAACACCTATGCCGGCATCACCGGCGAGAGCCTGCCCGATGTGGTGGCGGCGCTGAGCATGAAGACGCTGAGCGCGGAACTCACCTCCGCCGCGCCGGCGCTCGCGGCGGCGGCCGATGATGCCGAGCGGGTTCGCGTTCTCGGTGAACTCGAAGGTTTGCAGAAGCGTCTGGCGCAGACTCTCGACGTGGTCAAGCTGAGTGGTGCCGAACCGGCGCAACTCGAGGAAATCGGCAAGGCGGTGGAATTCCTCCAGGGTCGCATCGCCCAGATCAACCGCTCGGTGACGGCGCGGCTCGACTGGATCGCGCAGCGCCAGGAGAAGTCGGCCAAACTCGCTGCCGATTTCGTTGACTTCCAGGCGCTGGTGAAGCCGCTGACCGATAAGGCGATCGACGATATTGGGCGCGGTGCCGGCGGCAGCATGGCGCGAGCGGCACGCGCGCTGATGGAAGCTGCAGCGGCGGTGAACCAGATGATTGGTGTGCTGAGTGTTGCCGCGCAGGCACCGAGCAACGACGATCTGACCAAGCTGCAAAGTGAATTCGCCACGCTGAACAACATCATCCTGCAGGATCTGGAATTGGCCAGCGCGCATATCGATATCGCGGCCATCCGCACCGCTGCCGGCAATCTGCAGGCCTATGGTTCCTCCAGCGACAGCCTGTTCCAGCTTCGCCGCGGTGAATTGCGTACCTCCATGACCGCCGGTGTGGCGCTGAAGCAGGCGCGCGATGGCGCGGCACAGCTTGCCGAGAAGATCGAGGTGGTGGTTGGTGCCGCGTCGCAGCGCGCCGACACGGCTGCCGCTTCGGCTGCCGGGCAGGGACGCATGGTGCTGGTGGTGCTGGGTGTGCTGGCGCTGATCAGCTTGATCGCGGCGGTGGCGATCGGCGGCTTCTTCATCGGGCCGCAGGTTTCAGCGCCGATTGGCCGCCTCACCGATGCGATGCGCCGGTTGGCCGACCGCGACTGGTCGGTGACGCTGGCCGATACCACGCGGCGCGATGAAATCGGCGACATGGCGCGGGCCGTCGATGTGTTCAAGACCGCCGGCCAGGAGAATGAACGCCTGCAGCGCGAGGTGGAGGAAAGCCGCGTCGCCTTCGAGCGCGAGCGCCAGGCCCAGGAAGCGCTGCTGGAACAGGCCATCGGCCAGATCGTTGCGGCGGCGAATGACGGTGACTTGAGTCGCCGCATCGACGCTGACGCGCTGCAGGGCGTGATGCGCACGCTCGGCATCGGCGTCAATGGCCTGCTCGGCACTGTGGAGCGGGCGCTGGGCGATCTCGGCGGCATGCTTGGCGCGCTGGCCCAGGGTGATCTCACCCACCGCATCAACGGAGGCTATCGCGGCGTGTTCGAACGCCTGGCGCTGGATGCCAACACACTGGCCGAGCGGCTGGCCGAATTCGCCGGCCGGCTCGGGCAATCCGCCGGTCTGGTGCGCGATGCCTCGGCCGAGATTTCCGCCGGCAGCCATGATCTGGCGCAGCGCACCGAAGCGCAGGCCGCCAGCCTGCAGCGCACGGCGGCGACCATGGAGGAAATCACCGCCACCGTGCGGCACAATGCCGACAACGCCCGCCAGGCCAGCCAGTTCGCGGTGGCGGCACGAGACACGGCGGAAGGCGGCGGCCGTGTGGTTGGCGAGGTGGTGACGGCGATGGGTCGCATCGAGGGCTCGAGCCAGAAGATCGTTGATATCGTCGGCCTGATCGACGAGATCGCGTTCCAGACCAACCTGCTGGCGCTGAATGCTTCCGTGGAAGCAGCGCGGGCAGGCGAGGCGGGCAAGGGTTTCGCGGTCGTGGCGCAGGAAGTGCGCAACCTGGCGCAGCGCTCGGCGGAAGCCTCGCGCGAGATCAAGGCGCTGATTTCGGAATCCAATGGCCAGGTGCGCGAAGGCGCCAAGCTGGTGCGGCAGGCCGGTTCCAGCCTGGAGGCCATCGTCGATGCCGTGAAGCGTGTTGCCGGCATCATCGAGGAAATCGCCATCGGCAGCCAGGAACAGGCCTCGGGCCTCGATGATGTGAACCAGTCGGTCGCCGAGATGGACGAAATGACCCAGCGCAACGGCGCCCTGGTGGAGCAGACCACCGCCTCGGCGCAGTCGATGGCCGATCAGGCGAAGGGGCTGGCCGACCTGGTGGCGTTCTTCAAGACGGGAGCTGTCCAAACCGCCGCCTGAGGGCAGTTTGCAGGACTTTGTTAACGTCTTGCTCAGCTTTAGAGAGCATTCTGCGAACAAAGCGGCGAATCGGGCCGCCGAATCGGAGATGCAGTATGCGGCTGGGCATGAGCGACAAATTCTGGGGGCGGCGATGAGCGACGGTTTGCGGCTGCGCCGCCAGGATCAGCCGCGCGGCGGCTCGCCGGCTCATGCAGCCAATGCCTATGGCGCCACCATGGCACGGGCAGCACCCGGTGCGAAGATCGAAGCGGCTGCCCCGGCAGCGACACCGAAGCGCAAAACATTCGCCGTCCTGGCACATTGGTCATTATGGGGCGGGGCCTTCCTGCTGCTGGGCGGCGGCGTGGTGCTCGGCACCATGCTGGGCGGCCCGGCGACCTCGCTGCAGAATCAGGCGCCGCGCACGGTCAGCGTGGTGCCGCAGGCGATTGCCAAGCCGCAGGCTGCCCTGCCGGAAAGCCGAACCGCTGAACTGCATTTACCCGCGGGCTGGAACCCGCGCGGCTTGTCTTCCGAGACGGAAGAACGTCCGGCCCTGGCGCCCCCGCCGCCACCCGCCATGCCCGCACCAGCGGCGGCTGCCGCAGAGCCGGTGATGCCGGCACCGCAGCCCGCGCCAGTTCAGGCCGAATTGCCCAAGCCTGTCGAGCCGGTCCCGGTTTTACAGCAAGTGGCGGCGCTGCCGCCCGCGCCGGCTGCCGCCCATGCCGCCAAGCAGGCCAAGCCGGCAGCCCTGCCGGTGCCGCCGCAGAGCTTCGTGCCGCCGTCGGCACATACCGCGCCGCTGCCCGGCACTGAGCGCTGGCGCCAACTTGCCGTGCCGGCGCCGCTGGATGCCAAGCCGCCCTATATCGCCATCGTCATCGACGACATGGGCCTCGACCGGCGCAACTCGGCGCGCGCGGTGAATATCCCAGGGCCGCTGACGCTGTCCTACATGAGCTATGCCAACGAGCTTTCGGAGCAGAGCGCCTCGGCGCGCGCCAAGGGCCATGAGGTGATGCTGCATCTGCCGATGGAGCCGCTGGATGCCAAGCGCAACGACCCGGGGCCGAATGCGCTCTATGTCGGCATGGAAGAGGGTGAGCTGCGCCGCCGGGTGAATTGGGCGCTGGACCGCTTCGACGATTATGCCGGCGTCAACAACCACATGGGCAGCCGCTTCACCGCCGATCCGCGCGGCATGGCGATTGTGCTTGATGAATTGCAGCGCCGGGGCCGTTTCTGGCTCGACAGCCACACCGGCCCGAATTCCGCCGGCCTGCCGTTGGCGCATAAGCGCGGTCTTGCTGCCACCGGGCGCGACCTGTTCCTTGACGACGAACGCCAGTCCGGCGGTGTCGCGGCCCAGCTCGCCGCGCTGGAGCGCATTGCGCGCAGCAATGGCGATGCCATCGGCATCGGCCATCCACATACCGCGACGCTGGAGGCGCTGGAACGCTGGGTAAAAGATGCCAAGGCGCGCGGTTTCAGCCTGGTGCCGGTGACCACCGTGCTGCGCAACCGCAACCCGGAACGCATCGCCTCGAACTGAAGTTTATTTTGGCGCGGGTTCGCCGTCGCTGTAGGCATCGAGTTCGAACGTGGCGATATCGGCGATGGTGATCTCGCTTTCCGACACGGCAGTGGGATTGCCGCGTGCGAAACGCTGGTCGATCTTGATGCAGCCGAGCAGGTGGTCGATCTTCTCGCCATCATTGGACAGCGGCAGCAGGATGCGGGCATAGCGGATATAAGGCCGGCCGGCGAGGTGCAGCGTGTTGCGGCGGAAATGCACCTTGCGCTGGAAGGCGCAGATGCAGAAGCTTTCATCGAAGAATTCGCGCAGCGGGCTGATCACGGCTTCATCCAGCCAGCGGCCATGCAGCTTGGTCAGCACCAGGCTTTCCACGTCGCTGCCGGCAAGGCGATAGCGGAACCGCTCCTGCTCGTGGTCAACCTCGATAATGAAAATGCTCGGCAGCAAATGGCGCAGGTCAACGGGATCGATACGGTCCCGCGGCGGCGGAAAGCGGCCCGCCTTGCGCTTCAGCCAGTAGAGGTAGAGCCAGCGCAGATCAGATTCGTCGATATGTTCGGCAAAGCGCATGGAGGCGTCCGAGGAATTCTTCCTAGATACTTATTATCTAGTGTAATCCGCCAATAAAGCCAGCGTAAATTCCTGCGGCGGGAATATTGCGTGGCAGCAAAGCCCGTAGCGCTGGTGCGGCTCCAGTTCAGGCCTTGTGGCACAGCCGATAGGCGGTTCCAGGCACCAATTCGCCGGCTTCCACCCGCAGGGGTTCGTCCACTCGGTCGGCCACCATCAAGCCAGCCTGAGCCGCAACAACTGGAATATGCTTTTCGTCGTGCTGATAGCGTCCGCTTGCCGCCAGGCGGTAGCCCAGCGCGGTCGGGGTCAGGTCACGCTCGATGGTGATGAAAATCTGCCCGCCAGGTCTGAGCGCGGTAGCCATCAAGGTAAAAATTTCGGTCACATCTCCGACGTAGTTCAGCATCTCGGCGGCCAGGATGCCATCATATTGCTGATCCGCCTGCTGTAGAAAAACATGGGCATCGGAGCAGAACAGGCGGGTATAGTTACCGTTGCGCGCTGCCTGATCGAGCATGCGTTGGGCGATGTCGACGCCATCCATGGTGGCGGCATAGGGCTTGAACGGCTGGCCGGAAAATCCGGTGCCGCAGCCGAGGTCAAGTATCGCCAGTTTATTTTCCGGCTGCCAGACGCGGGTGATGAGCTGGTGCAGCATCTCCGGGCCGCGATAGCCGAGTGTTGCCATATCGTTATCGAAATCGGCAGCGTTGGTGTTATAGAGCCAGGCGATGTAGGCACTCGGCATGCGGGCTGGATTGGCGCCAGCGGCGGCATCCGCCAGATGGCGGATCACACCGGAATGAGGAGCTAACGCTCGGGCTTTCTCAAAACATTCGCGGGCTTCGCCATGCTGACCTGTATGGGCAAGACAAAGCGCCAAGCCGAGCCAGGAGATTGGACGGTCGGCCAACATCAGACCGGAGCGAAAATAGCGTGCGGCCTCGTCGTAGCGTTTGGCGTCACGGGCGGCAATGCCACGCTGCTCCCAGAGCAGGGCGGCATCCTCAATTTTTTCGGAAGACATCGAACAGGATAGGCAGATATCTGCAATCAAGCCAGTCTTATTCGTCGCCGCGCATCTTCTTCAAGGTTGCTTCGTCATAATTCTGGCCCACCGACATGGCACAGACGCGCGAGACATGCATGTAGGGCAGGCCGGACTCTTTCGCCCAGGCGTTGAACTGATCCTGGATCTTACGCAGGTCTTTCTTCGATGCAGCAGTCTGACTCAATTCAACGCCGGCATCGCGCAGGCAGGTGATCACATCGTTAGAAGTGACAAAGCCGTCCTTGCCGAGAAAGCGCAGCAGATACTGGCCGGTGTTGCCGCCGAGTCTGCTGCCGCGCTTGGCCAGCAATTCCATCAGGCCGACCTGATCTGTCACCGGCCAGGATTGGAGGAATTTGCCGAAGCTGCCATGTTCGGCAGCGATATCGAGCACGAATTGCGCATTGGCGCGCACGGTCATGATCTTCTGGCCATTGCGCACGATGCGGGTGTCGGAGGCCAGCTTCTCCCAGAATTCATCGGGCTTGTGCAGCAGCTTCTTCGGCTGGAAGTTTATGAAAGCCGCCTCGAAGCCATCCCACTTGGCGTCGATCACCTGCCACACGAAGCCGGCGGAGAATACGCGCTTGGTCATCTCGGCCAGCACGCGGTCATCGTTAAGCTTCCCCAGCGCCTTCTGGTCAGGCACTTTGGGCAGCAGCGCCTGCAATGCCTTGTCACCGCCCTTGCGCTTGGCGGCACGCGCCCAGATGAACTTGAACGCGGTTGCCATGCTGCCTCCAGGTCCTGCGCTATTGTCCCCGGCCGCCGCCTTGAGCGAAGCGTTCGGCTTCCTCGGCGGCGCGCATCAGCGCCTTGGCCTTGTTCACGCATTCGACATGTTCCGACATCGGGTCGCTATCGGCGACGATGCCGGCGCCAGCCTGCACGTACATGGTGCCGTCCTTGACCAGGGCGGTGCGCAAGGTGATGCAGGTATCCATCGAACCATTGGCGGAGAAATAGCCGACGCCGCCGGCATAGAAGCTGCGCCGCGTGCTTTCCAGTTCGTCGATGATCTCCATGGCGCGCACCTTCGGCGCACCGGAAACAGTGCCGGCCGGGAAGCCGGCGAACAGCGCATCCAGTGCATCCAGTTCGGGACGGATCTTGCCCTCGACATTGGACACGATATGCATCACATGGCTGTAGCGCTCGATGGTGTTGCGCAAGGTGACACGCACGCTGCCAATCTGCGACACGCGGCCGACATCGTTGCGCCCCAGGTCGAGCAGCATCAGATGTTCGGCCAATTCCTTCGGATCGGCCAGCAGGTCGGCGGCGAGTGCCGCATCTTCCTCACTGGTGGCGCCGCGCTTGCGCGTGCCGGCAATGGGACGGACGGTGACGGTGTTGTCGCGCAGCCGCACCAGAATCTCGGGGCTGGAGCCGACCAGGCAGGGGCCGCCGAGATTGACATAGAACATGAACGGCGATGGGTTGGTACGGCGCAGCGCGCGGTAAAGCGCGAAGGGCGGCAGCCGGAAGGGCAGCGAGAAACGCTGCGACAGCACCACCTGGAAAATATCGCCGGCGGCGATGTATTCCTTCGCCTTCGCCACCATCGCCATGTATTCCTCGGGCGACATGTTCGATTGCGGCTCGGGCAGGGCTTCGAGATCGGCGATCTGCTCGCGCACCGCGCCAAGCGGGCGGTCGAGGTCGTTCACCGCATCGGCAAGGCGTTCGGAGGCGAGATTGTAAGCGGCGCGCGCATCCATGCCGGCCTGCGGGCGCACCGGCGTCACCAGGGTGATGACGTCGAGCACGGAATCGAACACCGCCATCAGCGTCGGCCGCATCAGCAGGCCGTCGGGCAGGCCCAGCGTATCGGGATTGGCATCCGGCACGCGCGGCTCGATCAGCCGGATCATGTCGTAGCCAATATAACCGGTGATGCCGGCTGCCATCGGCGGCAGGTTCGGCGGCAGGTCGATGTGGTTCTCGGCCAACAGGCGGCGCAGCGCGGGCAATGCCGGTTCGGGGCAGGGTTCGAAGCTGTCGGGATCGAAGCGGGCGCGGCGATTGATCTCGGCCTTGCCGCCGCGGCAGCGCCACAGCAGGTCCGGCTTCAGGCCGATGATGGAATAGCGGCCGCGCGTCGAGCCGCCTTCCACTGATTCCAGCAGCGAGGCGAAGGGCCGGCCATTGCCGAGCTTGAGGAAGGCCGAGACCGGCGTTTCCAGGTCCGCCACCAGGGTGGTGGACAGCACCTGGGCTTCGCCGGCCATGTAGCGCTGCGCGAACGCGGTGTAATCAGGCGTGAGCTTCATGCGCCGGGCCGCCGCTTAGAAAGCGAGCGCGCGCTGGCGGGCGGCAGCGTTCACCGTCACGCCAAGACTGGCTTCAATCTGCTTGCGGTAACGCTCTTCAAGTTCGCCAACCAGGCCCTGGGTAAGCTGCTGGCCAGTGCGATCACGCTGCGCCGCCATGGCTGCGATATCCGCCGGCACGATGCGGCTGAGCCGCGCCACGATCACATCGCCACCCGAACTTGCCGGGCCGACGGCCACTTCGCCGGGCTGCTTGGCGGAGAACAGCAGGCTCACCACGGTGGGCGACAAAGCACGGTCGGCGGGCTGGCCGCCACGGCTCAAGGGCGGCGTGGTCTGCACCACCAGGTTAAGCGCCTGGGCTTCCTTCAGCAGGTCGCCGCCGGCGCGCAGCCGCTCGGCGATCTGCAGCGCAAGCTGGTCGGCGGCCTTGCCGCGCTTGGCGGCAGTCACGGCGGCGGCGGCTTCATCGCGCACCTCCGCCAGCGGCTTTACCGCCGCAGGCTTCACGGCGGTCACCTGCAGCAACTGGAAGCCGCCGTCATTCTGGTCGAGGATCAGCGGATCGACCTTCTCGGCAAGCTGGAAGGCTTCGGTGATGAAAGCCGGCTGAGTCTGCGGCAGGGTTTCCACTGGTTTGCCGGTGGCATCGCTGCCACGCGCATCCAGCCCGGCCTGGGTCGAAACCGCGATCTTGTGCGTTTTGGCGATATCAGCCAGCGGCATGCCGCCGGCGATCATATCCTCCACCTGCGGGCGCAGCTTCATCAGCGCATCGCCGGCCTTGTGCAGCGCCACCTGCTGGCGCAGTTGCTCCTTCACCTCGGCAAGCGTGGTGGTCTTGCCCGGCTGAATCTGCGTGACGCGCAGCAGATGCCAGCCGAAGGCGCTCTTCACCGGCTCGGCAACACCGGGCTGGGCCAGAGCGAAGACCGGCGCGGAAAGATCCGGCGGCAGTTGTTCCTTCTGCACCAGGCCGAGCGAGACGTCGGTTTCTTTAAGCTGGCGCGTGCGCTGCGCCATGGCGAGGAAATCCTCGCCGCCCAGCACTGCCTGGCGCGCTGCCTTGGCCTCGTCTTCGGTGTTGAACACCACCTGCTGCACCTGGCGCCGCTCAGGCTCGATATAGTTGCCCTTGTGGGCCTCGTATTCCTCGGCGATTTCCTCGTCGCTCACCACGATCTCAGCCGCCAGCGCGGCCGGGGTGAAGGCAACCCAGGCGATGTCACGGCGCTCCGGCGTGGTGAAGCGCGGCGCGTTGGCCTTGTAGAATTCCTCGATCTCGGCATCGGTGGGTGCCGCCGGGGCCGGCAGCTTGGCGGCTTCCAGGCGGATGTAATCCGCGGCGCGGGTTTCCAGGCGATAGGCCAGCACGCTGTCCACGGCGAGGACCGGCATGGTCTCGACACCAGAGAGCAGGCTGCCGAGCAACTGCTCGCGCAGCAGGTCGCGGCGCACTAGTTCCACCAGCATGGCTTCGGAATAGCCTTCGTTGCGCAGGAAGGTCTCGTAGCGCAGGCGGTCGAACTGGCCGTTCGTGCCCTTGAAGGTATCGGCGCGGGTGATGTAGTCGCGCACCACGCCCGACGTGGCGGCCAGGCCCTGCTTCAGCGCCTGCTGCTCATAGGCGCGGGCGGCGATCAGGCCGTTCAGCACGCTCTCATCGAGGCCGAATTGCTGCATCTGTTCCCGGGTCATCACGGTGCCGATGCGGCGGGAGAGCTGCTGGCCCTCGCGGCGCAGCGCATCGGAGAATTCCGCAGCGGAAATCTCCTGACGACCGATTTTGGCTACCGCCGGGATCGAATTGGAGCTACGGACATAGTCGCCGATACCCCAGGCGCCGAAGCTGACCACCAGCAGCAGCATGAGAATCTTCGCAACCCAGGAACCCGCGCCTTTGCGCATCTGTGCAAGCATGTACCACCCGAAACGTGGGAAATTAAAAGTCGCGGGATACTAAAGTGTGGGGAGGGGCGGGGCAAGCCATGCGGCCTTTGCCTTTTGCCCGGAAGATGCTAGAGAAACGCGGTTTTTTTGAGCAGGAGTGGGTCAGATGAGCCAGGCGCGGAAGCCCCTGATTGCCGGCAATTGGAAGATGAACGGCGCCCTGGCGGCGGCCGAGGCCGAGGCGCGTGCGCTGGCCGCCCGGGTCGGGGCTGAAAAGCCGGCCGCCGAGCTGGCGCTGTGCCCACCGGCGACGCTGATTGCCGCGCTTTCCGGCTGGCTTTCGGGCAGCGGCATCGCGGTCGGCGGTCAGGATTGCCATGCCAAGGCCAGCGGCGCCCATACTGGCGATATTGCCGCCGAGATGCTCAAAGAGGCGGGTGCCAGCATGGTGATCGTCGGCCATTCTGAGCGCCGCACCGATCATGGCGAGACCGATGCCGCCGTGAAGGCCAAGGCCGCCGCCGCGCACCGCGCCGGCCTGATTGCCATCGTCTGCTTAGGCGAGACCCTGGCGCAGCGCGATGGCGGCGAGACGCTGAAGGTTGTGGCCAGCCAGTTGCGCGGCTCGCTGCCAGACGATGCCAGCGCCGCCAACACCGTGATCGCCTATGAACCGGTCTGGGCCATCGGCACCGGCCGCACGCCGACCCTGGAGCAGGTGGCCGAAGTGCATGCCCTGATCCGCCAGGAATTGCGTGCGCGGTTCGATGACGGCGCCGGGTTCCGCATCCTGTATGGTGGCTCGGTGAAGCCGGATAACGCCAAGGCGCTGATGGCGGTGGCCGATGTGGACGGCGCGCTGGTTGGCGGCGCCAGCCTCAAGGCTGCCGATTTCTGGCCGATTGTGGCGGCGAAAGGCTGAGCGAATTGGGCGCGCACGAACTCGACAGCAATTCCGACCTGGCCGCGCTGAAGCGCGTGACCGAGCGGTTTGCCGTCGCCGTGACGCCTCATATCCGCGCCCTGATCGATCCCAGCGACCACAGCGATCCCATCGCGCGGCAATTCGATCCCAGCATCGAAGAACTGCACGAAGCGCCGGAAGAACTCAGCGATCCGATTGGCGATGCAACGCATTCGCCGCTGCCCGGCATCGTGCACCGCTATCCTGACCGGCTGCTGCTCAAGTTAGTGAATGTCTGCCCGGTCTATTGCCGCTTCTGTTTCCGCCGCGAGACAGTCGGCCCCGGCAACCAGGGCCTCACCGGCGATGAACTCGACGCGGCGCTGAACTACATCGCCGCGCGGCCGGAGATTTTCGAGGTCATCCTCACTGGTGGCGACCCGCTGATCCTTTCGGCGCGGCGCCTGGGCGAGGTGATCGCGCGGCTGAATGCCATCCCGCATCTTGGTATCATCCGCATCCACACGCGCGTGCCGGTGGTCGATCCTGGCCGCATCACGTCGGAACTGGTGGAAGCCCTGCGTGGCCCGAAGCCGGTTTATGTGGTGGTGCATGCCAATCATGCGCGGGAATTCTCAGCCGAGGCGCGGCAAGCCTGCGCGCTGCTGGCCGATGGCGGCCTGCCGCTCTTGGGCCAGAGCGTGCTGCTGCGCGGCGTGAATGACAGCGAGGCGGCGCTTTCGGCCCTGTTCCGCGCCATGCTCACCGCGCGGGTGAAGCCCTACCACCTGAACCATCTCGACCGCGCCCGGGGCACCAGCCATTTCCGCGTGCCGCTGGAAGAGGGGCAGGCGCTGATGGCGCGGCTGCGTGGCCGGCTTTCCGGCCTGGCACAGCCGACCTATATCCTTGATATCCCTGGCGGGCACGGCAAGGTGCCGGTCGGGCCGCTCTATGCGGAAAAGGCCGAAAACGGCGAATGGCGGGTCACCGATCCCTGGGGCTGCGTCCATGCTTATGGCGAGGGGGCTTCCCCACAGGCGGCGGCTGGTGTAAAAGCCCCGCCGGAACGGCCTCTTGCCGGGGCCGATGCGGAGTAGGACGAGATGATTACCTTTATCCTGGTAGTGCACCTGTTGCTGGCCGTGGCGCTGATCGGCGTCATCCTCGTGCAGCGTTCCGAAGGCGGCGCGCTGGGCATCGGTGGCGGCGGTGGCGGCAGCCTGTTCTCGACCCGCGGCCAGGCCAATCTGCTTACCCGCACCACGGCGATCCTGGCCACCTGCTTCATCGGCACCAGCATCATACTGGCGATTCTCGCCGGTGGCCCGTCGCGCTCGCGCTCGATTCTCGACCAGCCGGGCACCTCGGCTCCGGCCGCGCCCGCCCAGCCGACCCGTCCGGCCGTTCCGCTCTCTCAGTAAGTGATTGAGAAAGCAGCTTAAACCCGTCACTTAAATTTAGCGATTGCTGTCGCGGACAAGGCTTCCGCAGGCAGCCGCTTTTGGTTATACAGGACGCCCATGACGCGGTACGTATTCATCACCGGCGGCGTGGTTTCCTCGCTTGGCAAAGGTCTCGCTTCGGCAGCACTCGGTGCGCTGCTGCAGGCACGCGGCTACCGCGTGCGGCTGCGCAAGCTCGACCCCTATCTCAACGTCGATCCGGGCACCATGAGCCCGTATCAGCATGGCGAGGTGTTCGTCACCGATGACGGCGCCGAAACCGACCTCGACCTCGGCCATTACGAGCGCTTCACCGGCGTGCCCGGGCGCAAGAGCGACAATGTCACCACCGGCCGCATCTACCAGACCATCCTGACCAAGGAGCGGCGCGGCGACTATCTCGGCGGCACCGTGCAGGTGATCCCGCATGTCACCGATGCGATCAAGGATTTCGTCCGCGACGACAATGACGAGAAGGTCGACTTCATGCTCGTCGAGGTTGGCGGCACGGTCGGCGACATCGAAAGCCTGCCGTTCCTCGAAGCGATCCGTCAGCTTGGCCTGGAAGTCGGCCGCGGCGCCGCGATCTATATTCACGTCACCCTGGTGCCCTATATCGCCGCCTCGGGTGAACTCAAGACCAAGCCGACACAGCATTCGGTGAAGGAATTGCGCTCCATCGGCATTCAGCCCGATCTGCTGCTCTGCCGCGCTGACCGCGAGATTCCGGTCTCCGACCGCCGCAAGATGGCTTTGTTCTGCAATGTGCGCGAAGAAGCGGTGATCCCGGCGCTGGATGTCGATACCATCTACCGCGCGCCGCTGGCCTATCATGAGGCCGGCCTGGATGTGCAGGTGCTGAAGGCTTTCGGCCTTGCCGCCGATGCCGCGCCGAAGCTCGATTCCTGGCAGAATATCGTACGCCGCGTGGTCGCGCCGGAAGGCAACGTGCGCATTGCCATCGTCGGCAAGTATACCGGCCTCAAGGATGCCTATAAGTCGCTGGCGGAAGCCCTGATCCATGGTGGCATCGCCAACAACGTGCGCGTCAACATCGAATGGATCGAGTCCGAAATCTTCGAGCGCGACGATACTGCCGTGCAGGCGCTGGAAGGCGTGCATGCCATCCTGGTGCCGGGCGGCTTCGGCGAGCGCGGCTCGGAAGGCAAGATCCGCGCTGCCACTTTCGCGCGCGAGCGCCGGGTACCGTATTTCGGCATCTGCTTCGGCATGCAGATGGCGGTTATTGAAGCCGCGCGCAATCTTGCCGGCGTCAATGGCGCATCGAGCACCGAATTCGGCCCCTGCCAGGAAGCGGTGGTTGGCCTGATGACCGAGTGGATGCGCGGCAACGAACTCGAAACCCGCTCCAAGGCCGGCGATCTCGGCGGCACCATGCGGCTCGGCGCCTATGAAGCGGCGCTCAAGCCCGGCAGCCGGGTGGCGGAAATCTACGGCGGCGTGAAAATCTCCGAGCGTCACCGCCACCGCTACGAGGTCAACACCGCCTATCGCGAGCGCCTGGAACAATGCGGCCTGGTTTTCTCCGGCATGTCGCCCGATGGGCTGCTGCCGGAAATCGTCGAGTTCCCCGAGCATCCCTGGTTCATCGGTGTGCAATATCATCCGGAACTCAAGTCCAAGCCGTTCCAGCCGCACCCGCTTTTCGCCTCTTTCGTGAAGGCGGCGCTGGAACAATCGCGACTGGTCTGATGGCCGGGCTTGGGTGTAGACTGACGGCATGACCAAAGACGAAAACCTGCCCCCCATCCGCCACGTTCAGGTTGGCGAATTCAAGATCGGCAACGACCTGCCGCTGGTGCTGATCGCCGGCCCCTGCGCCATGGAAAGCCGCATGCATGCGCTGGATATGGCCGGGTCGTTGAAGGACCTCACCGACAAGCTCGGCATCAACCTGATCTACAAGTCGTCTTTTGATAAGGCGAACCGTTCCTCGATCCGTTCCAACCGTGGCCTCGGCCTGGAAGCTGCGCTGCCGATCTTTCAGGAAATTCGCGACACGCTGGGCCTGGCCGTCATCACCGATGTGCATGCGCCGGAGCAATGCGCGCAGCTTGCCGATAGCGTCGACCTGCTGCAGATCCCGGCCTTCCTCTGCCGCCAGACCGACCTGCTGGTCGCGGCGGCGCAGACCGGTCTGCCGGTGAATGTGAAGAAGGGCCAGTTCCTGGCGCCGTGGGACATGAAGAACATCGTCGAGAAGTTCGACCATGTCGGCAATCCCAACGTGATGCTCTGCGAGCGCGGCGTGTCGTTTGGCTATAACACCCTGGTCAACGACATGCGGGCTTTGCCGATCATGGCCGAGACCGGCTGCCCGGTGGTGTTCGACGCGACGCATTCCGTGCAGCAGCCGGGTGGGCGAGGCACCACTTCGGGCGGCGACCGCCGCTTCGTGCCGGTGCTGGCGCGTGGCGCCGTGGCCATCGGCGTGGCGGCCGTGTTCATGGAAACCCACAAGGACCCGGACAGCGCGCCGTCCGACGGCCCCAACATGGTGCCGTTCGACCAGATGGAACTGGTGCTCGAGCAACTGCTCGAATTCGACCATCTGGCCAAGGCTTACTGAGCTTCCTCATAGATTGGTTTCAGCATTGCGATGGCGCTGGCATGGACGGCGCTGCCATTGCGTAGTTCCGCCTGCAGGAAAGCGAATTGCCGCGTGGTCCGCGTTGCCCAGGCATGGAAGGCGAGCGCGGGGCTGAGCCGCGCCAGCGAGAGGAATTGCACCGATAGCGCCAGGGTGACGACGGTATGCGTTGCGTAATGCCCGAGGGAGCACAGCAACACGGCGGCATCGAAGCCGGCGGCAATGACACCGCCATTGAGCGCCGCCGCGCTGCCGCCGCCGCCAATCGCCCCCTTGGGCAACGCCGCGAAGCGCACCACGCCCTGGCCGTTTTCCTCCAGTGACCCGTGTAAGCCGAACCACTCGATCTCTGTCCGCCGGTTGAACTGGCCGAGGGCGAGGCGGCGGGCATCCGGCGCGACGCGGAAGGGGGTGGCGGTGAGGGCGGTCATGGTGGCTTCTCAGTTCTATTGCATTTGACATAGTATGTTGATCACCATAGAATCGGCCACAGCCTATCGCAACAGGATTCCAACCCGCCCCATGCCGCGCCATTCCGATGCCCGCCGCCTGGCTCTGGAGACCATGGAGCGCCTGCTGCGCGAGCAGGGCTTCCAGGCCACCGGGCTGGCCGAGATCCTGGCCCAGAGTGGCGCCCCAAAGGGTTCGTTCTATTTCCATTTTCCCGAAGGCAAGGACCAGTTGGCGGCGGAGGCCCTGGCTGCCTATGGCGAGCGGGTGAGGGGTTTCATCGAGGCCCTGGCGGCCCGGCATCACGGCGATGCCGCCGGCTTTATCGCGGCGCTGTGCCGTCGTATCGGCCAGGAGATGGAAGCCAGCGGCTTCCGCCTGGGCTGCGCGGTGCAGAATGTGGCCAACGAATTGCTGCCCGGCTATCCACGTTTCGCAGCCCAGATCGCCACCATCCTGGCCGGCTGGATCGAGGCGATAGCCGCTGCGCTGCGCCCGGCGGTAGGTGATCCGGTGGCCGCCAACGCCCAGGCCGCGGCGCTGCTGGCGGCTTTACAGGGCGCCCGCCTGCTGGCCCGGGTGCAGGGGGGCGCCGGGATTTTCGACCAGGTGGCGGAAGCCGCCATTTCCCGCCTGCCGCGACCGCGATAAGGCCCAGCCGGCGTAGCCGCGATAAGAGCCGGCTCGTCCCTTGCCCGCAGCGCCCCGCCGGGCTATCCCTTCGCGCGGTTTTTCCTAAGCTTCCAGGGGCATCAGACATGAGCGGCATTCGCGACATCGTGGCGCGTGAAATTCTCGACAGCCGGGGCAACCCGACCGTGGAGGTGGATGTGGTGCTCGAGAGCGGCGCCTCGGGCCGCGCCGCGGTGCCCTCGGGTGCCTCCACCGGCGCCCATGAGGCCGTCGAACTGCGCGACGGCGACAAGAAGCGCTATCTCGGCAAGGGCGTGCAGAAGGCGGTGGCTGCCGTCAACGGTGAAATCTTCGACGCCATTTCCGGCCTCGAGGCTGCCGAGCAGCTCAGCATCGATAAAACCCTGATCGACCTGGATGGCACCCCGAACAAGGCCCGCCTTGGCGCGAATGCCATCCTGGGCGTGAGCCTTGCCGTAGCAAAGGCGGCGGCCGACGAGGCCGATCTGCCGCTGTACCGTTATGTCGGTGGCGCGGCCGCGCATTGGCTGCCGGTGCCGATGATGAACATCATCAACGGCGGCGCCCATGCCGACAATCCCATCGACGTGCAGGAATTCATGATCATGCCGGTGGGCGGTTCGAGCTTCGCCGAGGGCCTGCGCATGGGCGCGGAGGTGTTCCACACCCTGAAGCAGAAGCTGAAGTCGGCGGGCCACAACACCAATGTCGGCGATGAAGGCGGTTTCGCGCCGAACCTGGCATCTACCCGCGCCGCGCTGGATTTCGTGATGAAGGCCATCGAGGATGCCGGCTACAAGCCCGGCGTCGATGTGAAGCTGGCGCTGGATGCCGCTTCCACCGAGTTCTTCAAGGATGGCAAGTATCATCTGGAAGGCGAGGGCAAAGTGCTCGATCCCGCCGGCATGGCTGCCTATTGGAAGGATCTGGTCTCGGCCTATCCGATCGTTTCGATCGAGGACGGCATGGCGGAAGACGACTGGACCGGGTGGAAGCTGCTCACCGATGGCATCGGCGCCAAGGTGCAGTTGGTCGGCGACGATCTCTTCGTCACCAACCCGAAGCGCCTCGCGGAAGGCATCAAGCAGGGCGTCGGCAATTCCATCCTGGTCAAGGTGAACCAGATCGGTACGCTGTCGGAAACCCTGGAAGCTGTCGAGCTGGCGCATAAGAACGGCTACACCGCCGTGATGAGCCACCGCTCCGGCGAGACCGAGGACAGCACCATCGCCGACCTCGCCGTCGCCACCAATTGCGGCCAGATCAAGACCGGGTCGCTGGCACGTTCCGACCGTCTGGCGAAGTATAACCAGCTCCTGCGCATCGAACAGGAACTGGGCCGTGCCGCGCGCTATCCGGGCCTCGCCGCCCTCAAGCGGGCTTAATGCCGATGCGCGCCGCCGCCGCTTTTCTTTTTCTCGCGGCGGCGGCGCTCTCTGCCTCGCCAGTGCGTGCCCAGGGCATCGACCTCGCCGGCCGCTGGGCTTCGAGCCAGGGGCAATGCGACCTGGAATTCATCGCCTTCGAACGCGATGGCAATTTCCGCTCGCAGTTGGAAGAAGAACCGCGCGAAGGCACCTGGAAGCTGGCGCGTGATCGCGTCACGCTGATCGCCAACGACGAGCCGGATCGGCCCTGGACGCTGCATATCCTGGATTACACCGCGAACCGCCTGGTGGTGCTGGACGAAGCCATCGAGAGCGACCGCCGCTTGCAGCGCTGCCGCCAGTAAATTTCACCCCGGCACGAAATGCGGGATCACCTGGCCGGTGGCCGGGTCGTGAATGCCGAGGCCTGAAGGCCTTGAAGCGATCATCCATACACCGAGGATCGGGCCGCCAATCGGCGGCGGCGCGAGCAGGGCTTCCTCGCCATGGCGGCGGCGCAGCCAGGGCAGGAAGGCCGGGCTGGCCAGCAGCGCCTTCCAGGCCGGCTCGATCACCCGCACGCCGCTCGGTCGCAGCAAGTTGGCGACGCGCAGATCCTGCCACGGCCGCTGCACGCAGAGCCGCGTGATCGGTCGGCGCCATTGATCGAGCAGGCGGCGGCCATTCCAGATCAACTGGTCGGCGGCAATCGCCACCGCCTCGACGCCGCCTTGCAGGGCGGTCTCGCGCAGATAGGTCAGCACCATCTGCTCGCCGGGTGCCGCTTCCAGGAAATGCACGCGGTGACCATAGAGGCCGAAATGCCGCCAGGCCTGCACCAGGGTCTCATGGATATGATTGAACTGGCGGTCATCCGGGCGATGCCAATCGCGCCATTCCGCCTGCAGCACGCCGGCCTGCAGCAGGCCGTGCGGCGTGAGCGCATCGAGATCATACAGGCGCGGCACGCCATCGGCGGTCAGCACGAAGTCGATGCGGCTGATCAGGTTCTTGTCCTGCCGGCCCCAGCTTTCAGCAGCCATGGCGAGGCCAGTCTGGTCGAGCCCGAATTCCGCCGGCACGCCGCCCGCCAGCAGGGCGGCCACGGCTTCGAGCGTGAGTTCCTCGACATGGGCCGCCGCCGCTTCCAAGTGGTCGATCTCGGCAGGGCTCAGGCTGTAGGCATCACTGCCAGCCGTCGAATCGGAATCGGCAAGGCCGAGCACGGCCTGATGGCTCGGCCAATCGGGGTGCGGCGGGGTCTCGGCGCGGCGCATGGTGTGAGCATATTCGGGTCACGCAGGTTGCAAAAGCGCAATTGCCGACACCCCAGGGATTCAGCAACAGTAGAATCAGGCTAACGCTTTGACTCTCTGGCATGAATCGCCGCCGATCACGGTTTTGTTGTTGACCCGGCGACTCGGATGTGATTCGATTCAAGGCATGGGAGCCCTGCGCGAGATCAAACGTCACTCACTGGCCGCCATCGTGCCGGTGATCTGCTTCGCCACCATCGCCTATTTCGGCTATCACGCCGTGGAGGGCGAGCATGGGCTGAATGCCTATACCCGCCTCTCGGTGCAGATTCACGACACCAAGGCCGCCCTGGCCGAGATCACCGCCGAGCGCAAGCAGCTCGAGCGCCGCGTCACCCTGCTGCGGGCCAGCGGCCTGGATGCAGACATGCTGGAAGAGCAGGCGCACCGCTCGCTCGGTCTACTGATGAACCGCGAATTGGTAATTCTCGGACGCTGACACCCCAGCTTTCAGACCGAAAATTTCGCCACTTAACCGAAATTTGGTTAAATACCAAAAAGTCCTTGTTTTAACTGAATTTATCGCCATCCTGGCTCCCGGTTTAAGACATTTCCCGGGAGGAAATCCGATGGCGAAAAGCCCGAGCAAGGCCGCTGCGCCCAAGCTGCCCGATGCCGACACGCTGCTTGGCTATTACCGCGACATGCTGCTGATCCGCCGCTTCGAGGAGAAGGCCGGCCAGCTTTACGGCATGGGCCTGATCGGCGGCTTCTGCCACCTCTATATCGGCCAGGAAGCGGTGGTGGTGGGCCTGCAGGCCTGCTCCAAGCAGGGCGATGCCGTGATCACCTCCTACCGCGACCACGGCCATATGCTGGCCTGCGGCATGGACCCGGGCGGCGTGATGGCCGAGCTTACGGGCCGCATCGGCGGTTATTCCAAGGGCAAGGGCGGCTCGATGCACATGTTCAGCCGCGAGAAGAATTTCTATGGCGGCCACGGCATCGTTGGCGCGCAGGTGCCGCTCGGGACCGGCCTGGCTTTCGCGCAGAAATACAACAACACCGACAATGTCACCTTCTGCTATTTCGGCGATGGCTCGGCCAACCAGGGCCAGGTCTATGAGAGCTTCAACATGGCCGAGCTCTGGAACCTGCCGGTCGTCTATGTGATCGAGAATAACCAGTATGCCATGGGCACCGCTGTTGCCCGCGCCTCGGCACAGCCGGCGCTGTATAAGCGCGGTGAAAGCTTCGGCGTGCCGGGCCGCCAGGTGGATGGCATGAATGTGCTGAGCGTGCGCGAGGCCGGTGCCGAAGCCGTGGCGCAATGCCGCGCCGGCAAGGGCCCGGTGATCCTGGAAATGATGACCTACCGCTATCGCGGCCATTCGATGTCGGACCCGGCGAAGTATCGCTCGAAGGAAGAAGTGAACAAGATGCGCGCCGAGCATGATCCGATCGATCAGGTGCGCCAGATGCTGCTCGACAACAAGCTGTGCGACGAGGATGCGCTCAAGGCCATCGACAAGGAAGTGAAGGAAGTGGTGCAGAAGGCTGCCGATTTCAGCCAGAGCAGCCCGGAGCCCGATCCGTCGGAACTCTGGACTGACATCACGGTAGAAGCCTGAAGCAGGGAAGGGGACGCAGACCATGGCTATTGAGATTTTGATGCCCGCCCTTTCGCCGACCATGACCGAAGGCAAGCTGGCCAAGTGGCTGATCAAGGAAGGCGACACGGTGAAGGCCGGCCAGGTGATGGCCGAGATCGAGACCGACAAGGCGACGATGGAATTCGAGGCCGTCGATGAAGGCGTGCTGGAGAAGATCCTGATCACCGAAGGCACCGAAGGCGTTGCCGTGAACACGCCCATCGCGCTGCTGCGTGGCGAAGGTGAAGCGGCGGCCCCGGCTGCTGCCAAGGCTGCGCCGGCCCCTGCTGCCGCGCCCGTTGCGGCACCGGCGGTGGTGACGGCGCCCGCCGCGCCGGCCAAGGAGTTGGCCGATCCCGATATTCCGCCGGGCACCGAGATGGTGACAATGACCGTGCGCGAGGCGCTGCGCGAAGGCATGTCGGAAGAAATGCGCCGCGACAAGAGCGTGTTCCTGATGGGCGAGGAAGTCGGCCAGTATCAGGGCGCCTACAAGATCAGCCAGGGCATGCTGGATGAATTCGGCCCGCAGCGCGTGATCGACACGCCGATCACCGAGATGGGCTTCACCGGCCTTGGCGTCGGTGCGGCTTTCGGTGGCCTGCGTCCCATTGTCGAATTCATGACTTTCAATTTCTCGATGCAGGCCATCGACCAGATCGTCAACTCGGCGGCCAAGACGCTTTACATGTCTGGCGGCCAGATGGGCTGTCCCATCGTGTTCCGCGGCCCGAATGGCGCCGCCGCCCGCGTCGCCGCGCAGCATAGCCAGTGCTATGCCGCGTGGTATTCGCATATCCCGGGCCTCAAGGTGGTGGCGCCGTATTCGGCGGCCGACTTCAAGGGCCTGATCAAGGCGGCGATCCGCGATCCGAACCCGGTGATCTTCCTGGAGAACGAGATTCTCTATGGCCGCAGCTTCGAGGTGCCGAAGCTGGACGATTACGTGGTACCCATCGGCAAAGCGCGCATTGCGCGGGCCGGCAAGGATGTCACCCTGGTGGGATATGCGATTTCGGTCGGCTATTGCCTGCAGGCCGCCGAGAAGTTGGCCGAACAGGGCATTGAGGCCGAGGTGATCGACCTGCGCACTATCCGCCCGATGGATACCGCGACGATCATCGCCTCGGTGCAGAAAACCAACCGCCTGGTCACGGTGGAAGAGGGCTTCCCGCAATCCGGCATCGGCGCTGAAATCGCCGCCCGGGTCATGGAGCAGGCTTTCGACCATCTCGATGCGCCGGTGCTGCGCGTCACCGGCAAGGATGTGCCGATGCCTTACGCGGCCAATCTCGAAAAGCTTGCCTTGCCCAGTGTGGCTGAAGTGATCGAGGCGGCGCGCGCCGTCTGCTATCGCTGAAGGAGCGCGCCATGCCGACAGAAATCCTGATGCCCGCGCTTTCGCCGACCATGACGGAAGGCAAGCTCGCCAAATGGCTGATCAAGGAAGGCGACACGGTCAAGGCCGGCGACGTGATGGCCGAGATCGAGACCGACAAGGCGACGATGGAATTCGAAGCCGTCGATGAAGGCGTGCTGGAAAAGATCCTGGTCGCCGAAGGCACCGAAGGCGTGGCGGTGAACACGCCCATCGCTGTGCTGCGTGGCGAGGATGAGAAGCCTGGTGCGGCGCCTGCTGCCAAGGCTGCGCCTGCTGCTGCACCCGCTGCGGCGCCGGCTCCTGCTGCCGCTGCTGCACCGGCGCCGAAGCCGGCCCCGGCTGCGGCACCGGCTGCTGCATCTGCTCTGGCCCATGCCGGCGAGCGCGTGTTCGCGTCGCCGCTGGCGCGCCGCATCGCGGCGGATGCCAGCCTCGACCTCAAGGCGATTGCCGGTTCCGGCCCGCATGGCCGTATCGTCAAGGCCGATGTGGAAGCCGCCAAGGCTGGTGGTGGCGCCAGGAAGGCGGCTCCGGCCGCCGCCGCCGGTGCACCGGCGCCGAAGCCCGCAGCGCCTGCCGCTGCCGGCCCTGGTGCGCGCCAGCTCGCCGACCTGCTCAAGATGCCGTATCGCCTTGAGCCGCTGTCGATGATGCGCAAGACCATCGCGCGGCGCCTGACCGAGTCCAAGCAGACGGTGCCGCATTTCTACCTCACCATCGATTGCGAGCTGGATGAATTGCTCAGCCTGCGCACCCGGCTGAATGCCAAGGCGGAGAGCAAGATCAGCGTCAATGATTTCGTGATCCGTGCCGTGGCGCTGGCGCTGAAGAAGGTGCCGGCGGCGAATGGTTCCTACGACGAGAGCGGGTTGCTCTACTATGAGCATGCCGATGTCTCGGTCGCGGTGGCGACGCCGAACGGCCTGATCACGCCGATCGTCAAGGCGGCAGAAGGCAAGGGCCTGGCGCAGATCGCCGCCGAGACCAAGGACCTCGCCGCCCGCGCCCGCGATGGCAAGCTGAAGCCGGAAGAATTCCAGGGCGGTACCTTCTCGGTGTCCAACCTCGGCATGTTTGGCATCAAGCAGTTCGCCGCCGTGATCAACCCGCCGCAGGGCTGCATCCTGGCAGTGGGTGCCGGCGAGCAACGCGCGGTGGTGAAGAACGGCCAGTTGGCTGTCGCGACCGTGATGAGCTGCACGCTGTCGGTCGATCATCGCGTCGTCGATGGCGCTGTCGGTGCCGAGTTCCTGCAAGTCTTCAAGGGCTATGTCGAAGACCCGCTGACCATGCTGCTGTGAGGCCCAGGGTATGAATAAAGTCTTGGGCATGAGCAAGGTCGCGATTGTCACCGGCGCCGGCAAAGGCATGGGCGCCGGCATCCTCAAGCAACTGGCTGCTGAGGGCTACAAGGTTGCTGCCATGTCGCCGTCGGGTGCCGCCAAGACGCTGGCCGAGAGCGTCGGCGGCATCGGCCTTGCTGGTTCGAACGCGGTGGCGGCGGATGTAGAGGCGTTGGTCAAGCTGACGCTCGACACGTTCGGCCGCATCGACGCGGTGGTGAACAATACCGGCCATCCGCCCAAGGGGCCGCTGCTGGAGATCACCGACGAAGCCTGGCTGCAGGGTTTCGAGCTGGTGCATCTGAGCGTCGTGCGCATGCTGCGGCTGGTGACGCCGGTGATGGAGCGCCAGGGCAGTGGATCAATCGTCAACCTGCTGACCTATGCGACGCTGGAGCCGGAAGCGGATTTCCCGGTCTCAGGCCCGGTGCGCGCTGCGCTGGCGGCTTTCACCAAGGTCTATGCCGATCTCTATGCGCCCAAGGGTATCCGTATCAACAACGTGCTGCCGGGCTTCATCGACAGTCTGCCGGAAAAAGCCGAGCGCAAGGCCCGCATCCCGATGGGGCGCTATGGCCGCGTGGCGGAAATCGCTGGCGCCGTGAGTTTCCTGCTGTCTGACGCCGCCGGCTACATCACCGGGCAGAATCTGCGCGTGGATGGCGGCATCACCAAGTCTCTTTAGGAGAGAGCCATGAGCGACACGCAATTCGATGTCATCGTCGTCGGCAGCGGTCCGGGCGGTTACACCACGGCGATCCGCGCCACCCAGCTTGGTTTCAAGACTGCGATCATCGAGCGCGAGCATCTCGGCGGCATCTGCCTGAACTGGGGCTGCATCCCGACCAAGGCGTTGCTGCGCTCGGCGGAAATCTATTCCCATATCAAGCATGCCGAGGCTTTCGGCTTCACGGTTGAAGGCAAGGTCACGATCAACGCGCAGAAGGTGGTGGAGCGTTCGCGCAAGGTGGCGGCGCAGCTTTCCGGCGGCGTGAAACACCTGATGAAGAAGAACAAGATCACGGTGTTCGATGGCCATGGGGCGCTAAATGGTCCCGGCAAGCTGAAAGTGACCAAGGACGGCAAGCCGGTGGCCGATCTCACCGCCAAGCACATCATCCTCGCCACCGGCGCGCGGGCGCGCTCGCTGCCCGGCCTGGAGCCGGATGGCAAGCTGGTCTGGACCTATAAGGAAGCCATGGTGCCGCAGGGCCTGCCGAAGTCGCTGCTGGTGGTTGGCTCCGGCGCCATCGGCATCGAATTCGCCAGCTTCTACCGTACGCTCGGCGCTGAGGTGACGGTGGTTGAGGTGATGGACCGCGTGCTGCCGGTGGAGGATGAGGAAATCTCCGGCCTGGCGCGCAAGGCATTCGAGAAGCAGGGCATGAAGATCCATGTCGGCACCACGGTGACGGCCCTGAAGAAAGGCACCGACAGCGTCACCGCGACGCTCAAAGACAAGGCCGGCAAGGAAAGCTCGATCACCGTCGAGCGCGTCATCCTCGCCGTCGGCATCGTCGGCAATGTCGAGAATATCGGCATCGAAGGCACCAAGGTGAAGGTCGACCGCACCCATATCGTGGTGGACGACTACAGTCGCACCGACGAGCCCGGCGTCTATGCTATCGGCGACCTTACCGGCCCGCCCTGGCTGGCGCATAAGGCTGGTCATGAGGGCGTGATTTGCATCGAGAAGATCGCCGGCCTCAAGGACGTGCATCCGCTGAATACCTCGAACATCCCGGGCTGCACCTATTGCACGCCGCAGATTGCCTCGGTCGGCCTCACCGAAGCCGCCGCCAAGGCCAAGGGCCATGAGGTGAAGGTCGGCCGCTTCCCGTTCCTGGCCAATGGCAAGGCCATTGCGCTGGGTGAGCCGGAAGGCTTGGTGAAAACCGTGTTCGACGCCAAGACGGGTGAGCTGCTCGGCGCCCATATGATCGGCGCGGAAGTGACCGAGATGATCCAGGGCTTCGGCATCGCCAAGACGCTGGAAACCACCGAGGCGGAACTCATGCATGCCGTGTTCCCGCACCCGACTTTAAGCGAAATGATGCATGAGTCGGTGCTGGATGCTTACGGCAAGGTGTTGAATTTCTAGGGATTTCTCCCGGTATCGCGGGCTTGGGCGCAACGTGCTATCTAGTTAAGTCATGAAAGAGCATTTCCTGCGCAAGCTGGCGGAGATCGAGAAGCGCAACGCCCAGACCACGGATGACCAGGAGCGCCTGGCTCATGCCAAAGCGCGGCGTGAGCGCGAAGGCTTCGATCGCTTGGCGCTGCATCTCGATACGGTGGCGATGCCGGCTTTCGAGGCTTTTGCCGAGGTTCTGGCCGAACGCCGGATTGTGGTGAAGCCGCGTTTCGATGCCGGCGTTTTTGAACGTGCTGCCGAATTGCCGCCACTGGCGGAAGTGGTGGTGGAGCGTGGCAATGGCAAGCATTACGCGCTTTCCTATCGCCTCGACGGCGCTAGTTATGTGATGCGGCTGTCGCTGGGCAGCATGGAGCGCAAGGCGATCCTGCCGCCGGCCCGCCTGACCGCCACCAGGCTGCGCGGCGACCTGGATGTGCTGCTGGAAGCCGTGCTGACGCCCGAGAGTAGCGTGAGGAAGCCGTGACCGATTTGACTCCCACCCTGCGCCACCCCGAGAAGGCCCACAAGCCGGATACGCCGGTGCTGCGCAAGCCGGAATGGATCCGCGCCAAGGCGCCGACCTCGCCGGAAGTGGCCGAGACGCGCAAGCTGATGCGCGATTTGAAGCTGAATACCGTCTGCGAGGAAGCGGCCTGCCCGAATCTCGGCGAATGCTGGAAGCAGAAGCACGCCACCGTGATGATCCTCGGCGCCGTCTGCACCCGCGCCTGTGCCTTCTGCAATGTCGCCACCGGCAAGCCGGTGGGCATCGACCATGACGAGCCGGACCATGTCGCCGAAGCGGTCGGCAAGCTCGGCCTGCATCATGTGGTGATCACCTCGGTGGACCGCGATGATCTGGCCGATGGCGGCGCGAAGCATTTCGTCCGCACCATCCAGGCGATCCGCCGTGCGTCGCCGGACACGACGATTGAAGTGCTCACCCCGGATTTCCTGCGCAAGCCGGGCGCCATCGAGGCGGTGGTGGAAGCCAAGCCCGATGTCTACAACCACAATCTTGAGACCGTGCCGCGCCTCTACCCCACCATCCGGCCTGGTGCGCGCTATTTCGCCTCGCTGCAACTGCTCGCCCGCGTGCGTGAACTTGACCCGGCGATTTTCACCAAGTCCGGCCTGATGGTCGGCCTGGGCGAAGAGAAGCTGGAATTGATGCAGGTGATGGACGACCTGCGTGTTGCCGATGTGGATTTCCTCACGCTGGGCCAGTATCTGCAGCCGACCCGCAAGCATGCGGCGGTGGCGCGCTTCGTGCCCCCGGCCGAATTCATCGAGTTCAAGACGCTCGGCCTCGCCAAGGGCTTTCTGCGCGTCGCGTCCTCGCCGATGACGCGCTCGTCGCATCATGCGGGTGAGGATTTCGCCGCGCTGAAGGCCGCCCGTCTCGCCAAGCTGGCTGCCGCGGAATAATGCCGACCCATGCCGAGAAGCGGGTGCTGCCGTATCGCCCGGACCAGCTTTACGACCTCGTGGCTGCCGTCGAGCATTACCCGGTCTTCCTGCCCTGGTGCATCGGTGCCCGGATCCGCGAGCGGTCGGAGACCCTGCTGGTTGCCGACCTGATCATCGGCTTCAAGGTGTTCCGCGAGCGCTTCACCTCGCGCGTGACCCTGGACCCGAGCAAGCAGCGCATCGATGTCGCCTATAGCGACGGGCCGTTCAAATACCTGCGCAACCACTGGATATTCCATCCGCACCCGCAGGGTTGCGAGATCGACTTCTTCGTCGATTTCGAGTTCCGCAACCGCATCCTGCAAAAGACGATAGAGTTACTGTTCAGTGAAGCCGTGCGGCGCATGGTCGCGGCCTTTGAAACCCGCGCCGAGGCATTATACGGTAAGAAGTAAGCGTCCCGCCCACCGAACGATGGGAGTCCGCCAATGCTTGCCTTGCCGCCGACCAGTAACCTGATCTCCAGCAGCCTGATCGAGAAGGGCCTCAAGGGCCTGCGCGATGCCTGGCGCGGCATTTCTGGCGGCGACGCCAGCCTGGGCCGAGATGGCATATTGGGGCCGAAGGACCGCGACAGGTTGCTGGCTCTGTTCCGCGATTGCCTGGAGGAACGCGGCGGCGAAGTGACCGCCCGCGCCCGTGCTGCTTCGCTCGGGCGGCTCTATCTCGGGCTCAACGAAGAAGGCCGATTGGCTTTCCTGCAGGCGTTGGCGAGCGATTTTGGTGCGGCACCAGCCGGTGTCCAAAGCGCTATCGATGCAGTACTCAAAGCCGACGATCCGGTGGCGCGACATAAGGCCGAGCGCCGCTTGCGCCAGTCGCTGACTCCGGCGCGGCATCGTTTGCTTACCCAGTTCACAGCCTTGCCGCAGGGCGTGAAGTTCCTCGTCGACATGCGCGCCGATGCCAACCGCTTTACCAAACAGGCGCCGGAACTGGCAATCCTTGATGCCGACCTGGAAGACCTGTTCGCCGCCTGGTTCGATATTGGCTTTCTGGAATTGCAGCGCATCACCTGGAACAGCCCGGCGGCCCTGCTGGAAAAGCTGATCGCTTACGAGGCGGTACATGCCATCGAAAGCTGGGATGATCTGCGCAACCGGCTAGACAGCGACCGCCGCTGCTATGCTTTCTTCCATCCGCGCATGCCGTTGGAGCCGCTGATCTTCGTAGAGGTGGCGCTGGTGCGCGGCATCGCCGGTAATGTGCAGGCGTTGCTCGATCAGAGCCAGCCGGTGCTGGAAGCCGCCGCCGCCGATACCGCGATCTTCTATTCGATCTCGAACACGCAAACCGGCCTGCGCGGCATCTCGTTCGGCAACTTCCTGATCAAGCGCGTGGTCGATGACCTGAGCCGCGAATTGCCAAACCTGAAAACCTTCTCCACGCTATCACCGATCCCGGGCTTCCGCTCCTGGCTCAAGGAAGCCATCGCCGAAGGCCTGCCCAATGTGGTGAAGAGTGCCGAGCGCGATGCGCTCTCGGCCGCACTCGGCAAGCGTTTCTCCAAGGGTATGCTGCCGGAAATCCTGGCCGACAATGCCTGGGCCGATAACGAGGAACTGGCGGCGGCCTTGAAGGCACCGCTGCTGCGGCTTTGCGCGCGTTACCTGCTCACCGCGCAGAGCAAGGGCAAGCCGCGCGATCCGGTGGCGCGTTTTCACCTGAGCAACGGCTCGCAGGTGCATCGCCTCAATTGGCTCGGCGATCGCTCGAAGAAGGGCTTCAAGGAATCCGCCGGCCTGATGGTGAATTACCTCTACCGGCTGGATGAGATCGACGCCAACCACGAACGCTTCGTGCGCGATGGCACCATCGCCGCGTCCGGCGAAGTAAAGCGGCAGGCGGATATTTGATGCTTTCAAATTAGGCCGTCACCGCCGGGCTTGACCCGGCGGTCTCACTCCTTCGGGATAAGATGCGCGGATCAAGTCCGCGCATGACGATCTATTGAGTAACTACTTCCATCGCCATGGTGAGGGCATCGCGCACGGTTGCCAGACGTACCTTGCCGCGACCGATATCGCCGTAATCCATCTGGGCATGGCGCGTTTCCGCGCCCTTGCGTGCCACCGCGATATGCACGCGACCGGCAGGCTTGCGGCCAGAGGCGCCGGGGCCGGCAACGCCGGTGCAGGCGATGGCGATATCGGCGAGGCTGCGGCGCAATGTGCCTTCCGCCATGGCGCGGGCGACCGGCTCCGAGACCGCGCCATGGCCGGCGACGATCTCCGCCGGCACGCCGATACTGGCCGACTTGGCCTCATTGGAATAGGTGACGAAGCCGCGCTCGAACACATCCGAGGAGCCGGCGATTTCGGTGAGCGTGGCGGAGATCAGGCCGCCGGTGCAGCTTTCAGCCGTGGCGAGTTTCAGCTCGCGCTCACGGCAGGCCTGCAGCAGCGTTTCGGCTAGGCGGAGATTTTCATCGGTCATCATCATTGTCACCAGTAATGCGCAAGCAGCGCCATCGCGATGGCGCCATAAACCGCCGCAAGGACATCGTCGAGGAAAACGCCGGCGGTGCCGGAGAGTGTGCCATCGGCCCAGGAGGCGGGCCAGGGCTTGGTGATGTCCAGCACGCGGAACAGCACGAAGCCGATGGCATAGAGAGCCAAGTCGGGCGGCACGAAGAGCAGCACCAGCCATTGCCCGGCGACTTCGTCGATGACGATTTCCTGCGGGTCTTCGCCGGGCCAGCGTTGCAGGAAATCGCTGATCGACCACCAGCCGATGACGCAGATGACCAGGAAGCCGATGCCGAGTGCCAGCGGGCCGCCATAGCTCTGCATGGCCCAGGCGAAGGGCAGGGCGCCAAGCGAGCCCCAGGTGCCCGGCGCCTTCGGCAGCTTGCCGAGGCCGAACCAGGTGGCGAGGAGAAAACTCAGACTCACAGCGGCAGCCGCAGGGTGGCGAGCGCCTGCGCCGCAATGCCTTCGCGCCGGCCGGTGAAGCCCAGGCCCTCGGTGGTGGTGGCCTTCACCGCGACACGGCTGATATCGATGCGGCAGATTTCGGCGATGCGTGCGCGCATGGCATCGCGATGCGGCCCGATCTTCGGCGCTTCACAGATGAAGGTGAGGTCGAGATGGGCGATGACGCCGCCGCGTGCCCGCACCAGGTCGGCGGCATGCTGCAGGAAACGGTCGGAGGCAGCGTTTTTCCAGCGCATATCGCTCGGCGGGAAATGCTTGCCGATATCGCCATCGGCCAGCGCGCCGAGAATGGCATCGGTGAGTGCATGCAGGCCGACATCGGCATCGGAATGGCCAGCCAGCGAGCGGCTATGCGGCACTTCGATGCCGGCCAGCATAAGCTTGCGGCCTGGTTCATCGCCGAAGGCGTGCACGTCATAGCCCTGGCCCATGCGGATATCGCCGAGGCTCAGCAGCAACTGCCGCTCGGCACGGGCGAAATCGCCGGGTTCCGTCAGCTTGAAATTCTCTTCCTCGCCTAAGACCAGTTGCACCGCCAGACCGGCCTGTTCGGCCACCGCCGCATCATCCGTGTGCGTCCCATTCCTGAAGGCCTGATGCGCTTCCAGGATGGCGCCGAAATGGAATGCTTGCGGTGTCTGGGCCCGCCACAGGCCTTGGCGGTCGGCGCCGCCCTGGATCAGGCCATCTTGCCCTGCGGCGCGTTTCAGCGTATCCACCACCGGCACCGCAAGGATCGCGCCTGGGCTCTGGCCTAGGGCAGTGAGCAGGCGGTCGATGGCGGCGGCCTTCAGGAAGGGCCGTGCGGCATCATGGATCAGCACGGTAGCCGGCGGTTCGGGCAGAGCATTCAGGGCCTCGAGGCCAAGACGTGTGGACTCCTGCCTGGTTTCGCCGCCAAAACAGGCAACGGCCAATTTTTCAGCAGACGGCAGGCCCTGGGTTGCTTCATGGTAGAGGGCCTGATCGTCGGGATGGATCACCACCTGCACCAGGCCGATGGCATCATGGGTCAGGCAGGCAAGCAGGCTATGCCGCAAGACGGGGATGCCGCCAAGATATTGGTATTGCTTGGGGATTCCGCCACCGGCGCGCAGGCCGCGGCCCCCGGCGACGATCAGGGCGGCATGTTTCATGGCCGGCACCCTAACCGAGGCGGGGCGGGTCTGGCAAATCGTAGGGTAGCGCTGGATTCATGTTGCAGCGCAGTAAAAACACCGGTACCATGGTCAACAAGTGGGCAGCTAAGGCTGATGTCTAAAAAATGAGCATAGAAATTGGTTCGGTAAAGATCGAGGATCCGGTGATCCTTGCGCCGATGTCTGGCGTGACGGATTTGCCGTTCCGCCGGCTGGTCAAGCGCTCCGGCGCGGGCCTTGTCGTGTCCGAGATGATTGCCTCGGAGGCGATGGTGCGTGCGTCGCGCCAGTCGCTGAAGATGGCCGAGAATAGCCCTGAGGAATTCCCGTTGTCGATGCAGCTTGCCGGCTGCGAGGGCCATGTCATGGCCGAGGCGGCGAAGCTGAACGAGGACAAGGGCTTCGCCATCATCGATATCAACATGGGCTGCCCGGTGAAGAAGGTGGTGAACGGCTATGCCGGTTCCGCCCTGATGCGCGATCTGGCTCATGCCAAGACCCTGATCACCGCCACGGTGAATGCCGTGAAGCTGCCAGTGACGTTGAAGATGCGCACCGGCTGGGATGAGCAGAGCCGCAATGCGCCGGAACTTGCCCGCATCGCCGAAGGCGAGGGCATCAAGATGCTCACCGTGCACGGCCGCACCCGCTGCCAGATGTATAACGGTCGCGCCGACTGGAGCTTCGTGCGCCGTGTGAAGGAGGCCGTATCGATCCCGGTGATCGTGAACGGCGATATCACCACGCTGGAAGAGGCCCGTGCCGCGCTGGATCAATCCGGCGCCGATGGCGTGATGATCGGCCGTGGCGCCTATGGCCGCCCCTGGTTCCTGGCGCAGGTGATGGAATATCTGCGCAGCGGTACGGTGATGCCGGACCCGAGCCTGGATGAGCAGGAGCGTATCGTGCTGGAGCATTACGATGCGATGCTGGAATTCTATGGCCTGCAGACGGGTGTGAAAATCGCACGCAAGCATGTCGCCTGGTATTCCAAAGGCCTGCCTGGCTCGGCGGATTTCCGTACCCGGATCATGCAGATCGAGCAGCCCGATGACGTGCGCCGTGCGGTGCGCGACTTCTACGCGCCGCAGCTCGATCGGTTGGCAGCGTGACCGTGATGCCTGAGACCGCCGAGAAACGCAGCATGCTCGACCCCTCCCTGGTATTGGGCGCCATTCCCAACCCGATCCTGGTGCTGGATGGTACCGGTGACATCGAATACGCCAATCCAGCGGCCGAGCAGTTCTTCGACTCCGGCCTGGCGATGCTGAGCCGGCAGAATATCCGCGACGTGGTGCCGTTTGGCAGCCCGATCCTGGAACTGGTGAGTCAGGTGCAGCGCGACCGCTACGTGGTGTCGGAATACGATGTCGATCTCGGTTCGCCGCGGCTTGGTGAACGCCTGGTTGATGTGCAGGTTTCGCCGGTGCCGGAAAAGGAAGACTTTGTCATCCTGCGCCTGGATGAGCGCAGCATGGCGGCGAAGATCGACCGCCAGTTGACCCATCGTGGTGCGGCACGCTCCGTCACCGGCATGGCCGCGATCCTGGCGCATGAAGTGAAGAATCCGCTCTCCGGCATCCGTGGTGCGGCGCAGCTTCTGGAAGCCAGCGTCAGCCAGGCTGATCGTGAGTTGACGCGGCTGATCTGCGATGAAGCCGACCGTATTTGTGCCTTGGTTGATGGCATGGAAGTGTTCTCCGACAAGCGCCCGATTGAGCGCGGCCCGGTGAATATCCACCAGGTGCTGGAGCATGTGCGTCGCGTGGCGCAGGCCGGCTTCGGCAAGAATGTACGCTTCATCGAGCGCTACGATCCGTCGCTGCCGCCGGTCTACGGCAACCGTGACCAGTTGGTGCAGGTGTTCCTCAATCTGGTGAAGAATGCTGCCGAGGCTATCGACGGCGATTCGGGCGGCGAGATCATTCTCACCACGGCCTACCGCCATGGCGTGCGTTTGGCGGTGCGCGGCTCGCGTGATCGTCTGCACCTGCCGCTCGAAGTAACCGTGCAGGATAACGGCCCCGGTGTGCCCGAGGATATCCGGCCTTATCTGTTTGACGCATTTGTGACCTCCAAACCGCAGGGTTCTGGCCTGGGGCTTGCATTGGTGGCGAAGATTATCGGCGACCATGGCGGCGTCATCGAATGCGATAGCCGTCCCCGCCGAACGGTGTTTAGTGCGCGGCTGCCGGTCCATACCACTGCGGTGGATGCGATCACGGCAGACGAAATTGGAGAGCAGGCATGAGCAACAAAGGTACGATCCTGGTCGCAGACGATGATCGCTCGATTAGGACCGTGCTGGACCAGGCTTTGGGCCGGGTCGGCTATCAGGTACGTTCCACCGGCAATGCGGCGACGCTGTGGCGCTGGACCTCGGAAGGTGAGGGCGACCTGATCATCACCGACGTGGTGATGCCGGACGAGAATGGCCTGGACCTGCTGCCGCGCATCAAGCGTATCCGGCCCGATCTGCCGATCATCGTGATGAGCGCACAGAAGACCCTGCTCACCGCCGTGAAGGCGGCCGAGCGCGGCGCCTACGATTACCTGCCCAAGCCCTTCGACCTCAAGGAATTGCTGCGCGTTGTGGAGCGCGCGCTGAGCCAGCCTAAGGCGATGCCGTCGGAAGCCGCCGAGGCGGCGAATGACGAGGAAAAGCTGCCGCTGATCGGCCGTTCGCCCTCGATGCAGGAAATCTACCGCGTCATGGCGCGCCTGATGGGCACCGATCTGACGGTGCTGATCTCGGGCGAGAGCGGCACCGGCAAGGAACTGGTGGCGCGCGCGCTGCATGATTACGGCAAGCGCCGCAATGGCCCCTTCGTGGCGATCAACATGGCGGCGATTCCGCGCGAGCTGATCGAGTCCGAATTGTTCGGTCACGAAAAGGGCGCCTTCACCGGTGCTAATGCGCGCTATGCCGGCCGCTTCGAGCAGTCGGAGGGTGGCACGCTGTTCCTGGACGAAATCGGCGATATGCCGATCGAGGCGCAGACCCGCCTGCTGCGCGTGTTGCAGCAGGGCGAATACACCACCGTGGGCGGCCGTACCGCGATCCGTACCGATGTGCGCATTGTCGCCGCCACGAACCGCGATCTGCGCCAGTTGGTGAACCAGGGCCTGTTCCGCGAGGACTTGTTCTATCGCCTGAACGTAGTGCCGCTGCGCCTGCCGCCGCTGCGCGAGCGTGGCGAGGACATCCCGGATCTGGTGCGGCATTTCCTTAATCAGGCCCATGCCCAGGGGCTGCCGCTCAAGACCGTGTCGCCGGAAGCCATGGAGCGGCTGCGCCGCTACCGCTGGCCGGGCAATGTGCGTGAGCTGGAGAATCTGGTGCGCCGCCTGGCCGCGCTTTACGCCGAGGATGTGATCGGCGTGGAGGTGATCGAGAACGAGCTGGCCGAGCCGCCGCAGGCTGCCCGGGCGCCGGAGCCGAACGAGGAGGAGACCCTCGCCGGTGCGATTGAACGCCATATCACGAAGTATTTTGCCGCCCATGGCGACGATCTGCCGCCCAACGGGCTTTACGACCGCATGCTGCGTGAGCTGGAAATACCGCTGATCTCGCTTAGCCTGGCTGCGACGCGGGGCAACCAGATCAAGGCGGCCTCGATGCTGGGGCTGAACCGCAACACGCTGCGCAAGAAGATCCGCGACCACAACATCCAGGTCATTCGCGGTCTGAAATAGCCTGTCTGGCTCTGCCGGGCGGCTGTTTACCGGCCGGGCCGGCTGATTCACAGGCGCTGCCGGGTGGTATAGACTGCCCGGCCAATGACCCTGGACCCTGCCGTAAACGATCCATCCGCTAAGCCCGCCGGGACAGCCCCCGGGGTGCTGTTATGGCGTCGCCTGGTCGCCTGGATCGCGCGCCACCGGGTGATGCGCTATTTCGAGATCGCCGTCGCGGTTTCAGCCCTGGCGCTCGGCATTGTCACCTATGTGGCGATGACCCCAGGCGCGATGCGCGAACTCAGCCCGCGCGAAATCCAGTTCATGCTGCTCTCCGACCTGGTGGCCCTGCTGGCGCTGATTGCCGTGGTGGCGCGCCGCCTGGTGATGCTGTGGATGCAGCGCCGGCGCGGCGCGGCGGGTTCGCGTCTGCATGCCCGGCTGGTGGTGATTTTTGCCGTGCTGTCCTCGCTGCCGGCGGTGTTGATGTCGGTGTTTGCCGTGCTGTTCTTCAGCCTCGGCCTGCAAACCTGGTTCAGCGACCGTGTGAACACGGCGGTGAAGGCATCGGTGGCGGTGGCAGAGGCCTATTCCCAGGAGCACCGCAAGACGATCCGCGCCGATATACTGGGCATGGCGGTCGATCTCAACCGTGAAGCCTCGCGCCTGGGGCGCAACCCGATCCTGTTCCAGCAGGCGGTGCTCACCCTGGCCCGGCTGCGCGGCCTGGGCGAGGCCATGGTCTTCACCTCGACGCGCGAAATCCTGGCCCAGACACGGCTCGGCATGCAGTTCGACCTGGATCAGATCACCGATCCGATGCTGTTCGATGCCGCCAACGGCCAGCTTGTGTTTATCGCTGCTGACTCCGACGAGCGCGTGCGCGGCCTGATCAAACTCGATGGCTTCGTCGATGCCTTCCTCTATGTCGGCCGCTTCATCGACCCGCAGGTGCTGGCCAACCTGGATCGCACCCGTGCGGCGGCCGCGCAATATAACCGTCTGGAGCAGGAGCGTTCCGGCCTGGAAGTCCGCTTCGCCGGCCTGTTCATCCTGGTATCGCTGCTGCTGCTGCTGGCCTCGATCTGGCTCAGCCTCACCATGGCCACCCGGCTGGCGACGCCGATAGGCGAGGTCGTATCCGCCGCAGAGCGGATCAGTACTGGCGAACTTGGGGTGCGCGTTACCGAACAGCCGGGCGAGGACGAGATCGGCAATCTCGGTCGTGCCTTCAACCGTATGACGGGCCAGCTTGCGGCGCAGCAGGCACAGCTCATCAGTGCCAACCGCCAACTCGACGAGCGCCGCCGCTTCACCGAAACCGTGTTGGCTGGTGTCTCGGCTGGTGTCATCGGCGTTGATCTCAGCGGCAAGGTCACGTTGCCGAACCCTTCTGCTCTGCATCTGCTGGAGGCCGGGTTCGACGATGTGGTGGGCAAGCCGTTCATTGATGTGGCGCCCGAGATGGCGCCCCTGTTTCTGCAACTTCGAGATAATCCCGCCGAACAAGTCGCACGCGGTCAGGTGGTGGTTCAGCGTGGCGAAGCGCCGCGCAGCCTGCTGGTCCGCGTGGCGCGCGAGATCACTGGCAATGAGCTGCTGGGCTACGTCGTCACCTTCGATGACGTAACTGAACTGATGGCGGCGCAGCGCAATGCCGCCTGGGCCGATATCGCCCGGCGCATTGCCCATGAGATCAAGAATCCGCTTACCCCGATCCAGCTTTCCGCCGAGCGGCTGAAGCGCAAGTATCTCAAGGAAGTCAGTACGGATCCGGAGATCTTCGCGCAATGCACCGATACTATCATTCGCCAAGTGGGTGATATCGGCCGCATGGTGGATGAATTCTCCGCCTTCGCCCGCATGCCGCGCCCGGTCTACCGCGAGGAAGACCTCACCCAGATCGTGCGGCAGTCAGCGTTCATGCAGCAGGTGGCGCGCGGCGATATCGGTTTCGAGAGCCGTTTCCCGGCCGATCCGGTGCTGCTGAAATGCGATGCACGGCAGATTTCGCAAGTGCTGACCAATGTGCTGCAGAATGCGCTGGATGCCATCGATGGCCGCGAACGCCGCGAGGATACCGCATTGCCGCCAGGCCGCATCCGGATCGAGTTGCGGCTGGAACAGGCCGAGGCGCAGCTTCTGATCTGCGACAACGGCAAGGGCCTGCCGGCGGAATTGCGGGGCCGGCTATTCGAGCCTTATGTGACGACGCGTGTCAAAGGCACCGGCCTCGGCCTTGCCATTGTGAAGAAGATCATCGAGGAGCATGGCGGCCAGATCACGCTGGAGGATGCCCGGGCGTTTGATCCGGAAGCGAAAAGTGGTAGTTTGGCGCGGATTCGATTGCCGCTCATGCCCGCCATCGGGCAGCAGCAGGGGGGCGGCGCCGAAACCACGAACCATATCGAGACGACGAAGCAGATGGTTGGCGTGAGCAGTCATGGCGCGTGACATTCTGATTGTCGACGACGAAGCGGATATCCGCAACCTGATCGCTGGCATCCTGGAGGATGAGGGTTATGAAACCCGCATGGCCGGCGATTCCGATGCCGCTCTCCGCGAAGTTGACTCTCGCCGCCCCAGTGCCGTGATCCTTGATATCTGGTTGCAGGGTAGCAGGCTCGATGGCCTGGAAATCCTTGACCGCATCGCTCGCGATCATCCCAATGTGCCGGTGATCATCATTTCCGGTCATGGCAATATCGAAACCGCTGTGTCGGCGATCAAGCGTGGCGCCTACGATTACATCGAGAAGCCGTTCAAGAGCGACCGCCTGCTGCTGCTGGTGGAGCGCGCACTGGAGCAGGCCCGCCTGCGCCGCGAGAACGAGGAACTGCGCCAGCGTTCCGGCAGCATCACCGAGATGATCGGCCATTCGCCGGCGATCAACGCACTGCGTCAGGCCGTGGAGCGGGTGGCGCCAAGCAACAGCCGCGTGCTGATTTCCGGCCCGCCGGGTTCCGGCAAGGAACTGGTGGCGCGGCTGCTGCACGCCCGTTCGCGCCGTGCCGGCGGCCGGCTGGTAGCGCTGAATGCGGCGGCCATGACGCCGGACCGCATGGAAACCGAACTGTTCGGCGTTGAAGAGGCCAGCGGCGGCTCGCATCGCGTCGGTGTGCTGGAAGAAGCCCATGGCGGCACGCTGTTTCTTGATGAAGTGGCTGACATGCCGCTGGAGACCCAGGCCAAGATCCTGCGTGTGCTGACCGAGCAGAGCTTCGAGCGCGTTGGTGGTCGCACCCGCGTACAGGTGGACGTGCGCGTGGTCAGCGGCACCAGCCATGATCTTGCCGCCCGGGTGCAACAGGGCCTGTTCCGCCAGGATCTCTATCATCGCCTCAATGTCGTGCCGCTGAAGGTGCCCGCGCTTCGCGACCGGCGCGAGGATATTCCCGAACTGGCCAAGTATTTCGTGCATTTCGAGGCCCAGCGTCAGGGCGTGCCGGAGCGTGAACTGGCCGAGGATGCGCTGCTGGCGCTGCAATCGGCGGAATGGCCGGGCAATGTGCGCGAGCTGCGCAATGCCGTGGCGCGGCTGCTGATCATGATGCCGGGCGAGCAGCGCGGCGCCATCCATGCCGACATGTTGCCGGCCGATCTTGGCGCCACGCCGCCAGTGGCTTTGCGGCCCGAGACCACCACGGAAGTGATGGCGCTGCCGCTGCGCGATGCCCGCGAGGTGTTCGAGCGCGAATACCTGCTGGCGCAGATCACCCGCTTCGGCGGCAATGTTTCGCGCACCGCCAGCTTCATCGGCATGGAACGCTCCGCGCTGCACCGCAAGCTCAAGGCGCTGGGTGTTGCCAATCTCGACCGCAACGGCAGCTAGGCCATGAAGGTGATCGCGCCATGAAAGTCATCGCGCCATGAAAGTCATCGTTTGTGGCGCCGGCCTGGTTGGCACCACCATCGCCCGGCAGCTTGCTGCCGAGGGCAATGAAGTGACGGTAATCGACCAGTCGGCGGAGCAGGCGCATAAGGTTGCCGAGACCTACGATCTCCGCTCCATTGTCGGCCATGCCTCGCATCCGGATGTGCTGGACCGTGCCGGTGCCGCCGATGCCGACATGCTGATCGCGGTGACCTATGCCGACGAGGTCAACATGATCGCCTGTGAGGTCGGCCGCGCCATTTTCAAGGTGCCGACCAAGATCGCCCGTATCCGCGCCCAGAGCTATCTGAAGCCGGAATGGTCCGATCTGTTCAATGGCGAGAATATCTCCATCGACTACATCATCTCGCCGGAAATCGAGGTGGCGCGCGCGATTCACCGCCGCATCCTGACGCCTGGCGCCTTCGACATGATTCCCTTCGCCGGTGACCGTCTGCGCTTGATCGGCGTGCGCCTGGAAGAAGAATGCCCGGTGCTGAACACGCCGCTGCGCCAGCTTACCGAGCTGTTCCCGGACCTCAACATCAATGTCTGCGGCATCGTGCGCAACGACGAGATGATCGTGCCCGAGGCCGACGATCACATGGAGGCGGGCGACGAAATCTATTTCCTCGCCATGACCAGCCATGTGCAACGCGCCATGCGGCTGTTTGGCCATGAGGAGCGCGAGGCGCGGCGTATCGTGCTGGCCGGCGGCGGCAATATCGGCCTGTTCCTGGCACGTGAGATCGAGGCACAGAAATCCGTCAAACTGAAGCTCATCGAGGCCAACCGTGCCCGTGCCGAAAACATTGCCGGCCAGTTGCAGGATACCGTGGTGATCCAGGGCGATACGCTCGACATGGATATCCTGAATGAGGCCAAGATCTCGCGCGCCGAGGCAATCATTGCGCTGACCAATGATGACGAAGTGAATATCCTCGCTTCCCTGCTTGCCAAGCGTGCCGGCTGCCAGCGTGCCATCACCCTGGTGAACAATCCGGCCTATGAGAACCTGATCGGCTCGCTAGGTATCGATGTAGTGGTCAATCCGCGTTCCACCACCGTATCTTCGATCCTGCAGCATGTGCGGCGCGGCCGTATCCGCGGCGTTTACAGCCTGCGCGATGGCGCGGCGGAAGTTGTGGAGGCGGTGGCGATTCAGACCAGCGCACTGGTGGGCAAGCCGTTGCGTGAGTTGAAGCTGCCTGTCGGCATTATGATTGGCGCCATCGTGCGCGGCGAGGATGTGGAAATCGCGCGCGGCGATTCCGAGATCGAGGCCGGCGACCGGCTGATCCTGTTCGCGCGCAAGGATGCGGTGAAGAAGGTCGAGAAGCTCTTCGCCGTGCGGCTTGAATTCTTCTGATCCGTGGAGATATCGCGATGTCGCGCGTTGCTTATGTCAATGGCCGTTACCAGCCCTATCGCAATGCCATGGTGCATGTGGAGGATCGCGGTTTCCAGTTCGCCGATGGCGTTTATGAAGTGATCGCGGTGATCGGTGGCCGGATGGTGGATGCCGAGGGCCATATCGTACGGCTGGAGCGCAACCTCGATGAGCTGCGCATCGCGCATCCGATGAGCCGTGCCGCCCTGCAGGTGGTGTTCGAGGAAACCATCCGCCGCAACCGGGTCGATTTCGGCAGCATCTATGTGCAGGTAACGCGCGGTGCAGCGCGCCGCGATTTCCCATTCCCGGCTGGTGCGCGCCCAACCCTGGTGGCCATCGCCAAGCCGCTGGACCGCGCCAAGATCGCTGCCAATGCCGCCAAGGGCGTCGCCGCCATCACCACGCGCGACCAGCGCTGGGCCCGCTGCGACATCAAGAGTGTAGGCCTGCTGCCGGCGGCGCTGGCTAAGCAGCAAGCCAAGGAAGCCGGCGCCTTCGAGGCCTGGCTGGTGGATGGCGAGGGCAGGGTGACGGAGGGCTCGTCCTCCAATGCCTGGATCGTCACCAAGGATGGCGCTCTGGTCACCCGCCAGCTCGATAACGGCATCCTCAGCGGTATCACCCGCTCGGCCATCCTGGCCCTGGCCAAGGCGGAGGGATTGAAGATCGAGCAGCGTGCTTTCACGCCCGCCGAGGCCTATGAGGCGCGGGAAGCCTTCGTCACTTCCACCACGGCCTTTCTGATGCCGGTGACCAGTCTGGATGGCAGGCCGATCGGCAATGGCGCGCCGGGCCTGCTTTCAGGAAAAATCCGTGCGCTTTATGAGGTTTATGCCGATTCCCAGGCAGCTGGCGAACTGCCTTCGGCGCCCTATCTGGCCCCCTGAGCCACTCCCTCGCCGCTGCATTATGTTGCAGTGCGGCATGGCGTCGCGGGGCTGCACCCGGCAGGGTTGGGCCATTGTTTTGCCATACTTCGTGTCTATGTTAGCACTATGGGTATTGCACGGTCGGCAACTTGTTAGCCGCGCCGTTCTTTCGGCAAACCCGACAACAAAAACAAGAACGCGATAACAACAACAAACAAAAAAGAAAGGTCCAACGATGGCCGCCGAAAAGCCGCAAAACGTCCAAGACGTTTTCCTCAACCACATCCGCAAGACCAAGACCCCGGTCACCGTCTTCCTCGTCAATGGCGTTAAGCTGCAGGGCATCATCAGCTGGTTCGACAATTTCTCGGTGCTGCTGCGCCGTGATGGTCACATGCAGTTGGTCTACAAGCATGCCATCTCCACCGTGATGCCGTCTGGCCCGATCCAGCTGTTCGACCCGGCCGCCCAGGGTGGCGCTGGCGGTGCGCAGGGTGGTTCGGCTGGTGGCGCCGCTGGCGGGCACCACGACTGATCCCTTGAGCGATCAAACCGCGAGCCCGTCCGGCGGCAATGGCGCCGGACGGGCACTGGTCATCCATCCTGTTCTGAAGGGCGCCGCGCCCGAGAAGCGACAGCCGGAAGCCCGGTTGGCGGAGGCTGTCGGCTTGACTCGCGCCATCGACCTCGAGGTGCGCCATGCCGAGGTGATCAACGTCTCGGCATGGCGGCCCGGCACCCTGATCGGGCCGGGCAAGGTTGAGGAACTGGCGCAGCTTATCCAGGAGCAGCCGGTGGATGTGGTGGTGGTGGATGCCGCTGTCACGCCGGTGCAGCAGCGCAATCTCGAGCGTGGCCTGAAGACCAAGGTGATCGACCGTACTGGCCTGATCCTGGAAATCTTCGGTGCCCGCGCCCGCACGCGCGAGGGCCGGCTGCAGGTCGAGTTGGCGCATCTCACCTATCAGCGCTCACGCCTGGTGCGGTCCTGGACCCACCTTGAGCGCCAGCGCGGCGGCTTTGGCTTCCTCGGCGGCCCTGGCGAAAGCCAGCTTGAAATGGACCGCCGCATCATCGGCGACCGCATCACCCGCATCAAGGCGGAGCTGGAACATGTGGTGACGACGCGTGGCCTGCACCGCCGCGCGCGCCAGAAGGTGCCTTATCCGGTGGTCGCCCTGGTCGGCTATACCAATGCCGGCAAATCCACGCTGTTCAACCGCCTGACCCGCGCCGACGTGTTCGCCAAGGACCTGCTGTTCGCGACGCTGGATCCGACCATGCGCGTGGTGAAGCTGCCGTCGGGCCGCAAGGTGATCCTGTCCGATACCGTGGGTTTCATCTCCGATCTCCCGACCCATCTGGTTGCCGCCTTCCGCGCCACCCTGGAAGAGGTGGTGGCCGCTGACTTGGTGCTGCATGTGCGCGACATGGCGCATCCCGACTGGGCGGCGCAGGGCAGCGATGTGGATGCCGTACTGGCCTCGCTCGGCATCACCGACACTTCCGGTCACAAGCTGATGCAGGCCTGGAACAAGATCGACCAGATGGAGCCGGAAGCCCGCGAGACGCTGCTGAATCAGGCTGAGCGGCAGGATGAGGTGGTGGCGATTTCGGCTCTGGATGGCAGCGGCTGCGACCTGCTGTTGGCCCGCATCGACGCCCGGCTTGGCGATGACCGGGTGGAGCTGGACCTGACGCTGCCGGCTGCCGATGGCGCCGCGCTGGCTTGGCTGCATCGCCACGGCGAGGTGCGCAGCATGGCGGAGAAGGACGGGGAACTGCATCTGGCGGTCAGCCTCAGTCCCGGCGAGTATGGCCGCTGGCAGAAGCGGCAGCAGGGAGCTTAGGGATGATCGACATGTCGGCGGTGAACCGCCTGCTGGTGGAGGCGGCGAAGGAAACCATCCTGCCGCATTTTCGCCAGCTCAAGGCCGGCGAGGTGGATACCAAGGCCGGGCCGCATGATGTCGTTACTGTTGCCGACCGCGCCGCCGAAGCCTGGCTCGGCCCGAAGCTGAAGGCACTTGCGTCGGATTCCGTGATTGTCGGCGAAGAAGCCGCCAGCGCCGATGAAAGCGTGATGGAAGCCCTGCGCCGCCCGGGCATTGCCTGGCTGATCGATCCGGTGGATGGCACGGCCAATTTTGCCGTCGGCTCGGCCTTGTTCGCCGTCATGGTTACCATGGTGCGCGATGGCGAGGCGGAAGCGAGCTGGATTCACGATCCGGTGCGTGGCGTCACCGCCATGGCGCGGCGCGGGCATGGCGCCTGGATGCTGGAAGCCGATGGGACAGAGCGGCGTTTCCAGTTATCGAAACCCGCCAGCCTGGCGCATCTCTCAGGCGCGCCGAATATCCGCTATGGCGAGCGCGATTTCGCCGCACGCATCGCGCATCGGCTCGACCGTACCGCGGGTGTGTTCATCCTGCGCTGTGCCGGCCAGGAATACATGGCCATTGCCGAAGGGCACATCCATTACGCGCTCTATAACCGCGCCTTGCCCTGGGATCATGCTGCTGGCTGCCTGCTGATCGAGGAAGCCGGCGGGGTGGCGAAGCGGCTGGATGGCAGCCGGTATCGCGCCGCCGACAAGCCCTGGGGCAGCCCGCTTGTCGTGGCCTGCGGCGACGATGCTTGGAACTGGCTGAAATCAGGCGTTTTTGACCCCTGATTTCCCCCCCTGTAAAGGGGGCCGCGGCGTTGCCCGGAGAAGCCCGGATATGCTAGTTTTCTCAGCCTGATTCCAGCGCCGAAAACCGGGGCGAGTCGAGGCCATTTCCGCCTTGTTCCCGACCTTTACCCGGATCCCGTCCAGTGACCGATCAGCCTTCGCTTCCGCACGATATTCAGCCGATCTCCATCGAAGAGGAGATGCAGCGCAGCTATCTCGGCTATGCGATGAGCGTGATCGTCTCACGCGCGCTGCCAGATGCGCGCGACGGCCTCAAGCCGGTGCATCGCCGCATCCTCTTCGCCATGCAGGAAGGCGGCTACACCGCCGACAAGGCCTACCGCAAATCGGCGCGCATCGTCGGTGACGTGATGGGTAAGTATCACCCGCATGGCGACCAGTCGATCTACGACGCCATGGTGCGCATGGCGCAGCCTTTCTCCATGGGGCTGATGCTGCTGGATGGCCAGGGCAATTTCGGCTCGATGGATGGCGATCCGCCGGCGGCGATGCGCTATACCGAAACGCGCCTTGCCCGCACCGCTGAGTCGATGCTCGACGACATCGACAAGGATACGGTCGATTTCCAACCGAATTACGACGACAGTTCCGAGGAACCTTCGGTCCTGCCGGCGCGTTTCCCGAACCTGCTGGTGAATGGCGCCAACGGCATTGCCGTCGGTATGGCGACCAATATCCCGCCGCATAATCTCGGCGAAGTGATCGACGCCGCCTGCGCCTATGTCGACAATCCCGAGATTACCCTGGACCAGTTGCTCGACATCCTGCCCGGCCCGGATTTCCCCACCGGCGGCATTATCCTCGGCCGTGCCGGCGCCAAGGCGGCGCTCTACACCGGCCGTGGTTCCGTGGTGGTGCGTGGCCGCGCCACCATCCAGGAAATCCGCAAGGACCGCGAAGCCATTGTCGTCACCGAGATTCCCTATCAGGTGAACAAGGCCTCCATGGTGGAAAAGATCGCCGAGGCCGTGCGCTCCAAGCGCATCGAAGGCATCGCCGATCTGCGCGATGAGTCCGACCGCGACGGCGTGCGCGTGGTGATCGAGCTGAAGCGCGATGCCATGGGCGAGGTGGTGCTGAACCAGCTTTACCGCTTCACGCCGCTGCAGACCTCCTTCGGCGTCAACATGCTGGCGCTGAATGGCGGCAAGCCGGAACTGCTCAACATCAAGCAGTTGCTCGGCGCCTTTGTGAATTTCCGCGAAGAAGTGATCGCGCGGCGTACCCGCTATCTGCTGGCCAAGGCGCGCGACCGCGCCCATGTCTTGGTCGGCCTGGCCATTGCGGTGGCGAATATCGACGAGATCATCGCCGTGATCCGCGCCGCGCCGGATCCGGCCACGGCGCGCGAGCAGTTGATGACCCGCCTGTGGCCGGCCAGCGAAGTCGCCAGCATGATCGCGCTGATCGACGATCCCAGCCACCGCGTGGTGGATGGGCATTACCGCCTGTCCGAGACCCAGGCCCGCGCCATTCTCGATCTGCGCCTGCAGCGCCTCACGGCCCTGGGTCGCGATGAAATCGGCGACGAGATGAAGCAGTTGGCCGAGCAGATCAACGAGTATCTCGCCATCCTGGGCGACCGCACCAAGCTAATGGCATTGCTGCGCGAGGAACTGGTGGCGGTGCGCGAACGCTTTGCTGTGCCGCGCCGCACCGAAATCCAGGATGTGGAATTCGAGGCCGATGCCGAGGACCTGATCCAGCGCGAGGACATGGTGGTGACGGTGAGCCATGCCGGCTACGTCAAGCGCACGCCGCTTTCCACCTACCGGACGCAGAAGCGTGGCGGCAAGGGCCGCGCTGGCATGGCGACCAAAGAAGAGGATTTCGTCACCGAGCTGTTCGTGGCCAACACGCACCAGCCGGTGCTGTTCTTCTCCAATATCGGCCGCGTCTACAAGCTGAAGATCTACCGCCTGCCGATCGGCACGCCGCAATCACGCGGCAAGGCCTTCGTCAACCTGCTGCCGCTGTCCGAGGGCGAAAAGATCGCCGTGGTGATGCCGTTGCCGGAAGACGAGGCAAGCTGGGGCAACCTGCATGTCGCCTTCGCCACCGCCAAGGGCTATGTGCGGCGCAATGACCTGTCCGATTTCGTCTCGATCAATGCCGGCGGCAAGATCGCTATGAAGTTCGAGGGCGAGGATGCCGACGACCAGTTGGTCGCCGTGCGCTCCTGCTCGGACCAGGACGATATCCTCCTCGCCAGCCACCAGGGCAAGTGCATTCGCTTCCAGGTTTCGGAAGTGCGCAGCTTCCAGAGCCGTTCCTCCACCGGCGTGCGCGGCATGAAGCTGGCCGATGGCGACCATGTCATTTCGATGTCGATCCTGCGCCATGTCGAGGTCACGTCCGATGAGCGCGAGGCTTACCAGCGCCGCAAATCGGCCCTGGAGCGGATCGAGGCCGGCGAAACCGGCGTCGAGCTGCCGAGCGAGATGACGGCTGAACGCTTCACCGAACTGCAGGCGCAGGAGCAGGTGCTGCTCACCGTCACCGAGAAGGGCTATGGCAAGCGCAGCTCGGCCTATGAATACCGCGTCACCGGCCGTGGCGGCTCCGGCATCATCAATATTGAAACCACGGCCAAGAACGGCGATGTGGCTGCCACCTTCCCGGTGGAGCATGGCGACCAGATCATGCTGGTCACCGATGGCGGCCAGCTTATCCGCTGCCCGGTGGACGACATCCGTATCGCCGGGCGAAACACCCAGGGTGTGATCATCTTTAAACTCGCGGAAGGCGAGAAGGTGGCATCGGTTGCACATTTGACCGATACTAGCCAGGGTGAAGAGGGCGGTGCCGAGGATGCGGCGCCGGGAGGAGAAGAGGGAAGCGAGGCATGAGCAAGACCCGTATCGGTCTCTACCCGGGCACGTTCGATCCGGTTACCAAGGGCCATTACGACATCATCAAGCGCGCCGCCAAGCTGGTGGACAAGCTGGTGGTTGGCGTGGCGGTGAATGCCGGCAAGGGCCCACTTTTCTCGCTTGAAGAACGCGTCGCCATGGTGCGCGAGGAAATCGGGCCGCTGATGCCCGGCGCCACCGAATTCGAGGTCAAGCCGTTCTCCAACCTGCTGATGCATTTCGCCATGGATATCGGCGCGGCGGTAATCATCCGCGGCCTGCGCGCGGTGTCTGACTTCGAATACGAATTCCAGATGGTAGGCATGAATGCCCGCCTCAATTCCGAAATCGAGACCGTGTTCCTCATGGCCTCGGATAACCACCAGTTCATCGCCTCGCGCCTGGTCAAGGAGATCGGCATGCTGGGCGGCGATGTGGCTCCCTTCGTGTCGCCGCGTGTCGCCGAGCGGCTGCTGGCGCGGGTTGCCGCGTTGAAGGAAGGCCGTTCCGAATGATCCGCCGTCAGTTCCTGGTTGCCGCTGCCGCCCTTTGCGCTGCTCTGCCGTTTGCCGCCCGGGCGCAGGTGACGGACCCGGAGAATACGCTGTATCTCGACCTGGAGTGGGGCCGCGTGGTCATCGCCATGCGCCCCGATCTGGCGCCGCGCCATGTGGCCCGGATCAAGGAACTGGTGCGCCAGGGCTTCTACGACGGCATCGTGTTCCATCGCGTGATCCGCGGCTTCATGGCGCAGGCCGGCGATCCCAACGGCCGAGGCGATGGCGGCTCGGGTCAGAAGCTGCCGGCTGAATTCAGTTCGCAGAGCCATGTGCGCGGCACCGTGTCGATGGCCCGCACCAACGATCCCAACAGCGCCGATAGCCAGTTCTTCATCTGCCTGGATGCCGCCACCTACCTTGACCGCCAGTACACGGTCTGGGGCAAGGTGGTGTCGGGCATGGAATTCGTCGACCGCATCAAGAAGGGCGCGCCGGGCAGCGGCATTGTCGATGGCCCTGACAAGATTGTCCGCATGCGCGTCGCCGCCGACGTGAAATCCTGAACCTATAAGCCGGAGCCGCCACTATGAGCGCCGATCTCGAGAACACCCTCTACCTCGAACTCAAGGATGGCCGCGTCACCATCGCCCTGCGCCCGGACTTGGCGCCGAAGCATGTGGCGCGGATCAAGGAACTGGCGCGGCAGCATTTCTATGATGGCCTCAAGTTCCATCGCGTGATCGATGGCTTCATGGCGCAGACCGGCTGCCCGCGCGGCACTGGCACCGGCGGCTCGGGCCAGAATCTCAAGGCCGAGTTCAACAAGGAGTCGCATCAGCGCGGCACCTGTTCGATGGCCCGGGCGCAGAACCCGGATAGCGCCGACAGCCAGTTCTTCATCTGCTTCGACGATGCCAGCTTCCTTGATGGCCAGTATACCGTCTGGGGCCAGGTCATCGACGGCATGGAGCGCGTCGATGGCATCAAGAAGGGCGATCAGCGCAACAACGGCTCCGTGAGCGATCCGGATAAGATCGTGTCGCTGCGCGTCGCCGCCGACGTCTGATCCGCCGGGCCTTGTGCCCGGCACTTGAACCATGCTGGTCGACGACTTCGATTTCCCACTGCCGGCGGCCCTGATCGCCGAGCGGCCCGTGTCGCCGCGCGATGCCGCGCGACTGCTGCTCTGGCCGTCTGATGGCCATGCGTATCATGTCCGCGACCTGCCGGATCTGCTGCGGCCGGGCGACCTGCTGGTGTTCAACGATACCAAGGTAATCCCGGCGCGGCTGTTCGGCCGCCGCGAGCGCGAGCCGCTGGTGGCGGTGGAAGTGCTGCTGCTCAAATCATTGGGCCAGCGGCTGTGGTCGGCGATGGCGCGACCGGCCCGCCGCCTCAAGCCGGGCGACCGGCTGCTGCTGGATGGTGGTCTGGTCGCCGAGGTGGCCGAGCGGCTGCCCGGCGTCGATGGCCTGAGCCTGCGCATCGACCGCGAGGATGCCGACTTGCTGCCGCTGCTTGAGCGCGCCGGTGCCATGCCGCTGCCACCCTATATCGTCGCCCAGCGCCCGGCCGATGCCCGCGACCATGCCGATTACCAGACTGTCTATGCAGCAAAGCCCGGCGCGGTGGCCGCGCCCACGGCGGGGCTGCATTTCACCCCGGAGCTGCTGCGCCGCCTGGAGCAGCGCGGCATCGGTCGCGCCACGGTGACGCTGCATGTCGGCGCTGGCACCTTCCTGCCGGTGAAAGCCGAGCGGGTGGAAGAACACCGTATGCATGCCGAATGGGGCGAGGTGGATGAGGCGGCGGCCCAAGCGATCCGTGCCGCCAAGGCGCAGGGTGGCCGCATCGTGGCGGTCGGCACTACCAGCTTGCGGCTGCTGGAAACCGCGGCGCGCGAGCATGGCGACGTGCGGCCCTGGCGCGGCGATACCGATATCTTCATCACGCCCGGCTTCCGTTTCCGCGCCGTGGATGCGCTGATGACCAATTTCCACCTGCCGCGCTCCACCCTGGTCATGCTGGTGGCAGCCTTTGTCGGCCAGGAGGCGCAACGCGCCCTCTATGCCAGGGCCATTGCGGAAGGCTATCGTTTCTATTCCTACGGCGATTCCTCGCTGCTGTTCAGGGCTGCCCCCATGCGTGTCGCTACCCCATGAGCCTCGCTTTTACTGTCCATGCCCGCGATGGCGCCGCGCGTCTCGGCAAGCTCGAGACCGCCCATGGCGTGATCGATACGCCGGTCTTCATGCCGGTGGGTACGGCGGCCACGGTCAAGGCGATGACGCCCGAAGCTGTTGCCGTCACCGGCGCGCAGATCATTCTCGGCAACACCTACCACCTGATGCTGCGGCCCGGCGCCGAGCGCGTGGCGCGGCTTGGCGGCCTGCACAGGTTCATGCATTGGCCGGGGCCGATCCTCACCGATTCCGGCGGCTTCCAGGTGATGTCGCTTGGGGCCCTGGCCAAGGTCACCGAGCGTGGCGTCGCCTTCCAGTCGCATATCGATGGCGCGAAATACGATCTCACGCCTGAGCGCTCGGTGGAAATCCAGCATCTGCTTGATGCCACCATCACCATGCAGCTTGATGAATGCGTATCCTATCCGGCGGAGGAAAAGCGCGCGGCGGATGCCATGCGGTTGAGTTTGCGCTGGGCCGAACGCTGCAAGGCGGCCTTCGATGCACGGCCGGGCTATGGCCTGTTCGGCATTGTTCAGGGCAGCACCTTCCAGGCCCTGCGCGAGGAATCCGCCGCTGGCTTGCAGCGCATCGGTTTCGATGGCTATGCCATCGGCGGCCTGGCGGTGGGCGAACCGCAGGAAGCGATGTTCAAGACCCTGGAAGAAACCGTACCGCATCTCACCGAGGCGCGACCGCGCTACCTGATGGGCGTCGGCAAGCCCTCCGATCTGGTCGGCGCGGTGCAGCGCGGGGTCGACATGTTCGACTGCGTGCTGCCGACCCGCTCGGGCCGCACCGGCCAGGCCTTCACGCGGCGAGGCAGCGTCAATATCCGCAATGCCCGCCATGCCGAGGATACGCGACCGCTGGATGCGCTATGCCGCTGCCCCGCCTGCACCAATCATAGCCGCGCCTACCTGCATCACCTGGTGCGCTCGAACGAGATTCTCGGCAGCGTGCTGATGACCTGGCATAACCTGACGTATTTCCAGGATCTGATGGCCGGCATGCGTGCTGCCATCGCGGAGGGGCGGCTGGCTGCCTTTGCGGCCGATTTCCATGCCGGCCAGGCGGCCGGCGATATAGAACCGCTTTGATTGCAAGAGGCGTGAATGGACAAGCTGCGCCGTCACGCCCGGGTTTTCGCCATCGCCTTCGTCTTCGCGATGCTGGCCTATGGCCTCACCCATGGCGTGGTGTGGCTGACGCGCGGCTGGTGGCAGTAGTTCAAAGTCCGGCCTTGCCGCGATAGGGCAGGCGGGGCATATCGGTGCCATAGAGCTGTGCGATCAGCAGACGGTCGATGCCGCCACTGGCCGAAGGCGCCAGGGGCAGCAGCAGGTAATCCACCGGATAGCGGCGGCCCTCGAAGCGGCGCTCTGCCTGCATCTGCACCGGCTGGCGCGTCTCCACTGCCAGGCGGCAGACAATAGGGCCGGTATTGGCGACCATCGGGTCTTCATGTTCATGCATCCAGCCGCCGGTATGGTCGTGGCCGCGCCGAGCCACAAGGTCTGTGCCGACTAGACGATAATTGAAGCGCAGGTCGCCTTCGGCATCCTGCATTACGCCAACAATGATCAGGCTGCCAAGCAGGTAATTGAGCTTCAATGGGTCGACAAAAGCTGGTGAGGGCAGGCCATTCTGCGCTGCTGCTGCTCGCCAATCCGTCAGCAGCCGCTGCAACAACGGATGCTCAGGCTGCTCGCCAGCGGCAAGCACGCCATATTTTGGACTGACAATTCCATCCCCCGGCATCGCCGCGACTCCCGCGCAGCCTTGCAATGGGTAAAGCCTATCGAGGGCGCGGGTGAGGGCGCAATGCAAATCCGATCAAAAAGAGAAGTTGGTGACCCCGGCGGGATTCGAACCCGCGACCTCTCGATTAAAAGTCGCTTGCTCTACCAGCTGAGCTACGGGGTCACGCGCGGCGGACCATAAAGGCCGCCCCCAGCCTCGTCAACAGCCCGGAAAATATGGAAAATCGGGCAATTACTGGAGTTTTCGGAAGGTCAGCAATACCTGTCCGACCTCGACGCCGAATTTGCGCACACTGGCACGATTCAGCACCACCTCATCGTCAAAGCGGTAAAGCCAGTCGTCGAAGCGCACGTCAATGCCGCCATCATCGGTTTTCAAGTTGATGTCATATGCCCATTGGAATGCATTGCCGCGGGATTGCCCCTGGGCAGTCCCGATCACGTCGTCGGCACGGCCGACATACTGGCCGTCCTCCAGGCGGATACGCCAGACCCGACGCTGGATTTCACCGTCGCTGAAGCGGAAATCCTCCTCCAGCACCAGCTCGCCATTCTCCCGGCGCCCTGCCAGCTCGACGGTGAATTGCCGCACCTTGCCGCCAAATCGGGGTTCGAACAGGCCCCAGGCCTTCGAGCGGCCAAGGAAATAGTGTTCCAGATCAAACGCGCCATAGGCGGCAAGACCGGCTGGATCAGGCCGGGTGGGGCCTGCGCAAGCGGCCAAAAACAGCGGTACAAGCAGGAGCAGAGCGAGGCGGCGGGTCATGGTGATCTTGATTTTTTGGGCGGGCGGAAACAGCCACCACTGACATAATGCCGCCAAGCGCCGATGCAAGAAGGCGCTACAAACGAAAACGGCGGCCCCGAAAGGAGCCGCCGTATCGTCAGGCCGGAAAAGGTTGGCGCTATTAGCGGAACAGGCTGAGCAGGGTGTTCGGCTGCTGGTTGGCGATCGAGAGCGCCTGGACGCCGAGCTGCTGACGAACCTGCAGGGACTGCAGGGCAGCGGATTCGGCGGCGACGTCCGCGTCCACCAGGGCGCCGAGGCCCTTCTTGGTCGCGTCCACCAGGTCGTTCACGAAGTTACGCTGCAGCGACAGCGAACGGCTCTGCGCGGCAACCTGCGCGGAGATCGAGTTCACCAGGCCTTCGAAGGTGTTCAGGCTGGCGAGCGAGGTCGAGTACTGCGAGGCGTCAGTGAAGTCGGTGATCACCTGGCCGAGGTCGGTCGCGCCGTTCAGCGTGTTGCTGCCAGTCTGCAGCGTCAAGGTGGTGCCGGACACGTCGGCCACGAAGGTCACCGTGGCAGTGGTGTTCAGCAGGTTCTTGCCGTTGTAGGTGGCCTGATTCACGAAGTTTGTGATCTGCTGCAGGATCTGGTTGGCGTCGTTCTGGTAGGTGGTGCGCTGCTCAGCGGTCAGCGAGCCGTCCGCCAGGTTGGCGAACTTGGCCTTGAGGTCACCCACGAGGTTCGAGATGCCGGTGAGTGCGGCCGCCGAAACCTGACCAAGACCTTCACCAGCAGCCAGCGAGGACTGCACCGAGGCGTAGGCCTTAACGTTGCCACGGATGCCCTGGGCAACGGCGAAAACGGCGGCATCATCCTGCGCGTCCGCAACGCGGAAGCCGGTCTGGATGCGCTTGGAGGTCTTGTCGAGTTCGGTGTTGGTCGAGCGCAGCGACGACAGGGCGACGAGCGCACCAATATTGGTGTTGACTGAGTTTGCCATTGTTAAGGTTCCTTTCTGGTCCTTTGACGATGGCTAACTTTTTAAACCCGACTCCTTAACAATCCCTGAACGGATAAGTGCATAATTTTGCTAGTTTTCAGCCAAAAAAATTTGACTTATTCTGGCTGCGGCATAATTTTCTGCTCACGCAAGGCCTGCAGAATCGCGGTATTTGCCGCGTAGCGCATCTGGAAATACTGCCGGCTGGGCACCCAGTAGCGCACCCCCAGCACGATGCCGGTGGCAGTGAATTCATGGATGCCGATCTGCGCCGGCGGGCCGTCCACGATCTCGGGGAAGCCGTTCAGGGCCTGGCGCACGGCGGCGGCGGCGCGGTCGTGGTTGGCATCGGTCGGCAGGTGCACGCGGGTCTCGACCACATGATGGGCGCGCGAATTGACAATGATTTCGCCGTTTATTGACTTGTTCGGCACCGTGATCTCTTCGCCATCCTGGTTGCGCAGCACCGTGGCGGACAGGGTCACTTCCTCGACTACGCCGCTCACGCCCTTCACCGCGATGGTGTTGCCGACCACGAAGGGGCGGCTGAGGATGATGGCAAGGCCGGCACCGTAATTCGACAGCGGCCCCTGGATCGCCAGGGTGGCGCCAAAGGCGCTGGCGCCGGCCAGCGCGATCAGTGGCGCGATTGAGATGCCGAAATTGCCCAGCGTGATCAGCACCACCGCCGCCAGCACGCCGATCTTAACCACATTGCCGAATAGCCGGGCGAGGGTGATATCGATGCTCTTGCGCTCGGCGAGTGCGGTGGTGCGAGAGCCGAGCCATATGGCCAGCTTGAGGCCGATGAAAAAGACGACCAGCGCACCAAGGATCTGCAAGCCGTAGCGGACCAGGAAGTCCATCGCCACTTCGGCCATGCGGGTCAGTGCGGTGATTTCCTTGTCCATGGCGGTCTCCTCGGGTTCAGGCTTGGGTGCAGGCCGGCGAATCAAGGGCTGCCGGCCAATCGTAGCCAAAGACCAATCCTAGCCAAAGATATGGCGGTTGCCGCTAGTGCTCAGCCTGGTTTTGTCTGGTTATTGGCGGTTTGGCGGGGCAGGCCAGCCATATTACGCAACAGTCACTTGCTTCCGGCCGGCGGCTCCAGGAGACTATACGGCATGGCCGACCCGGTAACAGGGCCGGCAGACACAGTCGTAACAGCGAGGTCAAGGAGGCCGGCGATGGCGAAATTTTACGTCGAAGGCGGCATTTTCAAGGATTTAGCCGATCCGAAGCCGATGCCCGGTACGGAGGAGAGCTATGGCCCGTTCGAGAGCGAACGGGAGGCGGACAAGGTCTGGCGCGCTCGCATGGCGGAGAAGATCGACATCTGCAACCACCGCCTGCGGGTCTTCGAGCGCGACTGATCCGGCTGCGCCAGCGGCCCGAAGGGCGTCCCGGAGGGATTCGCGGCTGCGTTAAATACTTGATAACGGCTTCTGTCGTCACAATACACTATTGTGCGGGGGCGAATCGGTGCCCCCGTCGGACGGAAGCTGCGCTATGCTAAATGCCCAGTCATCAGGGAAGATCATCGCCAATCGAGGCGACCTGAAGCGGCGCGCTGTCAATTTCCGCCGCGGCCAGGAACTCCGACTGACGCCGGAAATGCGCGACAAGATCGAGAAGGTGATCGTGGAAACCCAGAGCGATTTCGAGATGGCGGCGGACGACGCGCTCCGCAACATGCGTGACGCCTATTCCTCGGCGGCCTTCAACCAGGTAGGCCGTGCCAGCTATTACGAGTGGATTCACGATCTGGCGGTGGAGATGAAGGGGCAGGGCGGATTGTTCAACTATCCGCTGCTCACCACCTATGCCGATATTCTGCGCCAGCTCACCGCCAATCTGAACGAGAATAACCCGCGCCTGCACAAGATCATCGGCCTCAATATCGATGCCATTAATGTGGTGGTGCGGCGTAAGCTGACCGGCCTTGGTGGCGCCACCGAGCACAAGGTGGCGGATGCGCTGAAGGAAGCTTACCAGCATTTCCGCTTGGGCGGCGGCAAGGCGCCGGCTGGCATGGAGCGCAAACTTGCCACCGCCGTGCGCAAGCTGGATGGCAAGCCGGATCCGAAGGCGGGCGAAATCCTGCCGCCGCTCACCGATACGGCACGCACCTGGCCGGCTGGCCGCCGCGTACCGGCCAATTGATCGAGTAGGGCAGGTTGGCCAATGGCGGCGAATACCGATGACGATGATGGCGAAGCCCAGTTTGACTGGAAGCCGCAGAATATCCGGCCCATCGCCGCGCAGCAGGTGATCGCGGAGGCGATCAAGGCTGCCGATACCAGTTATTTCTTTGAGAACTACACCAAGCAGTCGAATGCCGTGATCAAGGCTCTGCGCCAGAGTGGCTATGTCATTGTGCCGTATTATCCGACGGTGGATATGGTGCGGGCGGCGATGGAAGAACTGCAATACGGTTCGAACAAATTCACCAATGTGGTGATGCCAATGTATCTGGCGATGATGAAGGCGGCGCCGAAGTCGCGCTGATCATTCCTGCCAGGACAGATGCAAGAAGAGGGATGTTCCGGCCATGAGCCGCGACAAGCTGGTCGCTTTCCTGCGTGCTGCGGGACCCGAGCGCGCTAACGTGATCCTGAACCGCCTGCCGCCGCAGGAGGCGCAGGCGATCCGTCAGGCCATGGATCAAAGTCCGGCCGTGCCAGCAGCCGTGGTGGAGCAGGCAGCGGATGCGGCCGCCACTTTCGTTGCCGCGATAACCCACAACAAGCGCTGATGCACTGCCGCGTCGCGATACTGTTCAGTCTGCTGCTGGCAGTGGCCGGCGATGCCCAGGCGCAGCAGGACCCGGCCTTCGGCCTTGGCCCCGGCAGTCGACCAAAGCGCGTGTTGCCATGCATGGACGATCGCGAGCAGAAGGCGGAGGCGCTGATCCGAACCGGCATCATCCTGCGCGAGATCGGCCGCGAATGTCAGCGCCGCCGCGTCGACATCACTCTGCTGCCGGCCTGGCAGGCGTTCGACCAGGCCAATGCCGAGCAGATCCAGGCGGCGGCGCGGCTGCGTGGCGAGGCGCTGGAACGCAATTATCCGGATATTCCCGATATCGCGCTGCGGCTCGATTCCCGGCTGATTGCCTCAACCGGCCTGCAGCGCATGGCGAATGAGGAATGTCACGTCGCCAACAGGCTGGTCAGTGGCTTCGCCGAATACAATGATTTCGTGCTGCATGCCCAGCGCACTGAGCTTGGCCGCGTGAAGAATACCTATCCGCGCTGCCGCACGCGCAACGACCGTGGTGACCGTTAATTTGGGGTGACCGCTAGTTCGTCGGCACGACAATGACGCGGCCATTGTCCAGCACGATGGAACCGGCGCGGAATACCGAGGCACCGTAAGGATCGAGCTGGCCGACGACGCGGATACGGTCGCCGGCCTTGAGCCGGGTCAGTTCCTGCCAGCTTGGCCCCAGATTGACCACGATGGATGCATTGCCGTCGTTGAGCACGAAGGTGCGCGGCTGTGGTGCGGAGAGCACACCGGCCAGCAGCACGGTCTGGCCGCGCGGAATTTCGGCAATCGGCGTCGGGTTCGGCAGGCCGATGGTGTTGGCGGGCGCGCCGGTGGCAGGGCGGCGTTGCTGCTGGGCCGGCTGTTGTGCTGCCGGCGGCTGCTGGCCCTGCGCGGGGGCTTGCTGCGCCGGGGCCTGCTGTGCCGGTGTCTGCTGTGTTTGGGCCAACGCTGCGCCGGCCCCCAGCAGCATCAGAAGTGTCGCGCTTATACTGGTCAGATGCATCGGCCGCCATCAACCTCCATGCAGACGCCGGTGATGAAATCGGCCTCGTCAGAAGCCAGGTAAAGCGCGGCATTGGCAATGTCGCGCGGCGTGCTGAAGCGGCCGATGGGAATCGTCGAAACGAATTTCGCCTTCATCTCCTCGGTCTCCTCGCCGCCCATGAATTCCTTCAGCATCGGCGTCAGGCCAGCCACCGGGTTCAGCGCATTGACGCGGATCTGCTCCGGCGCCAATTCCACCGCCATGGCGCGGGTGATGGTGATAACCGCGCCCTTCGAGCCGTTATACCACACCAGGCCGGGGCGCGGGCGCACGCCGGCGGTGGAGGCAATATTGATGAAGGCACCACGGCCACGCTTGCGCATTTCCGGCACGGCATGCATCGCCGAGAGATAGATGCTCTTGACGTTGACGGCGAAGATCTTGTCGAAGGTGGCTTCGTCGGTATTCAGCAACGGCGCGTTTCGTTGCGGCATGCCGGCATTGTTGACCACAATGTCCAGGCCGCCGAATGCCTGCACCGTGGCGGCCACCATGGCCTGCATCGGGCCGGACTGGCTGACATCCACCTGTACCGCGATGGCCTTGCCGCCAGCAGCCTTGATTTCGCCGGCGACACGCTCGGCGCTGGCGGGATTGAGATCGGCCACAGCGACGGCCGCACCCTCGGCAGCGAAACGCTTGGCAATGCCTTCGCCGAAGCCCGAACCACCGCCGGTAACGATCGCCACCTTATTCGCCAGACGCATGCTGATTCCTCCGGGTCCCGTTTTCTAGATATGCGCCAGCATGTCGATAACGCGGGCTGGCGGAAAAGTCATGGTGGCCACTGTACCCTGGCCCGGCCTGCTTGCAAGCGTGAGGCTGCCGCCATGGGCTTCCATCAGGCGGCGCGACAATGGCAGCCCGAGGCCGGTGCCTTCAAAGCGCCGGTTATGCGAGCCATCGGCCTGCACGAAGGGCTCGAACATGCGTCCGAGGTCTGCCGTTTCGATGCCGATGCCGGTATCGCGCACCACAAGCGAGAGACCGCCATCTTCGCTGCGGCTGATCGCCATGGTCACTTCGCCGCCCGGCGGCGTGAACTTAGTGGCATTGGACAGGAGGTTGAGAATCACCTGCCGGCTCATGCGCGCATCGGCGAGCAGCAGCGGCGGTTCCGGGCCGATATCGAGCTGGTCCACCAGCTTGAGCGAACGGCTCTCGGCAATCTCCTGCATCGAACGCAGGCAGACGCGGCCCAGCGCCAGAAGATCAATTTCCTCTTCGTTCAACACCAGCTTGCCGGCCTCGACGCGGCTCCAGTCCAGCACCGCGTTGATCAGCGACAACAGGTGCCGGCCGCTATCCAGGATGTCGCGGACATATTCCTGATACTTCGGCGCGCCGAGCGGTCCGAGATGCTGGCGGTCGAGCAGTTCCGCGAAGCCGATGATGGAATTCAGCGGCGTGCGCAACTCATGGCTCATATGCGCCAGGAATTCGCTCTTGGACTTGCTCGCCATCACGGCGGCAACGCGGGCATTCTCCAGTTCGCTTTCGATGCGGTCTTGTTCGGTGATGTCGTAGAACACGCTCAGCACCACCTGACGGTCGTCGAACAGGATCGGTCGGCCTTGCACGCGCACAGTCATCGGTTCGCCATTCAGGCGATGGGCCTGCATCCGCATCATCTCCGGCACCACGCCTTCCTGCTGGATGCGCCGTGTCCGTTCGCGGGCGATGGGGCGGGCTTCCGGTCCGACGATTGTGAACAGGTCCCAGCCAATCAACTGCGCCAGGCTTTCGGCCCGGAGCATATGCACGGCACCCGGATTGGCGAACAGCACGCGGCCAAGGTCATGTACGATGAAGGCATCGGGCACCAGGTCGAACACGGCGCGGATCTGGTGTTCACGCGCCACCAGATCAGATTGCATCCGGCGATGCTCGCGCAAGATGCGCACCAGTCGCGCCGCCATCAGGCCGGCAGCACCGAAGCAGGCGATCACCACTACCGCCAGCAGCAAAAACCGCTGCCCATTCAGCCGCCACCAAAGCATCACGGGGCTTTCCGTCGGGCAGGCGACATCAAGTTCCAGGTCATAGTCGTCGAGTTGTGGCGGCCGCAGACTGAACCAGAGGGCATCGCCGGAAAGCGGCAGCCCGAGCCAGGTGGTGCCGCTGGGCAGCCGCCAATGCAGGTTCAGGCCGGTATTGGCCAGCCAGGTTGTCGCCTCCGGCAACCGGAACCCGACCACCACCCAGTCGCTTGTGGTGTCGTCGCCCCTGTAGGTGATGGCATGGATGAAGGTGGCGCAAAGCTGTGTGCCACAGGCATAAGGGGCACCGAGGCGGTCGCTGCCGGTATGCCCAACCGACCTGCTTTGGCGCAGAATTTCGGGAATATCTGGTGGTGGCGGGAGGTCGCCGATGCTGCCGATGCTGCGTCCTGAGGGATCCACCAGGTGTACCGACTGGCCCTCCAGCAGCACATCGGCCAGGGTCGGCCCCCCCACCAGCAGCAGCCCTTCGGCGGCTGTTGTAAGATTGGCCAGGCCATCCACCACCTGGGCGATGTGGCGGGCTTCGCGGATCGCGGCGGCCATCGCCTCGGCTTTTACCGCCGCTTCGGTTTCACCCAGGCGGCGCGTGGCCTCCCGTTCCCGCGCGATATCGGCCGCAGCCCAGAGGGCCAGGGCGGCGATAGCGAGCAGGGGGAGCAGCAGGACGGTCCTAAGGTTGGTGCCTTGGGTTATTTTCATTACCGCCAGCGTAACAGGCGGGGTTTGCTGCGACAATCCGCCATAGTTGCTAAGCCTCGGAAATTCCTTGTCTCAAATGCCTGGGCAGACTATAGAAAGCGCGTTTTCCGGCTCTCTCTCGCGGATTCGCTCTCCAACTCCGATGCAGCCCTCTGAAACCCCGCCGGGACAGCCCGCGGCGGTCGCATCCGGCCCGGATTTGTCTGTGGTCATTCCCGTGCACAACGAGGCCGCCAATATCGGTTCGTTGCTCGAGGAGGTGTGCGCCGCGTTGCGTGGCCGCATCGCCTTCGAGATCGTGGCGGTTGATGACTGCTCGAGCGATGGCTCCACCGAGATGCTGAAGCAGCTTGCCGCTGCCATGCCGGAGTTGCGGCCGATCCGGCATCGCCGCAATGCCGGCCAGTCAATGGCGGTGTTGAGTGGCGTGCGTGCCGCCCGCGCGCTTTTCATCGCGACACTGGATGGTGATGGTCAGAACGATCCTGCCGATCTGCCGGCTTTGTGGGCGATGCTGCGTGCCGAGGGCGATGGCGGCATGCGCCTGCTGGTGGCCGGCCACCGCACCAAGCGCCGCGATACCTGGGTGAAGCGTTATTCCTCGCGCATCGCCAATGGCGTGCGCGCCCGGCTGCTTGGCGATGCCACGCCGGATACCGGCTGCGGCCTGAAAATGCTGTCGCGGTCGCTGTTCCTGGAATTGCCGGCCTTTGATCACATGCACCGCTTCCTGCCGGCCCTGGTGCTGCGCCATGGCGGGCGGGTACGCTCGGTGCCGGTGAATCACCGCCCGCGCGGTGGTGGCGCCTCGCATTACGGCACCTGGGGCCGCCTCAAGGCGGGTCTGGTGGATATGGTTGGGGTCATCTGGCTGCAGCGCCGCTGGCGCGATAGTGGCGGCAGCGACCCCCTGGCGTGATGCCGGGATAATTTTTTGGGAGTAGGCGCCATGCTGGCGGAATTTTGGGACCGTGTAATTGATAACCTGAGCTTCTGGGCCATTGTCGGCTTTGGCGGCCAAGCGATCTTTGCCTCGCGCTTCATCGTGCAGTGGATTCATGCCGAACGCGTCCGCCGCAGCGAAATCCCGCTGGCCTTCTGGTACATCAGCCTGTTCGGCGGCGTCACGCTGCTGGTCTATGCCATCCATCGCGCCGACTTGGTGTTCATCCTCGGCCAGATCAGTGGCCTGGTGGTGTATGCCCGTAACCTGCATCTGATCTACCGCGAGCGCCGCAAGCTCGCCGCCGAGATCACCTGATGCAGCCGTCGCTCGGCTCCCGTCCGCTGCTGCCCGCCACTTTCGCTTTGTGGCTGCTGGTGGTTGTGGCGGCGCTGGTGGCGCGGCCGATCATGCCGATTGACGAGACCCGCTACATCACCGTGGCGTGGGAGATGCACCTGGCCGATCATTGGCTGGTGCCGCTGCTGAATGGCGAAGCCTATCACCACAAGCCGCCGCTGCTGTTCTGGCTGATCCGTCTCGGCTGGATGATCTTCGGTGTGTCGGAGACCTGGGCGCGCCTGGTGGCACCGCTTTTCGGCCTCGGAGCCCTGGGTTTGAGCGTAGTGCTGGCGCGGCTGCTCTGGCCGGGGCAACTGGGCCGCGATGTGAGTGCGCTGGCGCCGCTGCTGCTGCTCACCGGTGCATGGTGGATGCTGTTCGCCACGCTCACCATGTTCGACCTGATGATGGCCTTCTTTGCGCTGGCCGGCTGGATCGGGCTGACGCTGGCTTTGCGCCACGGCCAGATGAAGCGCGGCCTGCTGCTCACCGGCCTTGCCATCGGCATCGGCATTCTGGCCAAGGGGCCGGTGATCCTGGTCTATGTGCTGCCGCCCGCCCTGCTGGCGCCGCTCTGGGCCGATGCTGCCAACCGGCCCGGCTGGCTTTCCTGGTATCTCGGCCTGCTCGGCAGCATCGTGTTTGGCGCATTGATCGGCCTTGCCTGGGCCCTGCCGGCGGCGGAAGCCGGTGGACCGGAATTCAAGCAGGCGCTGCTGTGGGGCCAGACCGCCGGCCGCATGAAGGACAGCTTCGCGCATAAGCGCGGCTTCTTCTGGTATTTCCCGATGCTGCCGCTGCTGTTGCTGCCGTGGCTGTTCTGGCGCCCAAGCTGGCGCGCGCTGTGGTTGAATGATGGTGCCTGGCGCGACAGCGGCCTGCGCTTCTGCCTCATCGTCGGCGGCAGCGGCCTGCTGATCTTCTCGGCGATCAGTGGCAAGCAGCCGCATTACCTGCTGCCGCTGGCGCCGGCCTTCGCGCTGATCGTGGCGCATGGGCTGTTGGTTGGCCGCACGGAGGCGCGCCGCTGGGATGCCTGGCCGTCGATTGCTGTGCTGCTCGTCCTCACCATTGCACTGGCCGCCTTGCCCTGGCTGTTGCACAAGCAGCCGCAACTCGGCGACAAGCTCGATCTGCCGGACTGGGCGCTGGAGCAGCATTTCGAAGTGGTGTCGGCGCTGGTTGTGGTCGCGGTCATCGCCATCTGGCTGTCGCTGAAGCCGACGCTGCTGCGCCAGATCGCGGCCGTTGTCACCGTAGGCGTTGGCCTGTTTCTCACCGTGCATCTCGGCGTCTTTCCGCCGGCCCGGCTGAGCTACGATGGCACACCGGCGGCACTGGAAATCAAGCGCGCCCAGGATGCCGGCCGGCCTGTGGCCTTTGCCGGCGATTATCACGGCGAATACCAGTTCCTTGGCCGCCTGACCAAGCCGTTGCCGGAAGTCGCCTATCGCGACATCCCAGCCTGGTTCATCGCCAATCCCGCCGGCCTGATGGTGGCGCGCTACACCGAAGAGCGTCTCGCCACCGGTCCGAAGCCGGTCTACACCCAGCCCAAGCGTGGCCGCGTCATGGTCATCTGGGATGCAAAAGCCGTAGCTGAACAGCCGGAATTCTTCCGGCACTGACATAAAAACAGGAGGCGAGGGCGATGCTGTTTGAGGGCTTCGAAACCAGACGGATCGCCGGCGCCGGGGCTGAGATTTTCTGCCGCATCGGCGGCTCAGGCCCGCCCTTGCTGCTGCTGCACGGCTATCCGCAGACCCATGCCATGTGGCACAAGGTGGCGCCGCGCCTGGCCGAGAAATTCACCGTCATCTGCGCCGACCTGCGCGGTTACGGCGATTCATCGAAGCCAGACTCCGATGCCGCGCATCGTGTCTATTCCAAGCGCGCCACTGCTGCCGACATGGTGACGGTGATGCAGGCGCTGGGCTATCCGCGCTTCCGCCTGGCCGGCCATGACCGTGGTGGCCGCGTGTCGCATCGCCTGGCGCTGGATTTTCCGGCTGCCATCGAGCGTGTCGCTGTCCTCGACATCATCCCGACGCTGACGCTGTTCAATACCGTCAATCAGGCGGTGGCGACGTCCTATTACCACTGGTTCTTCCTGGCGCAGCCGAACCCGCATCCGGAGCGCATGATCGGTGCAGACCCGGACTATTATCTCGAGAGCAAGCTGCGCGCCTGGTCGGCGGCGGCTGCCGACATCTACGCCCCGCAAGCCATGGCGGAATACAAGCGCTGCTTCCGCGATCCGCGCTGCATTCATGCCACCTGCGAGGATTACCGCGCCGGTGCCAGCATCGACCTTGACGATGACCGTGCCGATTCCCATATGCGCGTGGATGCGCCGCTTCTGGTGCTATGGGGGGCTAACGGCGCTATGCAGAAGAATTACGACGTGCTGGCCACCTGGCGCGAGAAAGCCCGCGATGTGCACGGCGAAGCCTTGCCCTGCGGCCATTTTCTGCCCGAGGAAGCGCCGCAAGAAACCTTCCACGCGCTCAACGCCTTTTTCGCCTGATAGGACAGCCCAGCAAGATGCCAGACCAGCCCCAGTTCGACCCGGACAAGCCGGCGATCATCCTGCCGCCGCCGCGCCCGAGCCTGTGGACCAGGCTGCGCAACTGGTTCCTGGCCGGCATCATCATCACCGCGCCGATCGGCCTTACCATCTATCTGGTGGTGATCATCATTGAGGCGATTGACCGCAACGTCAAAAGCCTGATCCCGCATGGCTACGAGCCGGAGCGCCTGCTGCCACCCAACCTGCCGTTCAGCGTTCCGGGCCTGGGCGTCATCGGTGCCGTGGTGCTGTTGACCCTGATCGGCTTCCTGTTCACCAATTTCCTTGGTCGCAGCCTGCTCGGTTTCGGCGAGGGGCTGGTGGCGCGGATGCCGATCATCCGTGGCCTCTATAGCGGCCTGAAGCAGATTTTCGAAACCGTGTTCAGCCAGTCTGGCCAGTCCTTCCGCCAGGTCGCCCTGGTGCCCTGGCCGGCCAAGGGCTCCTGGACTCTCGCCTTCGTCACCAGCGAGTTGACTGGCGAGGTGGGTGGCCGTCTGGGCCGCGATATCGTCGCCTGCTATGTGCCGACGACGCCGAACCCGACCGGCGGCTACATGGTCTATTTCCCCCGCGAGGATATCCAGATCCTCTCCATGAGCGTCGACCAGGCGATGAAACTGATCATCTCCTGTGGCGTCATCGTGCCGCCGGAACGTCTCGAACCCCCGAAGTAATGCCTTGAATTCATTGGTTGGCGGGCCGGGCACAGGCTCTTGCCAATTCCTGACTTGTTGATTGAATTGAATTCAATTAAAATCCAGGCATGGGACGCCCGAAAGCACAGAAAACCGTGCCGGCCAACGATGCCGGCCCGATCGAGCGCAGCGGTCTCGAACGAGGCCGCGCCGATACGCGCCGCCGGCTGCTGGAGGCAGCCGCCGCCGAACTGGTGGCGGGCGATGGCGCGCTCGAGATCGGCGATGTGGCCCGCCGTGCCGGTGTCTCGGTCGGCCTCAGCTATCACTATTTCGGCTCCAAGGCCGGTTTGATCGCAGCGGTGGTGCAGGATTTCTACGACCGCTTCGATGCCCGCGTGATGGCGGTGAACCCGCAGCCCGGTGTCGACTGGGGCCGTCGCGAACAGCGCCGCCTGGAGGCCATGGTGGCTTTCCATTATGCCGAACCGCTTTCGCCGGTTGTGCTGGCGCGCCTGAGCCGCGAGCCGGAAGTGGCGGCGGAAGAAGCGCGCCGGCTGCAGGCGCATATCGAACTGGCGGCACAGAATATCGCGCTGGCGCAGAGGCGCGGCGAAATCCCGGACAGCCTCGATCCGCACTTGCTCGGCGCCATGATCCTCGGCGGTTTGCGTCAGGGTATCGGTCAGGCGCTGGCACAGAAGGAACGTCCGGATCAGGCGGCAATCGCGGCACGGCTTTGGGATTTCGTCGCTGCCATGGCACGGTTCAAGACAATAAAAAGCGGGTAGGGAGAGGGGCGGATGGATCAGGCAACACAGACGGCTTGGCTTTCGCGCACGCTGAAGCATATCGAGGGCGGCACCACCGATCAGGGCGAGGCGGTGACGCGCATTGCCGTGCAACGGTATATCGATCCCGATTTCCTGGCGCGCGAACGCGATACCGTGTTCCGCAACCATCCCATCGCGGTCAGTTTTTCTTCCAAGCTTGCCAAGCCCGGCGATTTTGTCACCCATGATCACCTCGGCCTGCCGCTGCTGTTGCTGCGTGGCCGCGATGGGCAGGTGCATGCCTATCTCAATGTCTGCCGCCATCGCGGTGCGCGCCTGGTGACGGCGCGCGAGGGCTGCGGCAGGCATCGCTTCACCTGCCCGTATCATGCCTGGACGTATGACGATGCCGGCACCCTGCTGAGCCTGCCGCATGAAGCGGGTTTCGGCGATCTGGATAAGGGACAGCATGGCCTGGTGCGGCTGCCGGTGGCGGAAGCCTTCGGCGTGGTGTTTGTGCTGCCGCGCCAGGATGGCGACCTTGATCTCGACAAGGCGCTCGGGCCGCTGAAGCGCGACATGGAGAGTTTCGGGCTATCGGACCATGTGGTCTATGACGAACGCGAGATCGGCCTGCGCTGCAATTGGAAAGTGGTGATTGAGGGCGGGCTCGAAACCTATCATGTGCGCCATGCCCATGGCCGCACCATCGCGCCGATGTTCCTCGATAATGTCAGTGTCATGGAACGCTTCGATCCCCATGCGCGGCTCTATTTCACCAAGCGCGAGGCGGCGAAGCTGAAGACACAGGCGCTTGATGGGCTGCGCGTGCGCGATTTCGGCAACCCGCTCTATTTCTTCTTCCCCAACCTGATTGTGCTGGTGCAGCCCGATCATGCCACGGTGATGATCACGTTCCCGCAAGGCACCGATGCCTGCATGATCCAGGGCGCGGCGCTGATTCCGGAACCGGCGTTGACCGAGAAGGCGCGGGCGCATTGGGATAAGAATGTGAAGATCTTCTGGGATGCGCTGGACGAGGATTTCCAGATGGGCCAGTCGATTCAGGCCGGCTTCCGCTCCGGTGCCAACAGCCACATCACCTTCGGGCGTTTTGAGCATCCCTGCGGCTGGCTCCATGCCGCGCTCGACAAGGCCATGACAGCCGGGGCGATGGCCTGACTACCAGGAAGAGTCGTTGTTGCGGCCGATCCGGCCGGCACGCATCATCAGGTCGCGCAGGGCCTCGAAGGCCATCATCTTCGCCATGTGATCGACACTGGCGCGGGTTTCCGCCATCTGCTGCGCCACCGTGGTGGCGGCAGGGGTCTGCCCGCCATTAGCCGTCTGCCCCGGCGCTTCGGCGAATTGCTCCAGGCCCTCGGCATGGGCTTCCAGCTTGCGGGTAAAATAGGCGTGGATGTCGCCGACGCTGCGCTTGCGGCCCATGCTGTCGAAGAACACGCCGCTATTGCTGGCGGCTGCATCCGGCAGCAGATCGGCCGCCGGCATGTCGGGGCGGTCGCGCAGTGCCGTGAGGAACTTGGTGGCGCCGTTGCTGCCGAGGAAATGGCCGAGATACAGTTCTGTCTTGCCGACCTCGACGCCGAATTCACGCGACAGCATGGCCTGGTTGCCACGGGCATATTCGGCGGCCATGGCGGCGGCAACGCGTGGGTCGTCGCGCAAGGCCAGGATCGCCTGGCGGTCGGCTGCGTCGGCGATACGCGGGCGGCCATCGCTGCCGGTGGTGATCTTGGCGGCCTGATCGGCGAGGCCGTATTTGCCGCCGTGGTCGCGCACCATCTCCAGCCAGGTGCTCTCGATGAACTGGAACATGCCGCGCGCCGAGCTGGTGCGGGCCTGGGCATCGGTGCGGAAACCGCTTTCCTGCGCCGCCTGCGACACCAGATAGGCGAAATCCACGCCAGTGCTGCGGCTGGCCTGGCGCAGCGTGTCGAGGATTTCGGTGCTCACCTTGTGCTGGCCGACCCGGACATGGTCGGGGCGGGAGGCGAGGGAACTGGGCGGGATCGGCGCGGCCATGGTCTCTTTGCGGTTAGACTCATCCGATTCGCAGCTTGATCCCGGTTGGCAAAGAAACCGTTAATGTGGGGGCATTGAGTCGCGTGGAGGCAGCAGGTTGCAAGCAGTGATCGAGGCTATCGACTGGCAGCAGGATGGGCCCTGGCTGGCCTTGCTTGGGCTGCTGCTCGGGCTTGGACTGCTGCTGGCCGTATTCGACCTGCTCGACCGCTGGGCGGCCTCGCATCTCGCCATCGACCGCGTGGCGCTGGCGACCCGTTATGGCGGTTTCATGAATTCCTGGGCGGTGTTCGGGCGTGGCGCCACCGATTACCGTGATCTCAAGCCGATGTTTCCCGGTGCCGAGGCAGCCGAGATGGCACGCTACGGCGATGGCACCGCCTGCATCGTGGCGCGGTTCAACGATCCGGCCCTGGCGCGGGCGCAGATCGAGCGCGGCAATGGCCGTTCGCTCGGCAGTTTCGCGGCTGCCGGTGTCGAGATCGGCGAGGCCGGCCTGACTTTCGCCACCGTCGAGTCCGGCGAGCGTGCGCGCTACCGCGTCGGGCAATGGCTGGCGGTGGAAGACACCTTGCTGGCGGTCTATGGCCCGGATCCGGCGGCATTGGCGAAGCGGCGGCGGCAATTGCCGTGCCTGCAACAGCGCCATGTGCTGCCCGCGCTGGTCTGGCTGCGCAGCCGCGCCGGTTTCTCGCTGCTTGCCGCGTTGTGGCTGCTGCTGCTCGGCGCCGGCCTGGTGCCGCTGCTGGAGCGCGTGCAGGCGGTGAAGCCGGCGGCGGGCACGGTGGTGCAGGAGGTGGCCGCTTTGCGTAGTGCGCTGCTGGCACTGGGCGAGCGGCGCAGCGTGCTGCGCGTGTCCGAGGAAGGCGATGCGTTGCGTATCGCGCGGCGCCTGGACGATCCGCGCCTTGCCGATTTGCTGGATTTGAGCGAAGGCGGGCGCTTCATTGCCGCGCTGGAATTGCGCTTTGATGATACGGCCAAGACTGTGGCGGTGTTGCGCCTCGCCGGCCGGCTGCAGGCAGCGGCCCATGCCGGTGAGCCACCCTTGCCACCGGCCCGCTGGCTCAACCTGGCTGGACTTGGGCCCGATGACGGCGCCCTGCGCGACGCGGCACGTGCCGTGGTGCTGGCTGCCGGCTGGCAATGGCAGCCCCGGCTGTTCTGAGACGGCTGTTCTGAGGCAGAGGGCGAGCCGCGCGGTTTGCCGCGTTTTTCGGCAGAATCAAACTTTCGTTAGGTAAGGCTGGCAAAGCCCCGCTCGGGCTTGCTAACCTTGGGCTTAACCCTGGAGTTGGGAGGAACAAAACCATGGCCATTGGCTATAAGCAGATGGTGGCCGAAGCGCTGGCGGAAATCGTCACGCTAACGCCGGAACAGGCCGCCGCCAAACTCGGCCAGCCCGATGTGGTGCTGGTCGATATCCGCGATCCGCGCGAACTGGAGCGTGATGGCGCGGTGCCGGGCGCGTTCCATTGCACGCGCGGCATGCTGGAATTCTGGATCGATCCGGAAAGTCCCTATCACAAGCCGGTTTTCGCCGAGGGCAAGGAATACGTGTTCTTCTGCGCCGGTGGCCTGCGTTCGGCGCTGGCCGGTCACACCGCCAAGCGGATGGGGCTGGAGAAGGTGTCGCATATCGATGGCGGCTTCGGCGCCTGGAAGAAACAGGGCCTGCCTACCGTCGAATGGGCACCCAAGCAGCATGGAGAAAAGAAATGAGCGGTCCGCTTACCGGCCTGAAGGTCATTGAAATGCCGGCAATCGGCCCGGTGCCGTTCTGCGGTATGCTGCTGGCCGATCTGGGGGCCGATGTGCTGCGCCTGGAGCGTTTGGGCGATTCCGGCCTCGGCCTGCCGGTGGAGCCGAAATACGAGTTGCTGGCACGCGGCAAGCGTTCGGTGCCGGTGGACCTGAAGAATCCCGCTGGCATTGCCATGGTGCTGGACCTGATCGGCAAGGCCGATGTGGTGCTGGAAGGTTTCCGCCCCGGCGTGATGGAGCGGCTCGGCCTTGGCCCCGATGTGGCGCTGAAGCGCAATCCCGGCCTGGTCTATGGCCGCATGACCGGCTGGGGCCAGGATGGCCCGCTGGCCCAGGCGGCAGGCCATGACATCAACTATATCGCGCTGACCGGCGCGCTCGGCGCCATCGGCCCGGCTGGCGGTGCGCCCGTCGCGCCGCTCAATCTGGTTGGCGATTTCGGCGGCGGCTCGCTCTATCTCGCCATGGGCCTGCTGGCGGCGTTGTTCGAGCGCCAGAACAGCGGCAAGGGCCAGGTGGTGGATAGCGCCATGGTGGATGGTGCCGCCTCGCTGATGACCATGTTCTATGCCTTCCGTGCCTCGGGCCGTTGGCAGGACCAGCGCGGCGTCAACATGCTGGATGGCGGCGCGCCGTGGTATGGCAGCTATGAATGCGCTTGCGGTGGCTATATCTGCATCGGTTCGATCGAGACCAAGTTCTATGCCGAACTGATCGAGAAGCTGGGCCTCGATCCCAAGGTGCTGCCCAAGCAGCATGACCGCGCCCGTTGGGGCGACCTGCGCGCCGCATTCGCCGCCGCCTTCCGCACCCGCAGCCGCGCGGAATGGTGCAAGCTGATGGAGGGCAGCGACATCTGCTTCGCGCCGGTGCTGAACCTGGAGGAAGCGACGCAGCATCCGCATATGCAGGCGCGCAACACCTTCGTCACCTTGGATGGTGTGACGCAACCCAATCCGGCGCCGCGCTTCTCGCGCACGCCGGGCGCGATCCGTCGCGGCCCGCCCGGTGCCGAGGGCACCGACAAGGCCGCCGATGGCCGCGCCGCGCTCAAGGAATGGGGCGTCGATACCTCGGCAGCCGCTGCTGCCGGCGCTCTAGGCACGGCAGCTTGAGCCGGCTCGCCGGCAAAGTCGCCTTGATTACCGGTGGCGCGTCCGGCTTTGGCCGCGCCACTGCCGGCCTGTTCCTGAAGGAAGGCGCGCGCGTCGTCATCACCGACCGCAATGCCGCAGAGGGCAAGGCGGCGGAAGCTGAACTCGGCTGCCGTTTCGTTGAACAGGATGTGACGGACGAGGCTTCCTGGCCGCTGCTGATCGATGGCATCGCCGCCATGGAAGGGCGCCTCGATATCCTGGTGAACAATGCCGGCATCGGCGTGTTCCGTAGCGTCACCGAGATGAGCCTGAAGGAATGGCGCCGGGTGCAGGCGGTGAATGCCGATGCGGTATTCCTCGGCTGCAAATACGCCATTCCATTGATGGAACGCGCCGGCGGCGGCTCAATCATCAATGTCGCTTCCATTGCCGGCAAGGTTGGCGCACCACTGATGGCGGCTTATTGCGCCTCCAAGGGCGCGGTAACGCTGTTTACCAAGGCGCTGGCGATGGAATGCGCCGCCGCGCGGAACAATATCCGCGTCAATTCCGTGCATCCTGGCTATGTCGAAACCGCGATGGTGCAGGGGCATATCGCGGCTGGCGCCGACCCGGAGCGCACGCGCAAGCATCTCGAATGCCTGCATCCCATCGGCCGCATGGGCCAGGTAGAGGAAATCGCCCGCGGAATCCTCTATCTTGCGGGCGATGAATCCAGTTTCATGACTGGCGCCGAGCTGGTGCTCGATGGTGGGCTGACGGCGCAGTAGTTTCGTTTTCTTTTTGGGAGGAACAGATGGATCTCGGTATCAAGGGCCGCAACGCCCTGGTTTGCGCGTCGAGCAAGGGGCTGGGGCTTGGCTGTGCTGAAGCATTGGCCAAGGAAGGCGTCAACATCACCATGACGGCGCGCGGCAAGGAAACGCTGGAAGCAGCGGCGGCCCGCGTGCGTGCAATGGCGCCCGGCGTTACCGTGAAGACCGTCGCCGGCGATATCGCAACGCCGCAAGGCCGCGCCGATGCGCTTGGTACTGCCGGCGCGGTTGATATCCTGGTGAACAATGCCGGTGGTCCGCCGCCGGGCGACTTCCGCGATTGGGATCGCGATGCCTGGATCAAGGCGCTGGATGCCAACATGCTGGCGCCGATCGAACTGATCAAGGCGACGCTGGACGGCATGATCGCGCGCAAATGGGGCCGCGTGGTCAACATCACTTCGTCCTCGGTGAAGGCGCCGATTGCCATTCTCGGCCTGTCCAACGGCGCCCGCTCCGGCCTCACCGGCTTCGTCGCCGGTCTGGCGCGTCAGGTGGCGCCGCATGGCGTCACCATCAATGGCTTGCTGCCGGGCCGCTACCTGACCGACCGCCTCAAGGGCACCATCGCCGCCCAGAGCAAGAAGAGCGGGGCTGAACTCGAAGCTGAATTCGCCAAGCAGGCCGCTTCAATTCCGGCTGGCCGCTTCGGCACGGCCGAGGAATTCGGTGAAGTCTGCGCCTTCATGTGCTCGGAACGCGCCGCCTATCTCACCGGCCAGAATATCCTGCTCGATGGCGGCAATTACCCGGGCACTTACTAAAACCAACGAAACGGGGCGGGAAATGAGCTGGGAACCGGAAATCGAGGAACTGCGTCGGCGTGAGGAATTCGCCCGGCAGATGGGCGGGCCGGACAAGATCAAGCGCCAGCATGATGGCGGCAAGCTGACGGTGCGCGAACGCATCACCCAGCTTCTCGATTCCGGCAGTTTTCACGAGATCGGCGCCATCGCCGGCCGTGCCCGTTATGGCGATAACGGTGAGTTGCTCGATCTCAGCCCGACCAACTTCGTTTTCGGTCGCGGCAAGCTGGATGGTCGCCCCGTGGTGGTGGGCGGCGACGACTTCACCGTGCGCGGCGGTGCCGCCGATGCCGCGATCTGGCAGAAGCAGGTGATGAGCGAGCAGATGGCGCGCGAATTGCGCATCCCCATCGTGCGGCTGGTGGATGGCACCGGCGGCGGCGGCTCGGTGCGCTCGCTGGAAAGCGAAGGCCGCACCTATGTACCGGCCAATCCCGGCTGGGACCATGTGGTGGCTAATCTCGGCACCGTGCCGGTGGTGGCGCTTGCGCTCGGTTCGGTCGCTGGGCTTGGGGCGGCGCGTACGGTCTCGAGCCACTTCTCGGTGATGGTGGAAGGCATTTCGCAGATGTTCATTGCCGGCCCGCCGGTGGTGGCGCGGGCGGGCGAGACGCTGACCAAGGAGGAACTCGGCGGCGTCGAGATTCACACCCGCTCCGGCGCCGTCGATCTGGCCGTAAGCAGCGAGGCGGAAGCCTTTGCCGCCGCCAGGCGTTTCCTCTCCTATCTGCCGAGTTCGGTCTATGAGCTGCCGCCGCGCGGGCCGCTGATTGATCCGCCGGACCGCCGCGAGGAGAAGTTGATCAGCGCCATCCCGCGTGATCGCCGCCGCGTCTACAAGATGCGCGAGATCATCGACGCAGTGGTCGATCTCGGCAGCTTCTTCGAGATGGGCAAGATGTATGGCCGCTCGGTGATCACCGGGCTGGCGCGGCTGGATGGCTGGCCGGTCGCCATCCTCGCCAGTGATCCGTATCACTATGGCGGCGGCTGGACGGCCGATGCTTCGATCAAGGTCGAGCGTTTCGTCGACATGGCCGAGACCTTCCATCTGCCGGTGGTGCATCTGGTGGATGTGCCGGGTTTTGTCATCGGCCTCGATTCCGAGAAGGCAGGCACCATCCGCCATGGCGCGCGCGCCATGGCTGCGGTGTATCAGGCCAGCGTGCCGTGGTGTTCGATCCTGGTGCGCAAGGCGTTTGGTGTTGCTGGTGCGGCCAATTCCAATGCGGCGCGGCTGCATTACCGCTATGCTTGGCCGTCCGGCGACTGGGGCAGCCTGCCGCTGGAAGGCGGCATCGAGGCAGCCTATCGCGCCGACCTTGAGGCCGCTGCGGATCCAGTGGCGCTGAAGGCGGATATCGAGGAGCGCTTGAACCGCGTCCGCTCGCCGTTCCGCACCGCCGAGAGTTTCTGGGTCGAGGAAATCATCGACCCACGCGACACCAGGCCCTTGCTCTGCGAATTCGCCAACCTCGCCGCGCCGCTGCGGCAGGCCGGGCCGGCGGCCTTGCCGTATCGGCCTTAAAATAAAAGCCGTCATGCCCTGCGCAGGCAGGGCATCCACGAGTTCTTTCGTTAAGTAAAAAAAACTCTACTCGTGGATACCCCGCCTCCGCGGGGTATGACGCTTTTTCTACCCTTGTCATAACTAGACCAGTCTGTATAATTCTGGTTATGGCCAAACGCACCCAATCGAGCCGCGACCGCTTCGTGGAAATGGCAGCGAAGCTGTTTTCGCGCCATGGCTATGCCGCTGTAGGCCTCAATCGCATCATCGAGAAAAGCGGCGCCCCGAAAGGCTCGCTGTATCACCATTTTCCAGACGGCAAGGAGCAGCTTGCCGCCGAGGCGGTGGCCTGGGCGGCGGAAAGCTTCACCGAAACCCTGCGCGCCGAGATCGATGCCGCGCCGAGCGTGGCGGTGGCGATCTGGCGCACCGCTGACCGCATTGCCGGCTGGCTGGAAAAATCGGGATTCCGCGATGGCTCGCCGCTCACCATCGTCGCGGTCGAGACCGGCGCCTTCAACGCAGCTCTGCGCGAGGCCTGCCGCCAGGGCTATGCGCAATGGGCTGCCATCCTCAGCGCCGCCTTGCTGGCGGAAGGGCGCAGTGAGCAGCGCGCCGAGGCGCGCGCAGAACTGATTCTCGCCGCCTTCGAGGGAGCGATGATTCTCTGCCGCGTGCAGGCTTCCGGCGAGCCGCTGCGCGGCATTGGCCGGCAACTTGAGGAGATACTGCAATGACTGATATCGCCAAGCTGCCACCATCGCGTGAATTGCTCGAAGCGGCGATGAAGACCAGCCCGTTCACCACCTGGATCGGCACGGAACTGCTGCATTTCGAACCCGGACAGGTGGAGATCGCCGCCAATCTGCGCAGCGAGATGACGCAGCATCATGGCTTCGCCCATGGCGCCGTGGTCGGCTACATGGCGGATACGGTCTGTGCCTGGGCGGCGGCCTCGGTGGCCGGCGACGTTGTGACGGCGGAATATAAGCTCAACCTGCTGGCGCCGGCGGTGGGGCAGCGTCTATACGCCACCGGCTCGGTGATCAAGGCCGGCAAGGCGCAGGTGGTGACGCGTGCCGATGTGTTCGCCGAACACCAGGGCACGAAGAAGATCGTCGCCACGGCCCTGGCGACGATCGTTCGCGTCTAGAGCCAGCCGAGCAGGCGCCACCACAGCAGGTCGAGCGGTATCAGCACAACGGAGCTGATGGCGAACAGCCACAGGCAGAGCTTGGTGGCGGCAGCCATTGGCACGCGGCCGAGCTGCGTCGAGAGCAGCAAAGGTGGCGACTGGTAGGGCACCAGAATGTTGGAGAAGCCGAGCACCTGGCTCATCAGCACACTGGCCAGCGGCAGGCCGGTGGCGCGCGCCAGTTCCTCGGCCATTGGCGTCATGATGGTGGGCACACCGGCCAGCGTGGTGACAACGCCGATGGCGCTGGAAACGGTTGCCAGCATGCCCACATTCCAGAACGGCGTATCATGGGAGAAATGCGCCACGTGCTCGAAGCCATGCACCAGCAGCGGCCCCAAGCCGGAACCGGCGACGATGGCGCCGAGTCCCATTACGCCGGCGAGGAAGAACAGCGACGCGAAGCCGATCTCCTCGTTGAACACCCGTTTCGAGGTCAGGCCGAGGCTTGGCAGCAGGCAGACCAGGGCCGCGCCAAGGCTGACCCAGGCCGGCGAGACATGATGCAGCGCGTCGGTGATCCACAGGATCAGGCTGAGGCCGAGTATGACACTCAAGCGCCATTGCGGCGCCGTCATCGGCCCCAACGCGGTGCTGTCCTCATCCTTGGCCGCTTCCGCGTCGCGGTCCGGGAACAGCCACAGGATCAGCACCACCATCACGGCGGATTTCAGCAGTCCGAGTACCGGGAAATGCAGCAGCAGATACTGGCCATAGGTGGTGGTGTAGCCGTAGAGGGTTTCCGCGCTGCCGGCCAGGATGGTGTTCGGGATGTTGGAAGGCAGGATCGAGAAGGTTGGCACATGGCTGCCGAAGCAGGCGGCGAGCAGCATGCCAATGCGGCCGTTGCGGCCTTCCGCGTAGCCCATGCGGTCGGCCAGCGCCATGGTGATTGGCACCAGCAGCACGGCGCGGCCCATGGAGGACGGCATCAGGAAGCCCAGCAGCAGCCCGACCAGCGCGATGCCGAGCACGATATTGCGGTAGCGCATCCCTAAGGCGCGCGCCATCAGCAGCGCGATGCGCTGGCCGAGACCGGTGAAGCGAATGGCGGCACCGATCACCAGGCCGCCCAGCACCAGCCAGAAGGTGGTGGAGTGAAAGCCGGAAAAGATCACCGCCGGTGGCGCCACATGCAGCAGCACGGCGAACAGGAAGAAGGCCAGCGTGGTCCAGTATTCCGGCAGCGCTCCGCTGGCCCACAGGCCGATGCCGAACACGCCCAGCGCGGCGGTCAGCGCCATCTCCTGCGGGATATGCTGCTTTGTCAGGACCCAGGTCAGCAGCGCGGCGACAACCACGCCCAGTGCGGTCCAGAGTTTGTGGGCGGGAATAGTTTCCACACCGCCGGGCGGCTTGGCCGCAGCGCCGGGCATTGACGACATGAGTACAAATCCTTGTTCTGCTTTTCTGGGTACTAGGCGCGGGGCGGAGCCAGTAGAAGGGGAAATAGTACTCTAGGCGGCATGGTCTAGGGGCGCTATGGCTAGATCGGGTGCCTTGGCGATCCAGCGATCCGGCGTTAGGATGGGGGATGAAGACCGAGACCGACCTGCCGGCCAAGAAGCCGGCAATCAAGCCCATCGTTCTCACCTCGCATCCCGGCGGCAGCGGACCGAAGCCCTTGCCCATCGACTGGGGTGCCGCCGATCCGCTACGCCGTGGCCCGATCATTGCGACCGTGCATACCGGCGAGGGCGCCGCCATCGCCGCAAAGAATGCCATCGGCACCCATGCCGGTGCCTATGCGCTGTATCGCGCGCTGGCCATCGCCGCCGGGCAGCTCAAGGCCGATCACAAGCCCGATCTCACCAACACCGCGCCGGCCGAGGCCATCGGGCCGTTTCCGCAATGGGCCGATCCGGCGAAGATCGTGTCCATGGACCCGTTCGGCCACATGGTCAGCGAGGCCTATGCCGACCTGATCCGGCTCGGTGCCGATATCCGCCCGAGCATCGCGGTGACCAAGGCGCATATCAACATGCCTGAGTTGCTGGATGCCATGCGCGCTGGCCGCCTCAAGGCCGATGGCGAAGTGCTGGCGGCGAATGGCGATGTGCGCGTCACCAAGGTCGCCATCGAGCCGGTATGGTGGCTGCCCGGCGTGGCGGCGCGGTTCAAGATCAGCGAGACCGACTTGCGCCGCAATCTGTTCGAGCAGACCGCCGGCATGTTCCCGGAACTGGTGACGCGGCCCGATCTCAAGGTATTCCTGCCGCCGATCGGCGGCATGACGGTGTACTTGTTCGGCGATATCGCCAAGCTCGGCAAGCCGGAAACCCGCATCGCCTGCCGCATCCACGATGAATGCAACGGTTCCGACGTGTTCGGCTCCGATATCTGCACCTGCAGGCCTTACCTCGCCCATGGCATAGAAGTCTGCATCGAGATGGCGCAGCGGGGCGGCGTCGGCGTCATTGTCTATAACCGCAAGGAGGGTAGGGCGCTCGGCGAGGTAACCAAGTTCCTGGTCTACAATGCCCGCAAGCGTCAGGCCGGCGGCGACCGTGCCGAGGCTTATTTCGAGCGCACCGAGTGCGTTGCCGGCGTGCAGGACATGCGCTTCCAGGAATTGATGCCCGATGTGCTGCACTGGCTCGGCATCACCCGTGTCGACAAGCTGGTGTCGATGAGCAATCTGAAATTCCAGCCGCTGGTGGATAGCGGCATCGAGGTGGTGGAGCGCATCCCGATCCCGGACGAATTGATCCCCGCCGATGCGCGGGTGGAAATGGATGCCAAGAAGGCGGCTGGCTATTTCACCGACAAGGTGCCCGATGCCGCCGAACTGAAGCAGAGCAAGGGCCGCCGGCTGGATGAGTGAGTTGCTTGACTGGCTGCTCAGCCCGGTGGCGATCCGTGCCCGCGCCGAGCAGCTCTATGCCCATGTTGCTGCCGGCAAGTCGGCGTATTTCACGCTCGACGCCGGCCGGCTGGAAGCTGCGGCGGATTACGTCGCAGAGGTCATCCGCGCGAATTACCCCTCCTTGAAGATTCCCTATCACGCCCGCTGGCGCCATTTCGGCGACCGCTGGGACAAGCTGGCGCCCCGTTTCCAGGGCATCCACCCGGATGAACTGGCGCGCATCCGTTTCGATCTCGCCGTGGTGTCGGTGCTGCTCGATGCCGGCGCGGGCGCGGCATGGAAATACGAGGAGCCGGGTACGGGCCAGATGCTGGCGCGTTCGGAAGGCTTGGCGGTGGCCAGCTTGCATGCCTTCCAGAAGGGTGTGTTCTCGCGCCTGCCGGAAGCCTTGCCCTGCCGCGCCGATGCCGAAGGCCTGGAGCGTATCGCCACGGAGGATATCGCCCAGGCATTCCAGGTGACGGCGGATAATCCGCTCGATGGCCTGGAAGGGCGCACCAAGCTGCTGCGCGATCTTGGCGCAGCATTACGCAAGAGCCCGGATTACTTCGGCCGTGCCGATGAGGTGCCGCGCATCGGTTTCCTGTTCGATCACCTGAAGGCGCAGGCGCGCGATGGCGTGCTGCCGGCGGATGCCATCCTCAAGGCGTTGCTGCGCGGCCTTGGCCCAGTCTGGCCGGGGCGGATCGAGTTCGAGGGCGTCAATCTCGGCGATTGCTGGCGCCATGCGGCGGCCACCGCGCCGGATGCCAGCAATGGCCTGGTGCCGTTCCACAAGCTGTCGCAGTGGCTGGCCTATTCGCTGGTCGAACCGCTGGAGGAGGCGGGTATCCGCGTCGCTGATCTGGATGCGCTGACCGGCCTGCCGGAATACCGCAATGGCGGCCTGTTCCTCGATCTTGGCGTGTTGCGCCTGAAGGATCCGGCCCTGGCCGCCGAGCGGCTGCCGCCAGCCCATGAGGCTGTCGTGGAATGGCGTGCCCTGACGGTGGCGTTGCTGGACCGCCTGGCCGATCCGCTACGCCGCCGCTTGGGCAAAACCCGAGCCGAGCTGCCGCTGGCCAGCCTGCTCGAAGGCGGCACCTGGGCCGCGGGACGGCGCATCGCCGCCGAGCGCCGGCCTGGCGGGCCGCCACCACTCAACATCATCAGCGATGGCACGGTTTTCTAAGGGAGTGTGCGAATGTCGAACGTGCATGTGATCGATCACCCTCTGGTGCAGCACAAGCTGACACTGCTGCGCCGCAAGGAAGTGTCGACCGCCGAATTCCGTGGCCTAGTGCGCGAGGTCAGCCTGCTGATGGCCTATGAGGTGCTGCGCGACCTGCCGACCGAGCTGGTGAGCATTGAGACGCCGCTGGAGCAGATGCAGGCGCCGCTGCTGTTGGGCAAGAAGCTCTGCTTCGTCTCCATCCTGCGCGCTGGCAACGGCATTCTGGATGGCATGCTCGATCTGGTGCCTTCTGCCCGCGTCGGGCATGTCGGGCTCTACCGCGATCCCGCTACCCTGGTGCCGGTGGAGTATTACCTCAAGCTGCCCGACGATGTGAGCCAGCGCCTTGTCGTGGTGGTGGATCCGATGCTGGCCACCGGCCATTCCGCAGCGGCAGCAGTGTCCCGCCTGAAGCAGGCTGGTGCCACGCAGATCAAGTTTGTCTGCCTGCTCACCGTGCCGGAAGGCCTGCGCGTGTTCCATGACAGCCACCCGGACGTGCCGGTCTATACCGCCGCCGTGGACCGCCAGCTCGACGACCATGGCTATATCCGTCCCGGTCTCGGCGATGCCGGCGACCGGCTTTACGGCACCAAATAGCGAATTCCACCGGTCACATCGGAGTCTAGTGTGTCGGCTGTCACAGGCTGGCCCTCGACTTGCGCCGCCACGCTCCCATTTGTCGGGCTAAGACATACACCAAGCCCAGACAAATCAAAGGAACGTGCCATGGCCTTCCTCTATCGCCGCCTCGTCCGTATCGGACTCACTCTTGCCGTTGCCACCGCTGCCGGTCTTGCCGCGCCGGCTTTTGCCGCCTCGCCGGACAGCCTGTCCGCCGAGCCTCTGGCGATTGCCGCCAGCCCGGTGCCGCGCGTGGTGGGCCATGACCAGCGCCGCAATGTCTCCGTGGTACTCGGCCAGCGGCTCGCTGCTGGACCCGGCTCCGGCATCGCCGTGCGGCTTGCCGATGGCACCAATGTGGTGATTGGTCCGAACAGCGCCATCAGCGTCGACGAATATGCCCCCGATCGCATCGTGCTGCGGCTAGAGCGGGGCAGCTTCCATGTCGATTCCGCTAACCCTGGCCTGGTGTATGTGGTGCTGCCCTCGGGCAGTGTCAGCATTCGTGCTGCGGCGGTTGCAGGCCGCGTCACGCCGGATGTAACGGACGTGGTGATGCTGAGCCCTGGCCGCGCCGAGGTCACCGGCTTCGGTGGCCGCAGCGTGCGGCTCGACCGCCAGGGCCTCGCCACGCGGATTCAGGGCCTTGGCAGCCCGAGCAGCCCGGCGATGCTGCCGGCGGAGCGGCTGAAGGACTTTGCCGGCATCGTCTCCCAGGTTGCCTCGCGCTGACCCGATTCCGTTGCCCTTTCCTCCGCGGCGACCCGCCGCTGGGGAAAAGCGCCGGTTTTAGCCTCGCCGGAGTCGTTTTGTGACACACTTCGGCGGCGTTATCGGCCCAGCGCTCAAATAGCAAAAAAGCCGCATGAATTGCGGCTTTTTTGCATTTCTGTGGGTGCTGTGTCCTCCCCGGCAGTGACCCCTGGGACACAGTGAGCGAAAAAAAATTTCGCGAGGGGGCAGTTTGCTATTGCGTTGGGGGGCAAATGTTGTAAATAGCACCTCATGTGACGCACCCGCACGTGCCGATGGCCCCTGGCAGGTTATGCAACGACGAACGCGTCTCTTTTGGTGGCACAGTGAAAGCTGTGTCGGGTTCAGAGCCGGTCCGAGAGGGAGGTTTCGATGCTTGCAGCCAATGGTGGCCGCGTGAAGACTCGTCTGCGAAATACGCCCGTGAAGCGTTTTGAGCAGGGGCAGATCACCCCGAAAATTCAGAAGTTCCTCGCCGATTGCCAGGACACCGAGCCGTTCCTCGTGGTCGATGTCGATGTGGTTGAGCACAACTACCGCACGCTGCGCCGTTTGCTGCCGCTGGCCAAGGTGTTCTATGCCACCAAGGCGAACCCGGCTGAGGAAATCGTGCGCCGCCTGGCCGATCTCGGCTCCAGCTTCGATGTCGCCTCCACCGGCGAGATTGAGCTGTGCCTGAGCCAGGGCGTGACCGCCGACCGCATTTCCTACGGCTCGACCATCAAGAAGCGCAGCGATATCGCCGTGGCCTTCAACAAGGGCGTGCGCCTCTATGCCTTCGACTCCGAAGCCGAGCTGCTGAAGCTGGCTGACGTAGCGCCGGGCTCGCGCGTGTTCTGCCGCGTGCTGATGGAGTGCGAGGGCGCCGAATGGCCGCTGTCGCGCAAGTTCGGCTGCTCGCCGCGCATGGCTGCGGACCTGCTGGTACAGGCGCGCCGTCTGGGCCTGGAGCCCTACGGCATCTCCTTCCATGTCGGCTCGCAGCAGACCGATCTCGGCCAGTGGGACAAGGCTGTGGCCCAGGTGGCGCAGATGTTCACCATCCTGCAGGAAGCGGATGTGGAGCTGCGCATGATCAACCTGGGCGGCGGCTTCCCGGCCCGCTATCGCTCGGATGTGCCGATGCTGGAAGCCTATGCCAAGGCGATCTCGGACGCGATGACGAAGCATTTCGGCAACAAGCTGCCGGAAATGATCGTCGAGCCGGGCCGTGGTCTGGTTGGCGATGCCGGCGTGATCCAGGCCGAGGTGGTGCTGATCTCGCGCAAGGACTATGACGAGGACCGCCGCTGGGTCTATCTCGACATCGGCAAGTTCTCCGGCCTGGCCGAGACCATGGACGAGGCGATCAAGTACCGCCTGGTGACGCCGCGTGACGGCGGCCCCACCGGTCCGGTCTCGATCGCGGGTCCGACCTGCGATAGCGCCGACATCCTGTATGAGAAGGCTGACTACCAGATGCCGCTCGACCTCCAGGTCGGCGACAAGGTGCAGATCCTCTCGACCGGCGCCTACACCACCACCTACTCCTCGGTGGGCTTCAACGGCTTCCCGCCGCTGAAGAGCTACTGCATCTAAGCAGCGAACCCAAGACGGGTAGCGCTGGGCGCAATGCCCTGGCGATGCTCGTCTTTTCGCGCCGGAACCCCGGACTACCGCTTGACGGACTCCGGGGTTCCGGCTGCGACTAAAGGCTGTGGAATCTCACCACTGCTGCGCGTTTTACTGCAATTCCGCTTGCCGCAAACGTCAAGCTGTGTGACAAATTTCGTGTGATTCCGTCAGTTTGTCGGAAGCGATGGGAGAAGCTTTCTCCTCAAAAACAGAAGAACGGTGGGAGGCCATGGCCCGCCGGGGGCGCCAGGGCGCCGGGTACATGGAACCGGGGTGGGGCGAATGCTTCCAAAATTCAGGGTGAGTCCGTGAACGGACGGGTGACTTGCCACGCTACGGGGAATCTCCCATGAGCGGAGCCGGGCCCATGAGCGGAGCCGGGGAGGATGATTTCCTGCTGGCACTGGGCGCCCGCCACCGCCGGGAACAGCTCGACGCGGCCTTGCTGCAACTCCGCCCCCGCGATGATACCTCGGACCTGTTTCTCGCCGCGCTGGATGGCATCGGCGAGGCTTTGGCGGTGTGGGATGAGGGGCCGCGGCTGCTGCGCTTCAACCGCCGCCTGCCGGAAATCTTCGGGCTGTCGCCAGCCGACCTTGTGCCCGGTCTCCCGGCCAAGGATTTCCTGTTTCTGCTGATCGACCAGGGCGTGGTCAATCTGCGCGCCGAGGAAGCCGAGGCCTGGGTGGAAGCCTATGTCGATGCCTCGACGCGCGCCGACCGCAAGCAGGAAGTGCGGCTGGCCGATGGCACCTGGCTGAGCTTCGACTGGCGCCGCATGCCACCGGGTCTCGGCAGCGGCGGCTATGTCTCGGTGTTCAGCGACATCACCGCACGCAAGCGGGCGCAACTCCGCCTGCGCCATGCCGAAGCCAAGTATCGCCAGATTTTCGATAACGTGCAGGAAGGCATCCTGCAGGTGACGCCAGAAGGCCGCATCCTGTCAGTGAACAAGGCCGGTGCCCGCGTGTTCGGCTATGCCTCGCCGGAGGTGATGCTGCGCGAGGTGACCAATATCGGCCGCCAGCTCTACCTGCAGAGCACGCGCCAGCGCGAATTGATGGACCTGCTCGAGCGCAACGGCGCGGTGCAGGATTTCCGTTCGCAGATGCGCCGGCGCGACGGTGGCATCATCTGGGTGGCCAAGACCTTGCGCCGCGTGGTCGATGACCGTGGCAACACGGTGATGATCGAAGGCATGTTCCGCGATGTCTCCAGCCAGCGCCGCGCCGAAGAGGCGCTGATGCAGGCGAAGGATCAGGCCGAGGCGGCGAACCGTGCCAAGAGCGATTTCCTTGCCAATATGAGCCATGAGCTGCGCACGCCGCTGAATGCCATTCTCGGCTTCTCGCAGATTCTTTCCGAAGGCATGCTGGGGCCGCTCGGCAATGCGAAATACACCGAATATTGCCGCGACATCCTGGCTTCTGGCCGGCATCTCCTGGCGCTGATCAATGACATCCTGGATATGGCCAAGGTCGAGGCCGGCAAGATGGCGCTCGATGAAGAATGGCTCGATCTCGAGGACAGCATCGATGCTGCCTTGCTGCTGGTGCGCGAGCGTGCTGCGCAGGGCAGCATTCACCTGTCGAAGACATTGCCGAAGCCACCGCCCACCGTGTGGGGCGATACCCGCCGCCTGCGCCAGGTATGGATCAACCTGCTGACCAATGCGGTGAAGTTCACGCCGGCCGAGGGGCGCGTGAATGTGAATGTATCGGTCAGCGAGGATGGAGCCATCGCCATTGCGGTATCGGATACCGGCATCGGCATTGCCGCCGCCGATATCGAACGCGTGCTGCAGCCCTTCAGCCAGGTGGAAACCGCCTTGAGCCGTGGCCATGAAGGCACCGGCCTTGGCCTTGCCCTGACCCGCAGCCTGGTGGAATTGCATGGCGGCCGGCTGGCCATCGACAGTGAAGTCGGCATCGGCACCACGGTCACTGTGATCCTGCCGGCGGATCGCCGCCGCACCGCGGCTTTGCTACCGCAGCAGCTTTCAGGGGATGCGCAGGACCAGCTTGCCGACAACCTGGCGTTCGCCCAGGCGGACAATGGCGCGGGCAGCACGATTGAAGGGGTGGATTTCGCTCACCAGCGGACGCCCCTTGCCGCTGGCTAGCCAGGCCGCGAGGCTCTGGCGCTGCAGCGGTTCCAGCGCCGGATTACGGCGCAATTGTTCACCGGCACGCACGCCGATCAGCGAGGCGCCGCGCAGCAGCAGGCGGTTGGCGGCCAGGCTCGGGCGGTCGCCGGAAGCGAAGCCGATCACCAGGTAGCGGCCATTCGGCGCCACGGTTTTCCATGCCGCATGGAAGGCATCGCCGCCCACCGGATCGAACACCACATCGGCGCCGTGCTGGTCGGTGAGATTCATCACCTCCATTGGCCAGTCGGGCTTGCTGGCATCCAGCACATAATCGGCGCCGGCCTGCCGCGCGGCGCGGCGCTTTTCCTCGGTGGAGGCAATGGCAATCACCCGTGCGCCAAGCTGATGCCCCAGCGCCACTGCCGCAAGGCCGGTGCCCCCGCCGGCGCCGAGCACCAGCAATCGTTCGTTGCTGCGCAGATCGCCGCGCGCCACCAGGGCAGCCCAGGCGGTGCTGGCGCAGACCGGAAAGGCAGCGCCCTGCTCGAAGGTATAGTGTTCCGGTTTCGGCAGCAGGCTGGTATCGGGAACAACCAGTTCCTCGGCGAAGGCGCCGGTACGGCAATTCGCCAGCACCGCCTGGCCGAGCCGCCAGCCGCTCACGTCCGGTGCCATCTCGATGATGGTGCCAGCGGCCTCAAAACCCGGAACGAAGGGCAGGCTCGGCTTGTACTGGTATTCGCCAGCCAGCATCAGCAGGTCGGGGAAATTGATGCCGGCGGCGCGCACTGCCACGCGCACATGGCCCGGCGGCAATGGCCCGTGCGGCCGCGTGGCGAATGCAAGGGCCTGCTCAGGCTGGCCCAACTGCACGCATTCGAGAACTGTGTACACGGCACTACTCATCCGGCGCTTACCCGGCGTTTCCCTTGATCGGTCGATAGAATACCACCAGGGTCAACAGCAGCAACACGCCGCCGGCAATATATGGTGCCTCGAGACTCACGGTTTCAAACAGGTAACCACCCAGCAAAGGCCCGAGCACGCGGCCGAGTGCCGCGAAACTCTGTGCCGCACCCATGGTGAGGCCCTGGTGCTCCGGATCGGCGGCGCGGCTGATCAGGCTGGCGAGGCTGGGATTGATCATGGCGAAACTGGAGGCGGTGAACAGCACGCTCAGCGCCAGCATAGGCACATTCACCACCCACACCACCAGCAGCGTGCCGAAGCTCAGCCCCAGGATCCCGATGCGCAGCAGGTTGTTCTCGCCAAAGCGGCGACTCAATGGTCCGATCAGGCCGCCCTGCATCGCCAGCACGATACAGCCGATGCAGGCGAAGGCGATGCCGACCTCGAAGGCATGCCAATCGAAACGGGCGCGGGCGAAAAGCGGGAATAGCACTTCGATCTGCGCGAACACGAAATTGATCGAAAACTGCACCAGGATCAGACCCAGCGCGATGCGGTTGATCTTATCGAGATGCTTGAGCGGGTTGCGGCTGGCCGGCGGCAGGGTTCCGCTGCCGGGCTGCCGGGTTTCCGGCAGGCGCCACAGCGCAAAGCCAAAGGCGGCGAGGGAGGCCGCGGCGGCGGCGAAAGCCGGCAGGTGATAATTCGGATTGAGCGGGTCTGGCCCGGTCAGCAGGCCGCCCAGCACCGGCCCCAGGATCATGCCGATGCCGAAAGCCGCACCAACCATGCCCATGCCCTTGGCGCGGGTTTCCGGCGTGGTGCTGTCGGCGATGATCGCCTGGGCGATGCCGATCTTGCCGGCACCGATACCGGCGAAGATGCGGGCCAGGAAGATGGCGACCAGGCTGTCGGCGAAAGCCAGGCCGATATAGGCGCAGCAGGATACCACCAGGCAGGCGAGAAAGACCGGTCGCCGGCCAACCCGGTCGGTCAGGGCACCGAGCAGTGGCGCGGTAAGGAACTGGGCAATGGAGAACACGGCGGCAAGCAGCGCCACGGTGGCCGGCGTGGCGCCGAAACTGATGGCGTAGAAGGGCAGCAGCGGCAGCACGATGCCGAAGCCGATCAGATCGACCACCACCGAAAGGAAAATTACGCCCAGCATGAAAAATGTCTCATTTATGACGGGTTTCCCGGTCCCGTTTGGAGCGCCGTCCGGCGATTGCTAGGGCGGGCCGAACCGGCTATTTTCCGGCCCGATTTTCCGCTTTCCGAAAAGGGCCGGCCATGAAGGTCAACGGCGTAGCCTACCGCACGATTTGGGTCAATGACGACGGCTGGTCGGTCGGCATCATCGACCAGACCGGGCAGCCGCATCGGTTCGTCACCACCAGCCTCAGCACCATGGAAGAGGCGGCGCATGCCATCAAGGCGATGATCGTGCGCGGCGCGCCGCTGATCGGCGCCACCGGCGCCTATGGCTTGGCGCTGGCGATGCGCCATGATCCCTCCGATGCGGCGCTGGCCAAGGCCTATGAGGTGCTGGTCGAGACCCGCCCGACGGCGATCAACCTGCGCTGGGCGCTGGACCGGGTGCGCAAGGTGCTGGAGCCGCTGGTGCCGAAGGAGCGTGCCGCCGCCGCCTACAAGCTTGCTGCCGAGATCTGCGATGAGGATGTGGAGGTCTGCTCCAGCATCGGCAATTACGGCCTTGGCCTGATCCAGGCGATGCATGCCGAGACCGGCCGCTCGCGCCCGGTGAATATCCTCACCCATTGCAATGCCGGCTGGCTCGCCTGCGTCGACTGGGGCACCGCGCTGGCACCGATCTACAAGGCGCATGATGCCGGCATTCCGGTGCATGTCTGGGTCGACGAGACCCGGCCGCGCAATCAGGGCGCCTCGCTCACCGCCTGGGAACTGGCCAGCCATGGCGTGCCGCATACGCTGATCGTCGACAATGCCGGCGGCCACCTGATGCAGCATGGCATGGTGGATTTCTGTATCGTCGGCACCGACCGCACCACGCGGCGCGGCGATGTCTGCAACAAGATCGGCACCTACCTGAAGGCCCTGGCGGCGAAGGATAACGGCGTGCCGTTCTATGTCGCGCTGCCGAGTTCCACCATCGACTGGACGATTGCCGACGGCGTGCGCGAGATTCCCATTGAGGAGCGTGCCGAGAGCGAAGTGACCGTGATGAGCGGCAAGACCGCTGCCGGCGAGATCGTTTCGGTGCGTGTTGCGCCGGATGCCACCCGCGCCGCCAATTATGGTTTCGACGTCACCCCGGCCCGTCTCGTCACCGGCCTGATTACCGAGCGCGGCATCTGCCCGGCCTCCGAGGCCGGCTTGGTCTCGCTCTTTCCCGAACACGCCCTTTAAGGAACCGCCGCGATGAAGAATCTCTGGTCCGACCGCGACGCCAAGGCCGCCATCAAGCATTACGCCCTGCAGGGCGTGAATGAGGATCTGGCCATACGCACCTACACCACGCGGCTGCTCGGCGGCGTGCCCGCCCTGGTGCAGCATGGCGGTGGCAATACCTCGGTGAAGACCAAGATGCGCGACATCCTGGGCAATCCGGTGGACGTGCTGTGCGTGAAGGGCTCGGGCTGGGACATGGCGGTGATCGAGCCGCCAGGGCTGCCCGCCGTGCGGCTGAAGCCGCTGCAGGCGTTGATCGACCTCAAGGCGCTGACCGATGAGGACATGGTCAACGTGCAGCGTTGCAACCTGCTGGATTCGACCTCGCCGAATCCTTCGGTGGAAACCCTGTTCCATGCCTTCCTGCCGCACAAGTTCATCGACCATACCCATGCCGACGCGGTGCTGGCGCTGACCGATCAGCCCGATGGCATCGAGCAGGCGAAGAAGCTCTACGGCAAGCGCATCGCCGTGGTGGAATATGAAATGCCGGGCTTCGGCCTGGCCAAGAAGGCGGCGGAAGCCTTCCGCAAGCAGCCCGATGCCGAGGGCCTGGTGCTGGTGAAGCATGGCATCTTCACCTGGGGCGAGACCGCCAAGCAGGCCTACGACCGCATGATCGAGTATGTCTCGATGGCCGAGGCGCGTCTGGCCAAGGGCAAGAAGACCGTGTTCGTCCAGGCCAAGCAGCCGAAGAAGATAGCGGCGCCCGAAGACGTAATGCCGATCCTGCGCGGCCTGCTGGCCCTGCCGGTCAATCCCGATGACGGCCAGTATGCCCGCTGGGTGTTTGATCGCCGCCAGAGCCCGGAAATCGATGCTTTCGTGAATGGCAAGGATGTGGCGCGCTACAGCCAGGCCGGCACGGTGACGCCGGACCATGTGATCCGCACCAAGCCCTGGCCGGTGATCCTGCCAGCACCCGAGGCCGGCAAGCTGGATGTATTCGCCGCCGAGGCCAAGAAAGCGGTCGATGGTTATATCGCCAAGTACAAGGCCTATTTCGAGCGCAACAATGCTGTGGCGCAGCCGAAGAAGATCATGCTCGATCCGATGCCGCGCGCCCTGCTGGTGCCGGGCCTCGGCCTGATCGGCGTCGGCAAGTCGCGCAAGGATGCCAGCATCGCCGCCGATATCGCGCAGACCGCCGTGGCGGTGATCACCCGCGCCGAGGCCATCGGCAAGTTCACCTCGATTTCCGAGCGCGACATCTTCGATGTCGAATACTGGTCGCTGGAGCAGGCCAAGCTCGGCAAGGGCGGTGAGAAGCCGTTGGCGCGGCAGGTTGTGGTTGTGACGGGCGGGGCAGGGGCCATCGGCGCCGCCACCGCCAAGGCCTTTGCGTCGGAAGGCGCCGAAGTGGCAGTGCTCGATCTCGATGGTGCCAAGGCCGCTGAGATCGCCAAGAAGCTCGGCGGTATCGGCCTTGCCTGCGATGTCACCAAGGAAGCCGACGTGCGCGCGGCCTTTGCCAAGGTGGCGGCGCATTTCGGCGGCGTCGATATCGTGGTGTCGAATGCCGGCAATGCCTGGGGCGGCAAGATCGGCGAAGTTTCCGACGCGCTGCTGCGCCAGAGTTTCGATCTCAATTTCTTCAGCCACCAGTATGTCGCCCAGGCGGCGGTGGCGATCATGCTGAAGCAGAAGACCGGCGGCTGCCTGTTGTTCAACGCCTCCAAGCAGGCGGTGAATCCGGGCCCGGATTTCGGCCCCTATGGCCTGCCCAAGGCTGCGACGCTGTTCCTCTCGCGCCAGTATGCGCTCGACTATGGCGCGGCTGGCATCCGCTCCAGCGCGGTGAATGCCGACCGCATCCGCTCAGGGCTGCTCACCGATGAGATGGTAGCGAAGCGTTCCAAGGCGCGCGGCGTGTCGGAGAAGGACTACATGTCCGGCAACCTGCTCGGCCGCGAGGTCAAGGCCGCCGATGTGGCCCAGGCCTTCGTGCAGCTAGCCGTGGCGCAGAAGACCACCGGCGGCGTCGCCGTGGTCGATGGCGGCAATATCGCGGCGGCGTTGCGGTAAGTCTTACCAGTTCGTCATGCCCGCCTGGGCCCTTCGGGCCTGTGCGCCCACGAACGCCCCTGGCGTTCGCGCGCTTACAGTGACCCGGGCATCTTTTGCCATCAGGCATGAGATGCGCGGGTCTAGCCCGGGCATGACGATTTGAATTAATTAAACCTCGAGCCGCGCCAGCGCCTGGCCTTCCTTGACGCTGTCGCCCTCGGCGACGAGCAGGGCGGCAAGCTTGCCGGCCTTCGGCGCCTCGACCGGGATTTCCATTTTCATCGATTCCAGGATCATCACCACGTCGCCGGCGCCGATGCTGTCGCCCGGCTGGGTTTCGATCTTCCACACCTTGCCGGTGACTTCCGCCTTGATATCGACGCTGGGCATTGCCTTCCCCTTAAGCTTTTTTGAATGTCGTTTCCCGAGTGTCAGGCCTGGGGCCAGATGGATCAAGCCTCGCCAAAGGGCAGGGGCAATGGCATCATCGCCGCCATGAAGGATTCGTCCCGCCGCAACCCTGCTACCCTGCCGCTCCTGGTGCCCGCTGCCCTGGTTCTCGGCTTGCTGGCTGGCTGCGACACGCCCCAGGAGCAGGTTCAGGGCCAGGTTCAGGGCCAGGGCCAGGGCCAGGGCCAGCAACGGCCACAACCGCTACACCCTTCTACCTGGACATTGACCAAGCCACAGCCTGCGACGGCCCCACGGGTGGCGGAGCCTTACCCGATCCAGCCCCGCAGCTACCCGGAGCAGACCAACACCACGCCGGTTGGCTGGGTGTCGCCCGAGGAACGTGCTGCCCAGGAGAAGGCGGCTGAGGAACGCCGTGCCGCCGAGCGCAAGGCGGCCGAAGAACGCGCGGCCCAGGCCGCCGCCGCACCGCCGCCACAGCCGGCCCGCAACACCCGTAGCAGCCAGCAGGGCGGCACCCGTACCGCCGCGGCCAGCCCGGCACCGAATGCCTCGGCGGGATCGCGCCAGAAGCCACCCAGTGCCCAGGGCCAGGCATCGGGCCAGGCAGCCGCCACCAAGCCGGCGGAGTCCATGACCGCCGCGGCGACTCCCAATCCCTATGCCGGGCGCTGGCATGCCCATCTCGCCTCGCATCGCAGCGAGGAAGCGGCGATCAATGACTGGCAGGCCCGGCTCAAGGCGAATCCCCAGGTCTATGCCGAGCTTGAGCCGGCGATCCTCTGGGTCGACCTGCCGAACCGTGGCTCCTATGCCCGCCTGGTCGCCGGCAACTATGCCAGCAAGGCAGAAGCCGACGCCGCCTGCGCCAAGATCACCGGCCCGGGGCGCTACTGCACGGCAGTGGTCGAGTAAGCCAAACCCCATTCAATTCAATATGATGTGCTTCACTTATGAAGCGATGTGTTGCCTTATGTCGTTCGGGGCATGGCAAAGAAAAAGCCCCACCGGTTTCCCGGCGGGGCCTCTCCGTTAGACGATACGGCGTTGCTTAGACGCTGTAGTACATCGAGAACTCGATCGGGTGCGGGGTGTGCTCGAACGCGTACACCTCTTCCCACTTCAGTTCCATGTAGGCGTCGATGAAGTCGTCGTTGAACACGTTGCCGGCCTTGAGGAAGGCGCGGTCCTTGTCCAGGCTCTCGAGGGCTTCACGCAGCGAACCGCAAACCTGCGGCACCTTGGCCAGTTCTTCCGGCGGCAGGTCGTAAAGGTTCTTGTCCATGGCGTCGCCGGGATGGATCTTGTTCTTGATGCCATCCAGACCGGCCATCAGCATGGCGGCGTAAGCGAGGTAGGGGTTCGCGCCCGGATCGGGGAAGCGGACCTCGACGCGCTTGGCCTTCTCGCCGGCGCCGAACGGGATGCGGCAGGAAGCCGAGCGGTTGCGCGCCGAGTAGGCGAGCAGCACCGGGGCTTCGAAGCCGGGGATCAGGCGCTTGTAGCTGTTGGTCAGCGGGTTGGTGAAGGCGTTCAGCGCCTTGGCATGCTTGATGATGCCGCCGATGTAGAACAGGGCCAGTTCCGACAGACCGGCATACTTGTTGCCGGCGAACAGCGGCTTGCCGCCCTTCCAGATCGACTGGTGCACATGCATGCCCGAGCCGTTGTCGCCCTTGATCGGCTTCGGCATGAAGGTCGCGGTCTTGCCCCAGGCATGCGCCACGTTGTGGACGCAGTACTTGTAGATCTGCATGGAGTCAGCCGACTTCACCAGCGGGGCGAACTTGATGCCCAGCTCGTGCTGGCTGTTCGCGACTTCATGGTGATGCTTTTCGACGGTCACGCCCATGCCGGCGATGGTCGCCAGCATTTCGCCGCGCAGGTCATTGCCCTGATCGAGCGGCGCCACCGGGAAGTAGCCGCCCTTGATCGGGGCGCGATGGCCCATGTTGCCGCCTTCGTAGGCCTTGCCGGAATTGTAGGCGCCTTCGATATCGTCGAGGTAGACGAAGGTCTCGTTCATCGACACCTTGAAGCGGGCGTCGTCGAACACGAAGAACTCAGCTTCCGGACCGAAATAGGCGACGTCGCCGACCTTGCTCGACTTGATGAAGGCCTCGGCGGCCTTGGCGATGGAGCGCGGGCAGCGGTTATAGGTGGTGCCGTCGCCCGGGTTCAGCACGTCGCAGAACAGGACCAGCATGGTCTGCGCCGAGAACGGATCGAAGGTAACGGTGTTGAGGTCCGGCTTCAGCAGCATGTCGGACTCGTTGATCGCCTTCCAGCCGGCAATCGACGAACCGTCGAACATGGTGCCTTCGTTGAGCAGATCATCATCGACCATGGCGATGTCGATGGCGAGATGCTGCCACTTGCCGCGCGGATCCGTGAACCGGAGGTCCACGAACTTCACGTCTTTGTCCTTGATCAGCTTAAGAATGGATTTCGCGTCAGCCATGGCTTTTTCCTGCTGCTCTTTCCTGATTCAGGTTAACTGGGTTGGGGTAATGATCAGGCGGTGGCGACCCGCCCAACCGTCAGACCGCTTCCGTGCCCTTTTCGCCGGTACGGATGCGGATGACCTCTTCGACGGTGGAGATGAAGATCTTGCCGTCGCCGATGCGGCCGGTGCGGGCCGCCTGGGTGATGGCTTCGACGGCCTTCTCGACCATGCTGTCGTCGAGCACGACCTCGATTTTCACCTTGGGGAGAAAATCGACTACGTATTCGGCGCCGCGGTAGAGTTCGGTATGGCCCTTCTGCCGTCCGAATCCCTTGGCCTCGGTCACGGTCAGGCCTTGCAGGCCGATCTCGTGCAGGGCTTCCTTCACTTCGTCGAGCTTGAACGGCTTGATGATGGCTTCGATCTTTTTCATGGGTCTTCTGGTGTTTTCCCGATAACCGTCGGCGTTGAAACGAACACCCCAACTGTATGCACGGAGTGTGCCAGCTTTAAGGGGTTGTTAACGCGCTGAAAAGCGGCCTAACCCCAGGGGTGCGGTGGATGGTCTGACGTGCAAAAGGACGGATATTAAGCATAATGCCCTCGTATTAGGCAAATATTTGCTCAATTATTCACCTTGTGCGCCGCCAGCCAATTTCCAACCCGCTGAAGCGCCTCCGAAATAGCCGCATCGTCGGCGGCAAAGGAGAAGCGCAGATAGCCTTCGCCATGGCGCCCGAAGCTGGTGCCGGCGATGGTTGCCACACCGGCATCCTCCAGCAGCGCATCTTGCAGTTGCTTGGCGGAATAACCGGTCTTGGTGATGTTCGGGAAGGCGTAGAAGGCGCCAGCGGGCTGGATGCAGCTTACACCCGGGAGCTTGTTAAGGCCTTCCACGGTCAGTTTGCGGCGCCGGATGAAGGCCTGGCGCATCTGCTCCACCGCGTCCTGCGGCCCCTGCAGGGCGGCAATGCCGCCGAACTGGGTCGGCGCGTTGACGCAGGAATGCACATTGATCGCCAGCTTGGTGGCCAGTTCCGCCAGTTTTTTGGGCCACAGGCCCCAGCCGAGCCGCCAGCCGGTCATGGCATAGGTCTTCGACCAGCCGTCCAGGACGATCAGCCGGTCATGCAGGTCGGTATAGGGGATGAAGCTGGCATAGGGCTTGTCGTCGTCCAGCACCAGGCGCGAGTAGATCTCGTCCGACATGATGGCGACATGCGGATGCTTGGCCAGGCCCTCGGCCAGTTTCTTGACTTCCGCCGCCGGGGCGACGCCGCCGGTGGGATTGGCCGGAGAATTGACGATTAGCAGCCGGGTGCGCGGCGTGATGCGGGCCAGCAGGTCGTCGGCGCGGAAGGCGAAGCCATCCTTTTCCAGCAGCGGATAGCCCATGGCGGTGGCGCCGGTGAAATTCACCAGCGACTCATAGATCGGGAAACCGGGGTCGGGATACATGATTTCGCCGCCGGGCTCGCCGAACATCTGGATCGCGGTGGCCATGGTCACCTTGCCGCCCGGGACGATAACGATGCGGTCGGGATCGACGCTGACACCGCGCCGCGCCGCGATATCGGCGGCCACGGCCTCGCGCAGCGGCAGGATGCCGTTGGCCGGGGTATAGCCGTGATGGCCGTCGCGCAGCGCCTTCACGGCGGCTTCCACCACATGCGGCGGCGTGGAGAAATCCGGCTGGCCGATGCCGAGATTGATCACCGACTTGCCCTGGGCTTCCAGCGCCTTGGCCCGTGCCAGCACCTCGAAGGCGCTTTCCGAGCCGAGCCGGTTCATGCGCGCGGCAATCTGCATGCCATTCCTCCCGTCAGACGTTGCCAAAGCTTATGCCGGGTTTCCTCATGGTCGACAAGGGCGAGGGGGGATTCTAGTCTGCTGCCAAAGCCTTAGCTAAAGACTCAGGAGGAACCATGCTGCTCGATGTGCGCACCTATACCTGCCGGCCCGGCCGCCTGAAGCCGCAGCTCGATCTCTACGAGAAGCTCGGTTTTGCGGCGCAGAAGCGCCATCTCGGCGAACCGCTGGCGTTTCTGGTCACCGAGAGCGGGCCGCTCAATACCTATGTGCATATCTGGGTCTACGAGAATGCCGGCGACCGCGAGAAGAAGCGTGCTGCGATGCTGGCCGATCCGGAATGGCAGGCCTTCATCGCCGCCTCGGCGGCGGAGGGCAATCTGGTGGCGCAGGAAACCAAGCTGATGAACCCGGCGTCCTTCGCGCCGATCAAGCGGAGCTAAGGCGTTATGAGCAAGCGTACCGGCGGCCAGATCCTGGTCGAACAATTGCGTATCCAGGGTGTCGAGATGGCCTTTGGCGTGCCCGGCGAGAGCTACCTCGCGGTGCTGGATGCCATGCATGACCATGCCAATGCCATGCGCTACGTCATCTGCCGCCAGGAAGGCGGCGCGGCGATGATGGCCGATGCCTATGCCAAGCTCACCGGCAAGGTCGGCGTCTGCATGGTGACGCGCGGCCCCGGCGCCACCAATGCCTCCGCCGGCGTGCATGTCGCCTTCCAGGATTCGACGCCGATGCTGTTGCTGATCGGCCAGGTCGGGCGCGACATGATCGAGCGCGAGGCGTTCCAGGAAATCGACTACCGCCGCATGTTCGGCCAGATGGCGAAATGGGTGGCGCAGATCGACGATGCCTCGCGCATTCCGGAATATATCAGCCGTGCCTTCTCGGTGGCGCAATCGGGCCGCCGTGGTCCGGTGGTGCTGGCGCTGCCCGAAGACATGCTGACCGAACTGGCGGAAACCGCCGACGCGCCGCCGGTGAGCGTGCCGGAAGCGCATCCCGGCCCGGAGGACATGCAGCGCTTCAAGGCGATGCTGGAAAAGGCCGAGCGGCCGCTGCTGATTGTCGGCGGCGGCGGCTGGAGCGAGGCCCTGCGGCTTGAAACCCAGGCTTTCGCCGAGGCTGCCGGCCTGCCGGTGGCGCCGGTTTTCCGCCGCCAGGACTATATCGACAATGACTGGCCGAACTATGTCGGCGAGATCGGCATTGGTCCCAATCCGAAATTGGCCGAGCGGGTAAAGAATTCCGATCTGCTGATCGTGCTGGGCGCGCGGCTGGGGGAGATGACCACCGGCGGTTACACGATGTTCGGCATTCCGCGCCCTAATCAGCCGATGGTGCATATCCATGCCGGTGCGGAAGAACTCAACCGCGTCTACCAGGCCGACCTGGCGATTCAGGCATCCTCGCGCGCCTTCATCGCGGCGGCGCGCAAGCTCGGGCCGATCGATGGCAGCCGCTGGGCCGCGCAGGTGAAGCAGGCGCGCGCCGAATACGAAGCCTGGCAGCAGCCGACGCAGTCGCCGGGTCCGGTGCAGATGTCGGAGATTGTGCGCTGGCTGGCGGCCAATACGGCGGCCGATACGGTGGTGACCAATGGTGCTGGCAACTACGCCACCTGGGTCCATCGCTTCCACCGCTACCGCCGCCATGGCGGCCAGTTGGCGCCGACCTCGGGCTCGATGGGCTATGGCCTGCCGGCGGCGGTGGCGGCCAAGCTTGCGGCGCCGGACCGCACCGTGATCGCCTTTGCCGGCGATGGCTGCATCCAGATGACGATCCAGGAATTCGCCACCGCACGCCAGCATGGCGCCAATATCATCGTGGTGGTGATGAACAATGGCATGTACGGCACCATCCGCATGCATCAGGAACGCGAATACCCGACGCGGGTGAGCGGCACCGAATTGTTCAATCCGGATTTTGCCGCTATTGCGCGCGCGTATGGTGGCCATGGCGAAATCGTCGAACGTACCGAGGATTTCGGTCCCGCCTTCGAGCGGGCGCGGCATTCCGGCAAGCCGGCGATCATCGAGGTGCGGGTGGACCCGGAGGCGCTGACGCCGCGCGCTTCCTTGAGCCAGATCCGCGAAACCGCGATAAAGGCGCATCACAGCCAGCGATAGACGGGTTTCGACCACGTAACAGTGATCACGTTTCGGGCGGGAAGCGCAGGTTTTCCCGCCCGCTTTCGTGTAGGCTAAAACCATGGTTGCACTTGAAACTCCCGCCAATGATCCCGGCTCCCTGGATGCTTGGCTGCTGAAGGCCGGCCTGCGCGGTGATGCGGTGGACGACCTGCTGGCCGGTTTTTGCCGCCGGCTGGAAGCCGAGGATTTCGCGCTGACCCGTGTGCATGTCTCGCTGGCGGCCCTGCATCCGCTGATCCGTGCACGCTCCTTCACCTGGCTGCGCGACCAGGCCGGGATCGGCAACGAAGAGATGCCGCACCGCGCGCCTCAGGATGAAACCCAGGCTTGGCTCGAGAGTCCGTTCCGCTACATGCTGAGCAATGACGTGCGCTGCCTGTATCGGCGCCTGACGGGGCCGCAGGCGCAGCTTGATTTCCCGGTGCTGCATGAATTCGCCGCCCAGGGCGCCACTGACTGGCTGGCGCATGCCTTTGGCTTCGGTTGGTCGCTGGAGCATCTGCCGATGACGCCGCGCATGGCCGAGATCGGCATGATCTGTTCGATGACTACCGACCGCCCGAGCGGCTTCCATGCCAGCGAGAAGGCGAGACTTGCCGCTTTGCTGCCGCTGCTGGCGCTGGCGATCAAGGCGACCGTGCAGATGGCCACCACGCGCGATGTGATGGCGGCCTATCTCGGCAACGATGCGGCGCGTCATGTGCTGTCCGGTGATATTCGCCGCGGCATGGCGCACCGTATCGAGGCGGCGATCCTCTATGCCGATCTGCGCGGCTTCACGGCGCTTGCCGACCGGCTGGCGATCGAGCCGCTGGTGGAGACGCTGAACGCCTATTTCGACTGCCTGGGACCGGCCATCGCGGCGGAAGGCGGGCAGGTGTTGAAATTCCTAGGCGATGGCCTGCTGGCCAGTTTCCAGCCGGAAGCGGAAGCACCGATTGATGCTGCCCGGTTTTGCCAGGCGGCCTTGCGTGCAGCCAAAGCCGGCCTGGCGGCGGTGGAGCGCTTGAATGCCGAGCGTGCCGCGAAGGGGCTGGATTGCCTGCAACTGGATATCGCCCTGCATCTCGGTGACCTGATGTATGGCAATGTCGGCACAGCCGACCGGCTGGATTTCACCCTGATCGGGCCGGTGGTGAACGAAGCCGCCCGCATCGAGAATCTCTGTGGTGCCCTGGACCGCAGCCTGCTGGCTTCGGATAGCTTTGCCTTGGCAGCGGGGTCGAAGAGCGGCCTGGCCTCGCTTGGCCGTCATGCCCTGCGCGGCGTGGCCGAACCGCGCGAGATTTTCGGCCTCTGATATTGGCGCTCAAATAACAGGCTGGTTGACGGGCGATGCGATTTGCGCGAGTTTCAGGTACGCGCCAATTCGCCAGAGCCGATGATCACCTACACCATCCTGCTACCCGCCGAACCTGCCACCAGCCCCGAAGGGCTGGCTGTGGCGCAGGAGGTGCTTGAGGCCGCCGGCCGCCGCCACGGTTTCGGGTTTCGCTGGCGCCGCCTTGGCCAGGCCAAGGCGCAGGATGATATGGCTTGGCGCGGCGACGCGATCCTGGCCGCCGGGCCCGTGGCCCATGGCCATCATGGCGATGTGCCCGTATTCATGCCGCCTGGCGATGAGGCCGGCCATACGCTCGGGCTGCTCAATGCCGGCGCCCGCATGCTGGCACATCTGGGCCAGGAAGGTGCCGCCCATACCGTCGCTGCCGCCATGACTCGTGCCATGGCCGATGAGCACCGCCGACTCAGCCCCTCGCGCCCGCGCCAGATGGGCGCCGCGATCCTGCTGGCAATATAGTCAAGAGACTCAGACTCGCACAAACGAGGCGAGCGGTCGACGTGGTGTCGCAGGGGCCGGTTTATCGCTGTAACCCAGTCGGCAGAACATCTGCACGGTTTCTTCGTCCGGTGACGTAGGTGCGGGGCGATTGATCAGTAGCTGATGCGCGCGCGCGTAATACGGCGCCATCTCTGGAAATTCCTGCAGGGCTTGACTCATTGGATGTACTCCAAGGCCCAATTCTGTCGCCTTGAGTTGAAGCCGCAGATATGCGCGCCCGGCATTGATCTGGTCGATGCGGCGATTTTTTCCACTCAGCCAGACAAAGCCCATTGCCGTCTGGCTATGTCCCTCAAATCGACCCATCATTGCTTTGTAAGCTTGGCTGCCTTCCGTCGGCGGCGCACTGCGATCGAACTGCCCCATGGCATCGAGAGCGCGTACCATCAGGCTATTGATGGATATGCCATCACGATGCTTGAGAATCTCTGTGGGGCCGACCCGTGTGAGATGAATGCTTTCCATGACGGTCCGCGGGGTAAGCAATTCAACCCGCGCCGACTGCCAGCAAAGCTCTCGAAGTGGCGGCAGGTCCGGCAGGCTAACTGTACCGCCCACCCGAACCGTCTTGTCGCTCACGCTGGTCATCAGGCTATTCAAGGTATCGACTGAAACCGGGCGACTGACCGAGTAGTTGGATTTCGGCGTATGACGTTTAAGTGCCTGCGCGAAAAGCGGGTCATTCAATCCGCCGGGCTTAAGCGTGATGCGGGCAATCGGGCGCTGATCCCAATCCTTCAGGTCGGCGCCTAACTCCCCCTGTGGCCATAAGGCCACCTCCGCGGCGCTGCCTTGCGCTGCTGCCGCTAGCACCAACAGCTCGATGAAGGCGCCATGTCCAATCAAAATCTGGCGGCCGAAGGGATCTGTTTGCGGCAATACTCTTGTGGTGTCAGTGAAGACGGTAATGACGCCGTCCTCCCTCAGATCAACCAGCCAAGGCTGCAGGTTGTGCGGATTGGGCGCCGTGATCGCATAGGCTAGCGCGCGGCGGCGTGGATCGGTCTCATTTTGAGGGCCTTTCCAGGCCTCGACAGCCTGATCCGGGAAGTCGCTGCTTGGCGAGCAACCACTCACCGGCATAGTCGCTGCGACGACGATACCGCCGCCTACCAAACGAATGAAATTTCTGCGGTGCATGTTCGACGCTTTCCCAAAGGGTGCAGATAGATGCTGGTCATCAGCAGGAACATGCGGCTATTGTGCAAAGATAACCCGTCTATCACAATTGGCTATCTTCGCACTTATGGATTTCATTTATGAATATCTCGTTTGACTGGTCGCTGGTGCGCTCGTTTCTTGCCGTGCTTGACCACGGCAGCCTGCTGGCTGCCGCGCGTCAGCTTAAATCAAGCCAACCGACCATTGGGCGACACGTAGCGGAACTTGAAGCGCAACTCGGGCTGGCGCTGTTTGATAGAACCGGGCGGGGCCTGATGCCGACCGAAGCGGCATTACGCCTTGCGGATTCTGCGCGTGCCATGCAGAGCGGAGCTGACCAACTTGCTCGCAGTGTCATCGGCTCTGATAAGTCCACATCCGGCACAGTGCGCATCAGTGCCAGTCAGACCGTTGCCTGCTTTGTCTTGCCGGCCTTGTTGGCACAGATGCGCCAAGCGTTGCCGGACATACAGGTCGAACTGGTTGCCAAAAATTCCGTGAGCAATCTCTTGAGGCGAGAGGCCGATATTGCGGTGCGGATGGTGCAGCCTGAGCAGGCCAGCATTATCGCGCGCAGGGTGGGTAAGGTGGGGTTGAGAGCCTGCGCTCACCAGGACTATTTGCGTCGACGCGGCGCGCCTCGCCATCCGCGCGATCTTCTCGGACACGATCTCATCGGTGGCGACCGCAACGACAGCATCCTCAGAGGCTTCGCCGCGAATGGTCTTGTGGTCGAGCGAAACAATTTCGCATTTCGAACGGATGACCTGATCGCGATATGGCAGGCCGTGCGGGCGGGTTTGGGAATCGGCTTCGTTAGTGAGCTCCTGATCCGCAGCGATCCCTCGGTAATCCCGGTTTTACCGAAACTGAAAATAGAACCGCTGCCGGTCTGGTTGGCGGTTCACAAGGAGATACGCACCAACAAGCGAATCCGGGCCGTCTATGATTTTCTCTCCGATGCCTTGACCAAGGCGATACACCACAATTAGTGCAACGAAGTCTGTCCGGACTATCGCCATTCATTGCCTTCTATTTGGAAGGCGCAGGCGCACCATCCTTATTGTTTGGTCCGGCGCCGCCAGCGTGCTGCCGGTACATCCTGATGCCGCTTGATACGCTCGGGCCGCTCAATGCCGGTGCCAGATGGGCACCGCGATCCTGCTTGTCCTCTAAGGCAATTCACTGTTCGCAGAAATGAAAACGGCGGCACCGATGATGCCGCCGTTCTGCTCAATCTGAAGCGCTGGCGGTCAGGCCGGCTTGATATTCACCGCTGCGGTCTTGCCGCGCTGGGTGGCGAGTTCGTAGCTCACTTTCTGGCCTTCGTTCAGCGTGGTGAGGCCGGCCTTCTCCAGGGCGGTGATATGCACGAACACGTCCTTGCCGCCGTCGACCGGCTGGATGAAGCCGAAGCCCTTCGTGTTGTTGAACCACTTAACGGTACCGTTCGCCATAGGAGACTCCTCTGCGGCAATTGACATGGCAATCGCTGGCTCAGCAGAGCCAGACGAAGACAACCGGAATTTTTGGAAGCGTCCCCTGCCACCCATGGGCCGGTTGGATCGAGGGCTATGCCACAGCACAGCGCGCCTTTGTTTCGCTGAAGATTTACCCAAGCCAAAAACAACGATTGCGCGCCTGATAACAAGACAGGAGATCTATAAAGTCAAGCTATGCCAGTGGGATAGGGATATCTGCAGCGAGCGGAAGGGAGTTTTCTAACGTCCTTAGAATAGCGCTGCTCCGGCTCAACTGCACGCCAACTGCTAGGAATTGCCTTTGAAACGGCCCTCGAACCCTCTGGTGTGTATTAATCATATATACCCTTTAAGATATACTATATATAAGTAGGCGTGTGGAATGCAATATGGGCAATACTTTACAGTTGAGTGTGGCTTTTACGAGGAGATAAGTTTCATCTTCCAAGGGCGGGGCGCTGAACCCGCCGCAGTGGGAGACGGAACACATGCCCAAGCTTGGGAGTGCTTCTTTATCGGCTCGCATGGCAATCCTGGTTGCCCTCATCGTGGCGCCCACGGTGTTGCTTGCGGTTTACCTTGCAGACATGCGCCGCACGCAGGAGCTCGACCACATCCGCAGGGAGGCGCTGGGATTCGCCCGCACCGTGGCCTATCAGCAGGGCCAGGCGTTGCAGCAGGTCCGCCAGCAACTCGGGCGGCTTGCTTCCAACGGCGAGCCTTTACTGGGGAGCGGTTGCAGCGACGAATTGAATGATCTTCTGCGGCTCGGCTCGATCTATTTCGAAATCGCCCTGGTCGATCTCTCCGGTGAACTGACCTGCTCTGCACGGACTCAGTTTGCCTCTCTGCGTATCGCGGACCGTGGCTATTTCACCCAGGCCTTGGTGACGGGAAACTTCACCCTCAGCGATGTGGTCCAGAGCAGGTTGAGCAAGAAGTGGTCAGTGATCGCAGCTCAGCCGGTAGTGATCGACAATATGATGCGGGCGATGATTGTTGCCAGCCTGGATTTCAACTGGGCGCAGAACTTGCTTACCAATCTGAAATTACCAGAAGCCTCTATTATCAGCATGTCGGATGCGAATGGCATTGTAATCGCGCGGGCACCGGACTCGGAGCGCTTCGTCGGCAGGCAATTGCTGGAGGCGGAGAGTTTCCGCAAGCTGGTGGCATCGAGCAGTGAGGGCTACGTGCATTCTGCGGGTCTGGATGGTGTGCCACGTATCATTGCCTATGCTCAGGTTCCAGACAGCAGTCTCTTCGTTCGCGTCGGCATTCCACGCAAGGATATTGACGCGGCGGGCAGCATGGCGCTGCAGGCTGGTGGCTTGGCGGTATTGTTTACGCTGCTGACCACGGGCCTTTTCGGCTGGTCGGGTTCGCGCCAGCTGCTGCTGCTGCCGATCCGCCGGCTTGCCAGTGCTGCAGAAACGCTTGGCAAGGGCAATTGGACTATTCGCACCGGCCTGCCGCACGGCGATCATCTGCTTGGTCGTCTGGCATCCAAGATGGATGAACTCGCTTCTTATGGTCAGCGCCTTACACGTGCTTTCCGCACGTTAAGCGCGGGTAACCGTACGCTGCTGCGAGAGAGCAGCGAACCCTCGCTGCTCAATGCAATGTGCCGTGTGGCGGTGGAGCAGGGTGGTTATGCCCTGGCATTGGTGAACTACCTGCGTCATGACGAGGGCAAGACTGTTGAGCCGGTGGCGCATTTCGGGGCATCCAATGGCTTCATCGAAACCATGAATCTGACCTGGGCAGATACCGAGCGCGGCCGCGGCTCGGTCGGCATGGCAATCCGCAGCCGCAAGCCTTGCGTCATCCATCGGTTGGCCGAAGATCCGCGCTTCGCTCCTTGGCGCCAAGAAGCGGTGATCCGCAGCTTCGGCTCCATCGTGTCGCTGCCGCTGATGGTGGAGGGAGAAGTTATCGGTACCTTTACGCTGATCGCCCAGGAGCCGGAGGGCTCGTTTGATGATGCCGAGATGAGCCTGCTGGAGGAAATGGCCGCGGACCTTTCCTTTGGTATTCAGGTGGCGCGAGCTGGGGTCAAACGCCGCGAGGCAGAACGCCGGGCCGAATATGCGCTCACTCATGACAACTTGACGGCCCTGCCCAATCAATCACTGTTTCTTTCCCGACTGACGGCAGCGCTGGAGGCTGCAGCCGACCGCCACGAACCGGTGGCGATCCTGTCGATCCTGCTGCCCCGCCTGCAGGAAGTTTATGACGGCTTTGGATCGGAGCCCGGCAACGTGGTGGTGTGTGAGATAGCCAATCGGCTGCGCATGGTGCCGGGCGTTGGCGAGGCATTGGCGCGCCTATCAGCCAACGAGTTCGGGCTAATTCTGGCTGACCACGATGCCGCGCGTGCGGCCAAGCTATCGAAGGCCGTGCTGGCTGTGTTCCAGCAGCCAGTACAGATTGGTGAGGCGCAGATTGATGTTGGCGCTGCAGTGGGCGCCAGCTTCTATCCTGGTCATGGCGAAGATGCAGATGCGCTGCTGCGCCGCGCCTCTATTGCTGCGCGCGAAGGCGCTCAGCGGGAGGCGCATTTTCTGGTTTATCGTGGCGCCACCGAGCGCGAAAACCCGGAACGCTTGGCGCTAGCCGCTGAATTGCGAAGCGCAATTGCCCGTCGTGAACTGGTGCTGCACTACCAGCCGAAAGTGAACCTGGCCAGTGGCGAACTTTGTGGTGCTGAAGCGCTGATCCGCTGGCCCCATGGCTCACGCGGCATGCTGCCGCCGGTGAAGTTCGTGCCGCTGGCCGAGGAAACCGGTCTTATCCGCTCAATGACCCGGTTTGTTGTGGATGCGGCAATTCGCCAGCAGCATCTCTGGCTGACGCGCCAGCAGCAACTTCCTGTGGCGGTGAACCTTTCGGCCAAGAACCTGTACGATCCGCAATTCCTCGAGACCTTTCAGTCGTTGCTCGAAACCTGGGGAGTGCCGGCGCATCTGGTGGATATAGAACTGACCGAAAGCGCCCTGGTCGAAGACCCGGAAATGGCGAAGCGCATTCTTTCCCGGCTGCGTCAGCTTGGTGCAAAAATATATATCGATGATTTTGGCACCGGGTATTCGTCGCTAAACTATTTGGTGACCCTGCCAGTGCATGCGCTGAAGATAGACCGGTCTTTTGTGCAGCAAATGAGTAAAAGCCGCGAAGCCTATTCGGTTGTCGCCTCCATCATTTCCATGGCGCATAATCTCGGGCTTCGGGTTGTCGCGGAGGGCGTTGAGACCGAATCCGAACTCGAAATGCTGCGCGAACTCGGCTGCGATGAGGGGCAGGGGTATCTTTTCGCCAAGCCGATGGAAGCAGATCGTTTCGATGCGACCTGTCTTGGCGGCGACCGCGCTGATCGGAAAGATTCTGATTAAGGATGCTGCGCCAACCAGTGGCGGGCGATCTGCTCGCGTGTGGCGATCCAGGCTGTATCCGATTGCGTGATGTGGCGCAGGATGCGATCCAGCGCACCGATGCGGCCCGGCCGGCCGATCATGCGCAGATGCAGGCCGATGGAAAGCATGCGCGGCGCCATGCTGCCTTCCTGCGCCAGCCAGTCATAGGCATCGCAGACATAGGTGGCGAAATCGGCGCCTAGCGCGAAACGCTGCGTGTTCTGAAATTGCATGTCGTTGGTGTCGAAGGCATAGGGCAGCACCAGATGCCGCTTGTCGCCGATGCTGACGAAATAAGGCAGGTCGTCGTTGTAGGCGTCGCTGTCATAGAGAAAATTGCCGGCCTCCAGCAGCAGCCGGCGGGTGTTCGACGAGGATGCCGAACGGGTATGCCAGCCGCGCGGTTTCCGCCCGGTGACGGCTTCGATGGCGGCGACGGTACGATGGATGCGTTCGCGTTCCTCGGCTTCGCCAAGGTCGGCATGGCTTTCCCAGCGCCAGCCATGGGCGGAGACTTCATGGCCGCGCCGCACCGCATCCTGCGCCAGTAGCGGCGACCGCTCAACGGCATAGCCACAGGCGCTCACTGTGGCTTTCGCTTGATAGCGGTCGAACAGATCCATGATGCGCCACCAGGCGGCGCGGGTGCCATATTCGAAATGGCTTTCGACACAGGGATCGCGGCCCTTGAGGCCATGTACCACTTCGTAGATTGCTTCGTTATGGTCGTCGCCGCCGGAGACGGTGAATTCCGAGCCCTCCTCGAAATTCACCACGAAGGAAACTGCCACCGCCTTGCCTTTGGGCCAGCTTACATGCGGCGGTTTGCCGCCATAGCCGATCAGGTCACGTACCACAGTCAGTCTCCGGTTCCGGCCATGCGGTTCAATCCCACCAGGCGGTCGCCGAGCAACAGCAACAGCAGCGTGGCACCTAGGATCAGCGAAGACAAAGCGGCCAGAGTCGGGTCCGGCGCTTCCTCGATATATTGCAGCATCTTGATCGGCAGCGTTTTGGTACGGGCATCGGTGAGGAAGATTGAGATCGGGTAATTGTCGAACGATGCCAGGAAGGCGAAGAAGCCGGCGGTGAAGAAGGATGGTGCCAGGGCCGGTACCATCACCTTCACGACAGCCTGCGGAAAATTGCAGCCCAGGCAGCGGGCCGCATCGATCAGGGTGAAGTCGAAACGCGACAGGCCGGCCAGCATGGTGCGCGCCACAAAGGGCAGGGTGATGATCAGATGCGCCAGCAGCAACGCCGGATGCGCGGCAGTGAGCCCCGCACCCCGGAAGAATTGCAACAGCGCAATGCCGATCACCAGGCCCGGCAGCATCAGCGGCGAGACCAGCAGGGCGGCGACGAGGTCCGCGCCTGGCAGCTTGCCGCGCTGGATGCCGATGGCGGCCAGCGTGCCGAGCAGCAAAGCGGCGGCGGTGGAGATCAAAGCCACCTCCAGGGTGAGGTAAAGCGCCGGCCAGAAGCCATCCAGCCGGGTGATGCGTTCATACCAGCGGGTCGAGAGGCCACCGCTCGGCAGGTCGAAGACCGGCGTGGGCGAGAAGCTGGTGGCGACGATCACCAGCAGCGGCGCCAGCAGGAACAGGGCCGCCAGCAGGGCCATCAGGATGGCGAAGGCGGTGGCGAGGCGTTGTGTCATTTGCCTGCTCCTTCCTAGCCGCGCGGCTTGCCGAGCTTGCTGCTCAGGATCACCACCGCGAGCGCGATGGCCAGCAACACGGCGCCGGCAGCAGCACCGAAGGCCGGCTCGCGAGTGAGCAGGAAGGATTTGGCGATCAGGGTTGGCAGCGTCTGGTAGCGCTCGCCCATCAGCAGGGTCGGCACCACATAGGCCGAGACCGAGAGCGAGAATACCAGGGCCGTGCCGGCGACGATGCCAGGCAGGCTCAAGGGCAGGGTGACACGCAGGAAGCAGAGTAGCGGGGGGGCGCCAAGCGTGGCCGCGGCTTCTGAAAGCCGCTTGTCGATCTGCGCTACCACGGCATAGACCGAGAGGATCATGAAGGGCAGGAAGATGTTTACCGCGCCGACGATCAGCGCCGTCTGGGTGAAGATCAGGCGCACGGGCTCGTCGATGATTTGCAGTGCCATCAGGGTCTTGTTGACCACGCCGGTCGAGCGCAGCAGCACGGTCCAGGCGAATGACTTGACGATCACGCCGATGGAAAGCGGCAGGAACAGGCTGAGCAGCAGGGCGCTGCGCAGTTTACCCTTGATATAGGTGAGGCCGAAGGCGGCCGGGTAGCCGATCAGCAGTGCAAAGAAGGTGGTCAGCGCGGCGAATTTCAGCGAATTGCCGATGATGCCGAGATAGTAGCTGTCGCCGAACAGCTTGCCATAGGCGGCGAGGCTGAAGCCCTGGGCGCTGGTCAGGCTCACGGGCAGCAGCAGGGCGAGCGGTAGCAGGAACAGGCCGCAGAGCGGCACCAGGGCTGGCAGCAGCAAAGCGGCCCAGGGGCGCTGCTCGCGGCTCAGCATCACGCCGCCTCCGCCGCCGGATAGACGAAGGTTTGCGCGACGGGCCAGTGCAGGCTGACATCGCTGCCTTCGTCGGGCAGGCCTTGGCCGCCGGAAAACTGCGCCACCACGCGCTGGCCGTCCTCTGCCGCCAGATGCAGCATGCTATGGGCGCCATGGAAGATCGCCGCCGTCATGCGGCCGGCAATCGCGTTGGATTCCGCCGAAGGGGCGCTGCCAAGTTGCAGGCATTCCGGCCGCACGGCGACGACGACAGATGAGCCTGGCGCGAAATTCGCCGCTGCACGCAGGCGACCGAGCGCGGTCTTGATTTCCACCATGCCCTGCGCCGGGTTGCCCAGCACTTCGCCATGCAACTGCGTCGACTGGCCGATGAAGCTCATGGCGAACAGGCTGGCTGGCGCGGCATAGAGCGTTTTCGGGTCGGTATATTGCTCGATGCGGCCGCGATACATCACCGCGATGCGGTCCGACATCGTCAGTGCCTCGTCCTGATCATGGGTGACGAAGATCGCAGTGGTGCCGATGCGGCGCAGCAGATGGCGTAGCTCCACCTGCATTTCTTCCCGCAAATTGCGGTCGAGTGCGCTCAGGGCTTCGTCAAACAGGATCACGCCCGGTTGCACCGCCAGGGCACGGGCCAGCGCCACGCGCTGCTGTTGCCCGCCGGAAAGTGCTGAGATCGGGCGTTCGGCGACATGGCTGAGATGCACCAGTTCGAGATACAGCGCCACGGTGGCGGCGATGGCCTTGGCGTCCATGCCTTTCAGCCGCAGGCCAAAGGCGACATTGCCGGCGACCGAGAGATGCGGAAAGAGCGCATAGTTCTGGAATACCACGCCGACCTGCCGCTTATGCGGCGGCAGTTTGGTTACATCGCGGCCATCGATGCTGATGCTGCCGCTATCGGGCGTCACCAGGCCGGCGATGGCGCGCAGCAGGGTGGTTTTGCCGCAGCCCGATGGCCCCAGCAGGGTCACCAGTTCGCCGGCTGCGATATCCAGGTCGACGCGGTCGAGTACCGTTGTCGGTCCATATTGCTTGCTCACTGCCTTGATTGTGAGGGGCGCCGCCTGGCTGCTCATGGCCGTGGCCTCACAGCAATTCGCGGTTCCAGCGTTCGATCCAGCCCGGCCGGCCCTTGGCGAAATGTGCCCAGTCCGGCGCGAACAGCGTTGCCAAGTCCGGGAAGCCGGCCGGTTTGGTGGCTGCCGGGTTCACCGGCGCGACGAAGGCCTTGGCTGCCAGCACACTCTGCACTTCGGGGCTCAGGAAGGCTTCCAGCGCGGCATCGGCGAGGCCGGCATTGGGGCCGTTCTTCACCTTGGCTAGGCCGGACGGCATGGCGAAGCCGCCTTCCTTTGGGATCGCCAAGTCGATCGGCGAGCCTTCCGCCTTGCGGATCAGGGTATAGGCCGAGAACTGGCCGGCGATCAGCGTCGCCTCGCCCTGTTCCAGCAGGTTAATCGCCTGCGGTGCGTTGGTGTAGATATTGAGCAGGTTCGGCTTCAGGCTCTTCAGCTTGTTGAACGCGGCGTCGATCTCGTATTGCGCTTCCTTGAACGGCTTGCCGGTTTCGAGATGCGCCGCGATCAGCAGGGTCCAATAGCCTTCGGTGTTGTTGAGCGACGGCACGATGATGCGGCCCTTGTTGCCGGCGGCCCAAAGGTCGGTCCAGCTTGCCGGCGGGGTCTTCATGCGGGTGCTGTTGAAGGCGATGCCGGCCCAGGGCTGCTGGTAATTCACCCACAGGCCATCGCGATGCACCGCGCTGGCGGCGAGCTTGGCCATGGTCGGCACGGCAGTGGGCGACATCTTTTCGATCAGATCCTGGTCGGCGGCGGCGATCATCACCGGATCGTCCATCACCACCACGGACATTTTCGGTGCCGCCTTGTCGGCCTGCATCTTCTGCAGGTTGGTCAGCGAGTTGGTGCCTTCGTAGAGAATCTTGGCACCGATCTTCTTCTCCATCAGCGGGAAGATATCGGCGTTGAAATACTTCGCCGCACCGGCCGGACCGCCGATGACGATCTCCTTGGCTTGAGCGCGGACGATGGCCGGGGCGCCGAAAGCCGCGAGCGCCGAAGCGGCTAGGCCGCCCTTGAGAACCGCCCGGCGCGTCGGCGCCATGGAGTGAGAAGTCCGCTTGATCGCCATCCCCGCTACCTTTCCCCGTTGCTGCGCGGTGCCATATCGGCCAACCGCCTCGGCGAAAACAACGCAAGCCTTGTGCCAAGTGTGCACATTTTATATAAGCGTTTGTCAGGTATAGGTTTTCACTTTCCGGCGCGATGCCGGTCCAGATTGGCGCCCATAAGAATGTGCACAAAAATATCCAGATTGTGCACATTTGTTGGGCGGCATCTGGGATGACTGAAGACAAGGGCAGGGACCGTGAGCACGCGGCCGCGCATGAAGAATCCGCTGAAGGGCGATGCCAGCCTGGATGAGTCGATCTATGCCAGGATCGCTGAGGCCATTCTGCATGGCCGATTGAAAGCCGGCACCAAGCTGCCGGAGCAGCGGCTGGCTGCCCTGTTCGGTGTATCGCGCGAACGCATCCGCAAGACGCTGCATCGCCTGGCGGCTGAGCGCCGGCTGGAAATCATCCCGAACCGCGGCTGCTTCGTGCCGAGGCCGACCGTGGAGGATGTGCGCACCGTCTACGAAGCGCATCGCGTGTTCGAGGCCGGCATTATCGAGCAGTTGTTGCGCGTGCTGGATGAACGCATCCTGGCCGCGCTGGATGCGCATCTCGCTGCCGAGCGTGCGGCGGCAGAGCGCGGCGACCGTGCCGCCTCGGTGCGGCTTTCCGGTGCCTTCCATCTGCTGCTTGCCGACCAGCTTGGCAATGCCGAGCTATCGCGTTTCCTGCGCGAGTTGCTCAGCCGCTCGTCGCTGATGGTGTCGGTCTACGAGCCGGCGCAATCCTCGCTTTGCGCTGTGGACGAACACGGCGCGATCGTCGCAGCCTTGCGCGCCCGCGACCTGGAAGCAGCGTTGCGGCTCTCGCGCGAGCATTTCAGCCATATTGAAAGCCGGCTGAATCTCGAACGCGGCGCACCCGATGAGCCAGACCTCGCGGGGATCTTTGCAGAAGAGTGATAAGGTCAGCCTCAGGCTATGAATATAGACCTGCTGGCGGTGGCCTCGCCAAAGCTGTTGCAGCAAGCTGTGCGTTCATCATGCTGCATCTAAAAAAGCCGTAAAATCACGCCCTTGCAATTGTACTTGTTGGGCGGCTGCAATCAATTGCAAGCCCCGTATGTGGCATTTCGGCAACGTCGCCGAAATTTGCCCCGCAGAGTCTCATGCAAGATGCTTACACGATTGTACGTACACAGTGTTGTGTCGAAAATTACCAGGCACTTGGATTCGCATTTCGTATCCGAGGCTAGTTTTCAGAAACATTGGGGGATGCAGTGAAGAAGATTTTTACAGTAAGTGCTGTGCTGCTTTGCGGGTTGGTTCTCAATGGGTGCGTCTATCCGGATCCGACCTATAACATGTATGCCCCCGGCGGAGCGCTGGCGGACAAATCGGAAGGCCCTGCGCTTCTGGCTTCGGCTGACGACAATTTGCTCAAGACGATGTTTCCCGTTGGTACCGGCCGCGACCGCGTGATGCAGTCGCTGGGCGTGCCGATGTCGGCGTCGAGCAATTCTGACGGCACGACCGTTCAGGTCTTTTCCCATACCTTCACCAGCTATCAGCGCAAGTTCGTTGAGATGAACATGCTGACGGTGACCTATGATCCGGAAAGCAAGGTGAAGTCGACCTCGCTGACGAAAACCCGCAGCACCTGGTAATTCCAGCGCTTCAGCATGCTGGTTACGAATCATGCCCGGGTCATCCCCGGGCATGATGCTTTTGGGCCTCGGGTGTTTTATGTGTGCGCAGCGCCGTCCGGCTGCAGATACGGCAAAATCTTTCTGAAATCAGCAAAATACCAATATCGCAGGGACCATTTTGGAGTGGCGGATGGGGTGAGATTCGAACTCACGGTACCCTTGCGAGTACGGCGGTTTTCAAGACCGCTGCCTTAAACCACTCGGCCACCCATCCGGCCCGGCAGGCAATAGCCCCGACAGTTGAGCCGGTCAACCTTTTCAACCATTTCGCGGCATTCAGACGCTGCCAAAGGTAGCAAAAGCGGCCGTGTTACTCTTCCGCAGCGACGGTCCGGGTGCTAATGTCGGGCCTGAGGCGGGGGTACGTTTTGGTCAAACCGATTTACAATAGGCGTCTTCTGGTACTGGCAGTCGGTGCCCTACTGCTGGTCGGTTTCGTGGCCACCAGCGTGGCGAGCTACTGGGTTTCGCGCCAGAGCCTGCGCAATGCCATTACCGAAACCGAGCTGCCGCTTACCTCGGACAATATCTATTCCGAAATTCAGAACGATCTGGTCCGGCCGATCCTGATTTCCTCGCTGATGGCGAGCGATACCTTTGTGCGCAACTGGGTTCTGGAAGGCGAGCGCGACCCCAAGCTGGTGTCGCAGTATCTCAACGAAATCAAGACGCGCTACAACGCCTTCACCAGCTTCTTCGTCTCCGACCGCACCTACACCTATTATCATGCCGATGGCGTGCTGAAGAAAGTGCACCCGGATGAGCCGCGCGATGTCTGGTATTTTCGCGTCCGCGACATGCAGGCGGATTACGAGATCAATGTCGATCCCGACATGGCGAATTCCGACGCCCTGACGATCTTCATCAACTATCGCGTCCGCGATTACGATGGCAATTTCATCGGCGCCACTGGTGTCGGCCTCACCGTCAATGCGGTGCGCAAGAAGCTCGATGACTACCAGCAGCGCTTCAACCGCACGGTCTATTTCGTCGACCTCAACGGCAAGGTGGCCATGGTCGGGCAGGGCGGCCAGGTGCCGGAGACTGACATCTCGATGCGCGGCGATATCGCCAGCGTGCTGCCGCATCTTTCGAAGACCGAGACCAAGTCGTTCCAGTATACTTACAAGGACGAGGCCCGACTGCTGAATGTGCGCTATATCGACGAACTGCACTGGTACCTGTTCGTTGAGAAGTCGGACGAAGCCGCGCTGGCCGGCATCACCCGCACGCTCTATTGGAACCTGCTGATCAGTATCGGCATCACCCTGCTGGTGCTGTATGGCTCGCGCCAGGTGATCAACCGCTTCCAGGGCCGGCTGGAAGAGATGGCCACCACCGACCAGCTCACCGGCCTGGCGACGCGTCACGCCTATGAATTGCTGATGCAGCAGGCGATGCGCGATGCCCAGCGTCATGACCTGCCGCTCTGCGTCATCATGGTCGACGTCGACCGCTTCAAGCTGATCAATGATGGCTTCGGCCATGTCGCTGGCGACCGCGTGCTGCGCGGTGTGGCCGATGCGATGCGCGCCGCCTTGCGCTCTTCCGATCTCGTCTGCCGCTGGGGCGGCGATGAATTCCTGGTGGTACTGCGGAACTGCGATATCGTGAACGGCGAGCGCATTGCCGAGAGCATCCGCGAGGTGATCGAAAGCGCCGAATTCCATGTCGGCGGCCGCGTTGTCACCGCCAGCGTCAGCCTTGGGGTTGCCTCCCTGGCCCCGGACGAATTGCTCGATCACCTGCTGACCCGGGCCGACGACGCGCTCTATCAGGCCAAGGAAGAAGGGCGCAACTGCGTCCGCATCGCCGAGACGCCTGTCGAGGCTTGACCATCGCCTTCAGCTTTAATGCGGGCCAGCCTTAATGTGGACCCGGCAGGATCACCACTGTCGGCTTCGGCGGCAGGGTGGGGCGGCCGACCTGGATGAAATTCCTGTCGCTGAGCGTCACCGCATGGGTATCGCGGAGCTGGGACAGAAAGCGCTCCAGGGTGTGATCGCCGAAATAGTGCATCGGGATCACCAGCGGTGCCTTCAACTGCCGGATAACTTCCACCATTTCGGTCTGGTTCAGCGTATAGCCGCCATCCACCGGCACCAGCACCACGTCGATGCGGCCCATATCGGCGAGATGGCCGGGCTCCAGGCGGTGATGCAGATGGCCGAGATGGGCGATGCAGATATCCGCCACATCGAAGATGAAGATGGAGTTGCCATCGTATTCGGTGCCGCCGCCCCAGTTGCGGATATTGGTCGGCACGTTGCGTACCCGCAGATCCTTGTAGGCGAGATTGTGCCGCGCCGGCTTGCCGTCATAAGGCCAGCCGCGCAGCAGATGCTTGATGCCCGGATCGGGATTGTTGGTGAAATGCGTCGTGTGCGCGTGGTTCATCGTCGCGATGTCCGGCGTCACATCAGGCCGCAGATAGTCGTTGTAGTCGGTGGCGGCGGTGGCGCCGCCCGGCGTCTCGATCAGGAACGTGGCGTGGCCGACGAAGGTGATCCGCACCTGGCCCTGGGGCGGCGCGGGGCGCAGGCCCTGGCTGCGCTCCTGGGCGAGTTGGAAGTGTAGGGCGCCAGCGGGTGTCAGGCTGGGGCGGAAGCTGGCGGGTTGCAGGAAGTTAGGCGAGGCATTCGCCACGGCGCCAAGGCAGGCTGCCCATGCCGCCCCCGATAGACCGCTGCCGAGCAAGACCAGGAAGGCGACAAGCAGGGCGACGGCAGGGGGCATCTCAGGACCTCAGGTCTTGGGGGGCGTGATCCACGGATTGCGGCCAAGCTTGCGTTGGCCTGTCTGATCTTCGTCGCGACGGCCTGGATTATCCAGCGTTTTCCTGCGCCGCCGGTCGGGTCCGGTATACTCCTTGGTCTTCACAAATGCGCGAGGCCGGTTCAGCACCTGGTCCAGGCAGCGCAGCAGCGCCTCCGGCATTACCGGTTTCACCAGCACATCGTTGCAGCCGGCGCTCACGGCCTCGCTCACCAGTGTCCCCTCGGCATGGGCGGTTACCAGCACGAAGGGCACCATCGGGTTGGTGAGGCCTTCATGGCGGCGGATCATCTTCAGCAGGGTGAGGCCGGTCACGAGGCCAAGCTGCTGGTCGCAAAGCAGCAGATCGTAGGCGGTTTCCTTCAGGTCGGCGATCGCCGCTTCGGCATCACGAACCCGCGACACGCGGCTGTAGCCGAGCGCGTTGAGCATCGCCGTAATAGTGACGGCGGTGCCATCGTGATCTTCCACTAATAAGATACGTAGCGGCACGGTTAGTCTCGCAACTCCGGGGTCTCGTCGTTATGCGATGCTAGCGGCAGATCGGAATTTCCGTCACCAGCAGGCTTTGCTGCAGCTTGGCGTAATATTTGAAACCGGGCCAGCCATCAGTCTTGATCCGCTCTACCACATCATAGGCGGCTTTGCACACGCCGGCATCGACTTCCGGCGCAGCGCGCGTAGCAATGGAGGCATCGTTATCCCACTGCTCTTGTTGCGTGCGTTTGGGGTAAAGACGCTTGATCGCGGTGCTGCGCAGGGTCACCGCACCGCGCAATTGTTCGCCGTTTTCCTGGTCAAATTTGTACCAGCTATCCAGGGCAGCCTGGCCGTTCGGGTCGATACGGGCACAGCGCCGCAGGGTCTCGCGCAACGCCAGGCCAGCCCGCACCTCGGCTTCGGCCTCGGCTTCCTTGTCGTTGAAGCAATAGCGATTGCGCACGGCCCCCTGCTGGCCGCCCGGCTGGCCTTGTGCCAGGGCATCTCCGGCCTGGATCAGGGCAAGCAGGCCCAGCAACCCCAGCAGCCCTGGCCGGAAAATAAAGCGGCGGACCATGCCTTAGCCGGCAGCGCCTTCCAGCTTGCGCAGGATGCGGCAATCCTTGCCGGCGGCGATCACAGCGCGGCAGAAATCCGCCGTGGCGCCGGCATCGGTGAAATCGCCGGCCAGCACGCGCACGAAGCGGCCATGCTCGGGCACCTCGATCAGCTTCATATGCATGGCGGCGCCGGCATGGCGCTCGCCCAGCTTGGCGCGCAGGTCGGCCCACAGCTTCTCGGCTTCTTCCGGCGTACGGGTGGAGGCGATATGCGCCTCATAGCGTGCCGTGCTGGCGGTGCGCTGCAGCAACTGGCGTTCGCTGGCGACGATGCCGTCGAAGCCATGCACCTGGCGCGGCATGCCGGCCGGGGCTGCCGGCGTGGGAGCGGCCATGCGTTGCGGCGCCGGCGCTGGAGTTGGGGCAGGTGCGGGGGCGGCGGCAGGCATCGGCACCGGGGTTGGCTGAGTCATGCGCTGCGGCGATTGTGCCGGTGCCGAGGCCGGCATGCTGCGTGGCTGCACTACGTTGCCGGACGAGCCGGGTGAGATGATGCCGGGCGCATTGGCCGGATCGAAGCTCGGCATCGTGTTCTGTGCCGGCGAGGGATAGCGCATCGCCGGGCCGGGCACCGGCTGGGTGCCGGAGGGGGCACGCATGGCGGGTGGTGTGGTGAGCGGGGTTGGCGCATTGGAGCGGCGGCCGCTCGGGGTCGGCACCTCGTTCTCGTTGGTCACGGCAAGGCGCTGCGGCGGCTGCTGCGGTTCGGGCAGGGCTGCCGGCACCACGGCGACCTGCTGCGGGCTGAGATACTGGCCCAGCGGCTGCCGTGCATCGGCACTCGCCACCCGCACCGCTACAGCGCGCGGCGTGCCATCGCTTGCCGGCAGATCGTTCACGGCGGCAATGCCAAAGACGCCGGTGGAGGCGATCACGGCGATGCCGAAAGTGGCGGCGGCAGTAGGAAGCGACATGGCAGGCTCCAGACATAATGATGGTCCCGGTCCATGAAGCTAATTCAGGGGTAGGGGCCACGTTGCGGCGCAAATTAATAAAAGGTTAGCATTTCGCTCCGATTCCCGCCACGGCCAACCTGATGTCGGCGATCCTTACCAAACTGCTCTGGCCCATCCTCAATCCCACCGCGCTGCTGCTGGGCCTTTTGCTGCTCGGCGGTCTGGGGTGGGTTTTCGGTGCCCTGCTGCCGCTTAAAGTGGAACAGGCGGCGCGGCGGCTGCTCGGCTTGGCCCTTGTCGCCCTGCTGCTGGTGCTGCTGGTACCGTGGCACTGGGCGATACGGCCCCTGGAAGATTATTTCCCGCAGCCCGACTTGCCGGCCCAGGTGGATGGCATCCTGGTGCTAAGCGGGGCGGAACGGCCCCTGCTGACGGCAGCGCGCGGCCAGCCGCAGGTGAATGGCAGTGCCGAGCGGCTGTTTGCCTTCCTTGCCCTGTCCCGGCGCTATCCCGAGGCACGGCTGGTTTTCAGTGGCGCTGGTATTACCAGCGATACCGGCGGTGTGGCCGAAGCTGATGTCGCGGCCACGATTCTCGCCGATGCCGGCCTCGACATGAGCCGGCTGGAAGTCGAAAAGCTTTCCCGCAACACGGCGGAGAATGCGCGGCTGAGTTACGATCTGGTGAAACCGCAACCAGGAGAAACCTGGATCGTGGTCACTTCTGCGTTTCACATGCCGCGTGCCGTCGCTTGTTTCCAGGCAGTGGGCTGGCCGGTGTTGCCCTATCCGGTGGATTACGTCACGATGGGTGCAACTGAGACTTGGGGCTGGTTTGATCCGCTCTGGAGCTTGCAGAGCCTTAATCTTGCCACACGGGAATGGCTTGGTCTGGCCGTGTATCGCATGCTGGGGCATACCCGGGGCCTGTTGCCGGAACGCTAGATTGTTTCGCTGCCCTGGGTTATGCCGTCTCGGCAGTTTGTAATTGGTGGAGTTGAGCGATGATTGCAGGGCGGAAACTGGACCGGTTGAAGGGTGTTTCGCGGCTTGCTCTGGCCTGTCTATTGGTCAGTGGCGTGATGGCCTGCGGTGACAGCCGCTCCGACCGTATCCAGGCACGCAATGAAGCCGCCGCCGCACAAGCGCGTGGCACCGAAGCCAAGCCTGCAGAGGCGGCGCCGAGCAACAGCGCTGCTGCCGCCCGCCCGGCCGAAACCACCGCGCAGCGTCCCGCCACCGCACCAGCCCCTGTAGCGGCGCCACCGGCCCAGGAAGCCCGCCTGCCGGCCACTTTCGATCGCGCCAGTTTCCAGAAATTCCTTGAAGATCTGCGCCAGGAAGCGCTTGGCAAGGGCATCAAGCCGGCGGTGGTGACGCAGGCGCTGACCAATGTCGAGCCGGTGGCGCGCGTGCTGGAGCGCGACCGCAACCAGGCCGAATTCAAGATCGACTTTGCCACCTACCGCGACCGCGTGATCACGCCGGCCAATGTCGAGCGTGGCCGCCGCCTGCGCGACCAGCACCGCGAGTTGCTGGGGCAGGTGGCACAGCGCTATGGCGTGCAGGCCCGCTTCATCCTGGCCATCTGGGGTATCGAAACCCGCTATGGTGCGGTGAAGGCCGATGTGCCGCTGTTCAATTCCCTGGCCACGCTGGCCTATGACCAGCGCCGCGCGGCTTTCTTCCGTAATGAGTTGTTTGCCGCGCTGCAGATGCTGGATCGCGGCTATATCGATTACCCCAGCATGAAGGGCTCCTGGGCCGGCGCCATGGGCCAGCCGCAATTCATGCCGTCGAGCTATCTTGCCTATGCCGAGGATTTCGACGGCGATGGCAAGCGCGACATCTGGAACAATCAGGCCGATACATTCGCCTCGATTGCCAATTATCTCGCCAAGCATAGCTGGTCCTCGGCCCAGACCTGGGGCCGCGACGTGAAACTGCCGCCGGGCTTTCAGGCTCGTTTAGGTGAATTCGCCCGCGAGGGCCGCTCTGGCTGCCGTGCCATCGACCAGATGACGCGCGACCTGCCCTTGAGCGAATGGGCGCGGCTTGGCGTGCGGCGCGGCGATGGCGGCGAATTGCCGAAGGTGAATCTTACCGGCGCCCTGGTGCAGCCCGATGGCGCCAATGGCCCCACTTTCCTGGTCTATGCCAATTACCGCTCGGTGCTGCGCTATAACTGCGCCCACCATTATGCGCTCACCGTCAGCATGCTGGCGGATCGCATCGAAGGGCCGTAACCGGTATGGCGCTGCTGGCAACCATCCTCACGGCCCTGGTTGCTGCGCTGCATGCCTGGTTCCTGGTACTGGAGATGTTTCTCTGGACCAGGCCGCTGGGCCTCAAGACCTTCCGCAACACGCCCGAGCGCGCCGCCGAGACGGCCGTGCTGGCGGCCAACCAGGGCCTCTATAACGGTTTCCTGGTCGCCGGCCTGGTCTGGGGCCTGCTGCACCCGGTGCCGGAGGTGGCGCTGCAGCTCAAGACCTTCTTCCTGCTTTGCGTCATCGTTGCCGGGGTCTATGGCGCCATCAGCTTCAGCCGCCGCATCCTGTTCGTGCAGGCGCTGCCGGCCGCGCTCGCCCTGGCAGTGGTGTGGCTGGCCTGAACGGGGCCGAAATCCGCCAAGCGCGCCAGCCACTCCTGGGAACCGCGCCAGCGTAACCTTTCTCTCATCATTGGCAGGCTAAATTCAGTCTCTCGCAGCGCTTTCACGAATCGCCCGCGATAGGCTAGATTTCACAAGATATAGCCATGCCGCAGAAACACGACGCCATAGCTGGGTTCCATCCCGGCGCCACTGCTCCGGCCAAGGGCCTGCGGTTAACCATGTTTCTGGTGCTGGCCGGGCTGGGCCTGACCGGCTGCGCCGAGACCCAGCTTGTCGCGCATGCGACCAAGAGCGTGGTGCGTCCGGACCCGACGCCGCCGGTTTCGGCCCCGGCCGGACGCGGCACCGGCATCTACAAGGTGGGGAACCCGTACCAGATCAACGGCGTCTGGTATTACCCCAAGGAAGACCCGAATTACGACGAGACCGGCATCGGCTCCTGGTATGGCGAGCAGTTCCATGGTCGCGCCACCGCCAACGGTGAAATCTTCGACATGAACGAGGTGACGGCGGCCCATACCACGCTGCCGATGCCCTCGCTGGTGCGCGTCACCAACCTGGAGAATGGCCGCTCCATCGTGGTGCGCGTCAATGATCGCGGGCCGTATGTGAATAGCCGCGTGATCGATCTGTCGCGCCGCTCGGCGCAGCTTCTCGGCTATGACCGCCAGGGCACCGCCAAGGTGCGGGTACAGTATATCGGCCCGGCACCGCTGGCCGATGGTTCCGTCGCCGTCGCTTCGGCCGCGGCCCAGCGCAGCGGCAACGAGGAGCGGCCTGCGGCTTCGCCGCGCGGTGCCGTGGTGTCCGAAGCCCTGGCGCCGCCGCCCAGCCCGCGCGGTAATAACGCAGCGCGCAACAGTTCCAGCCCGAATGTGGTGGATGCCGCCACCAGCAGCCAGCCCAGTTCGGTGCAGATCATGGCCACAGCCAATCAAGGCCAGGCTGCAGCACCGGCGGCCGGCAACACGCCGCGCGCCAATCCCAGTGCCGAATTGGCACGCCAGCCGGTGCAGACCGTGTCGGTGCCCGGCGCCAAGAACATCTACGTTCAGGTCGGCGCCTTCACCCAGCATGAGAATGCCAGCCGTGCCGCGGCAGCACTCTCGAATTACGGCCGCGTCGGCATTTCCTCGCGCGTCGTGAATAATCAGGAATTCTTCCGTGTCCGCCTTGGGCCGTTCGATCAGGTATCCTCTGCCGATACGGCGCTGCAGCAGATGCTTTCGATTGGACAGACCAATGCGCGTATCGTTGTCGAATAAGCTCGCCGCCACTGCGGCCTTTGCGGTTTCACTGCTGTTTGCCGCGCCCCAGGCGCAGGCGCAGATCGGCCAGGTCGATACCCTGGCACGGCAGATGCTGCTGATTGACGCCGAAACCGGTGCGGTGATCTTCGAGAAGGGCAGCGAGGAGCGGATGCCGCCATCCTCGATGTCGAAGCTGATGACCGCCTATATGGTGTTCGAGCAGCTCGCCAGCGGCAAGCTGCGCATGGACGATGTCTTCCCGGTATCGGAGAAGGCCTGGCGCATGCAGGGCTCGAAGATGTTCGTGCATGTTGGCGACCGCGTGCGGGTGGAAGACCTGCTGCGTGGCGTGATCATCCAATCGGGCAACGATGCCTGCATCGTGCTGGCGGAGGGCATTGCCGGCAGCGAGGAACGCTTCGCCGAGATGATGAACGAGAAGGCGAAGCAGATCGGCTTGCATAACAGCGTGTTCCGCAATGCCTCCGGCTGGCCCGACCCCGAGCATGTGATGACGGCGCGCGATCTCGCCACCCTGGCGCAGCAGATCATCAACCGCTTCCCGCAATATTACCATTTCTACTCCGAGAAGGATTACACCTACGGCATTGATCCGATCAGCAAGCGGCCGATCAAGCAGGGCAACCGCAATCCGCTGCTGTACAAGGAAATCGGCGCCGATGGCCTCAAGACCGGCCATACCGAAGCTGCCGGCTACGGTCTCACGGCTTCCGCCAAGCGCGGTGACCGCCGCCTGATCCTGGTGGTGAACGGCCTCAAGAGCATGAACGAGCGGTCGCGCGAGGCAGAGCGGCTGCTCGAGATCGGCTTCCGCGAGTATGACACCTACAAGCTGTTCACCGCCGGCAGCACGGTTGAGGAAGCCGATGTCTGGCTCGGCGAGCAGGCCAAGGTGCCGCTGGTGATCAAAGACAGCCTTGCCGTGACCATGGCGCGGCGCAGCCGCACCGGCATGAAAGTGGTGGTGCGCTACGAGAACCCGATTGCCGCGCCGATCGTGCAGGGCGCGCCGCTTGGCACGCTGCTGATCACCGCGCCGGAAATGCAGCCCATCGAAGTGCCGCTGCTGGCTGGTGCCTCGGTGCCGCAGCTTGGTTTTGGTGGCCGCATTTCGGCGGCCCTCAGCCATCTGCTCTGGGGCGCGGGCAAGAAGTGACCCTCAAGGCGGGCCGTTTCGTCACGCTCGAAGGCGGCGAAGGCGCCGGCAAATCCACCCAGATCAAGCTTCTGGTGGCGAAACTACAATCCCTCGGGTTCGAGGTGGTGCAGACGCGCGAGCCGGGTGGCACGCCGGGCGCCGAAGCGATCCGCGGCCTGCTGGTGACCGGCGATGTCGCGCGCTGGGAAGCCGATACCGAAGCCCTGCTGCATTATGCTGCCCGTGCCGAACATGTCGCCAAGACGGTAAAGCCGGCCCTGGCGCGCGGCGCCTGGGTGATTTCCGACCGTTTCGCCGATAGCACCATGGCCTACCAGGGCTATGCCGGGCAGGTGGGGCGCGAACGCATCGCAGCCCTGCACAAGCTGGTGCTCGGCGAGTTCCAGCCCGATCTCACCCTGATCCTGGATCTGCCGGTGCAGGAAGGTCTGCGCCGCGCCGGGGCGCGCGCCAATGCCACAGGCAGCACAGAGGACCGCTACGAGCGCATGGGACTGCCGTTCCATGAAGCGCTGCGCGCTGCGTTCCTGGATATCGCCAGGCGCGAGCCGGAGCGTTGCCGGGTGGTGGATGCCGCCGGCGGCCCCGACAGCGTTGCCGCGGCACTATGGGCAGCGCTCGCGGCCCGGTTTAATCTCGCCGCATGAGCGGCTTCGATACCAAGGACTTCACCTCCTGGGGACCACGCCACGCGGCGCACCTGGTCGGGCATGCGGCTGCCGAGGCCACTTTGCTCGAAGCCTGGAGTTCCGGCCGTCTGCCCCATGCCTGGATGATCACCGGGCCGCGCGGCGTCGGCAAGGCAACGCTGGCCTTCCGCTTCGCGCGCTTCCTTCTGGTCAATGGCATTGCCGGCACTGCCGCCGATGACGGCCCGAGCCTGTTCGGCGATCCGCCGCCCTTGCCGAAATCGCTGCATGTAGCCGAAGAACACCCGGTATTTCACCGTGTCGCCAGCTTCGGCCATGCCGATCTGATCACCGTGGAGCGGAGTTGGGACGACAAGAACGACCGCTGGCGCGGCGAGATCGTGGTGCCCGATGTGCGTGCCGTGATCGAGCGTTTCGGCAAGACCGCGGCTGAGGGCGGCTACCGCGTCTGCATCGTCGATGCCGCCGATGACATGAATACCAATGCCGCCAACGCGCTGCTGAAGATCCTGGAAGAACCGCCGCCGAACGCGGTGCTGCTGCTGATCAGCCATGCGCCGGGCAGCCTGCTGCCGACCATCCGTTCGCGCTGCCGCCGCCTGGCTCTGCAACCGCTGGAAGATGGCGCAATGCGCCAAGCCCTGCATGGCCTGCTGCCTGATCTTTCGGATGCCGAACGTCACGGCCTTGTGGTGGCGGCGGAAGGCTCGCCGGGCCGCGCCATGGCGCTGGGTGCCCAGGGGGGCCTGGACCTGCTCCGTGAACTGCTCGATCTCATCGCCGGCCTGCCGAAGCCGGATGGCCAGAAGTTGCATGGCCTGGGCGACAAGCTCGGCCGTGCCTCCGGCGCGGAGAGTTTCCGTGTCATGATCGACCTGTTCCGCTGGTGGCTGGCCCGCCTGGTGCGGGCTGCGGCGGCCGGCAAGGTCGGCGGCGGCGCCTGGTCGGAACTGTTTCAGGGCGAGGCGGCGCTGGCGGCAAGACTGGCTTCCTGGCAGGCGCCTGACCGCTGGGCCGAGGATTGGGAGAGCATCGGCCGCTTGCTGGATCGCGGGGAATCGGTCAATCTCGACCGCAAGCAGTTATTATTAAACCTATTCGCGATTCTGGGCCGGGCTGCGGAAGCGGCTACGGCGCGGCGCTGAGGGGGCTATGGTCGTCAAGACCGATCCAGGACGGAGCGAAGGCAAGTCTCGCGCGGCGACGACGCAGCGCGACTCGCTGGAATCGATTCCCTTGCTGCAATCGCTCTCGCCTGCGGCGCGGGAGGAGGTGGAGCGTGCCTGCCAATGGCGCCGCCTTGCTGCCGGCGAACAGATCGTCGACCGCAATTCCGATAGCCGCGACGTCTATTTTGTCGTCGAGGGCAATGTCGAGGTGATCAACTATTCCGGCAACGGGCGCGAGATTTCCTATGCCACGGTGCCAGCCGGCGGCTATTTCGGCGAACTTGCCGCCATTGACGGCGAGCGCCGCTCGGCCAGCGTTGTCGCCGTTACCGCCTGCCGCCTCGCCGCGATGCCGCCGAAGGCTTTCGAGGCCTTGCTGGCGCGCTCGCCGCAGGTGGCGCTGGATGTGATGCGGCGCATGGCGCGCATCATCCGCGCCAACAATGAAAAGATCATGGATCTCGCCACGCTCGGCGCGATCCAGCGCGTGCACCGCGAGTTGATCAACCTGTCGCGCCGCGATCCGGTGAATCCCACCGGCTGGTTGATCTATCCGATGCCGAAGCAGCATGAGATCGCGCGCCGTGCCGCCACCACGCGCGAGACGGTGGCGCGCGTGCTGGGTCAGCTCATGGATGGCGGTCTGATTCAGCGCAAGGACAAGACCTATTACCTGACCGACCGCTCGGTGCTGGAGCAGTCGGTGGCGCGCATGGATGCGCGCCATGCCGATCCGACCACCTAATATCCCGCTTGCTATCGCTTGAAATGACGCATGCGGCTTTCGCCGCGAGGCGCCACACATCCCATTGACCTGCCATCTTATATACTAGATAGTAATTCGTGGACGGTACGGGCGACACAAGCCCGGCCGCGGAGGAGACGACAAGCAGGAGGGATAGCCATGCGTGGCTTCAAGACGTTTATGACCGGTCTGCTGGCCGGCGCAGCAATGCTCGCTGCCGGTGCGGCCCAGGCGTTTCCGGATCGCCCGATCACCATGATCGTGCCCTGGGGCGCGGGCGGCGGCACCGATGCCACGGCGCGCATCATCGCCAGCCTGATGGAAAAGGAACTGAAGCAGCCGATCAACGTGGTCAACCGCACCGGCGGCAGCGGCGTGGTCGGCCATTCCGCCATCGCCCAGGCGCCGGCCGATGGCTACACCATCGGCATGATCACGGTCGAAATCGCCATGATGCATTGGCAGGGCCTCACCGAGCTCAACCCGACCTCCTACACGCCGATTGCGCTGGTGAATGCCGATCCCGCCGGCGTGCAGGTGCCAGCCGATGCCCCTTACAAGACGGTCAACGAACTGCTGGCCGCGATCAAGGCCAATCCGGGCAAGATGAAGGCGTCGGGCACCGGCCAGGGCGGCATCTGGCATCTCGCCATCGCCGGCCTGCTGCGCGACCAGAAGATCGATCCGGCCAGCGTGCCGTGGGTGCCGAGCAACGGCGCTGCGCCGGGCTTGCAGGACATGATTGCCGGTGGCGTGCAGCTCGCGCCGGTGTCGCTGCCCGAGGCACGCGCGCTGATCGATGCCGGCAAGGTCAAGAGCCTTGCCATCATGGATGCCAAGCCCTCGGCGCTTTATCCCAACGTGCCGACGCTGAAGAGCGCCACCGGCAGCGACTGGACGATGGCTGCCTGGCGCGGCATTGCGGCGCCCAAGGGGATTCCGAAGGAAGCCGCCGACAAGCTGCTGACGGCCCTGAAGAAGGTGCATGACGGCAAGGAGTTCAACGACTTCATGGCGCAGCGCGGCTTCGGCGTGATCTGGGCCGGGCCGGATGACTTCGCCAAGTTCATGGCCAAGTCCGACAAGGACATGGGCGAAGTGATGAAGGCGGTCGGTATCGCCAAGTGAAGTATTGCCGGCGCGGCTACGATGGCCGCGCCGGCTTTTTTCTGCATCCCCCGGGGTGACGATCCATGCGTGTCCATGATGCTTTGAGCGGTGCGCTGCTCGCGCTGCTTGCTGCCGCCGTGTTGATTGCCGTCAGCAAGTATCCCACCATTCCGGGGCAGGAAATCGGCCCCGCCGCGTTTCCGGCGCTGGTTGCTGTGCTGCTGATGGGATGCGGTGGCTTGCTGATCGTCAAAGGGTTGCGCGGGCCGCGCATGCCGCTGGTGCAGGTCGGTGCCTGGGTCGGTTCACCCAGGCATGTGGTGAATTTCCTCGCCGTAATCGGCAGCCTGTTCTTCTATATCCTCTGCGCCGATACGCTCGGCTTCATTCCCACCAGCCTGATCATCCTAGCGGTGCTGTTCTTCGGCTTAGGGGTTCGGCCGGTGATGATTCTGCCGGTGGCCTTTGTCGTCACGCTGATCATCCACACGCTGTTCTACAAGTTCCTGCGCGTGCCGCTGCCTTGGGGGCTGCTGCAAGGCATGATCTGGTAAGCGGAAGGGACGCGCCATGATGCAGAGCACGATGCAGGCCTTCAGCCTGGTGTTCGATCCGTATGTGCTGGTGGTAATGCTGGGGGCCGCGATCTTCGGCCTTGTCGTTGGCGCGATTCCCGGCCTGACCGCCACCATGGCCACTGCCTTGCTGGTGCCGATCACCTTCTTCATGCCGCCGGTGCCGGCGATTGCTGCCATCGTCACCGCCACGGCGATGGCGATTTTCTCCGGTGACATTCCAGGCTGTCTGTTGCGTATTCCCGGCACGCCGGCTTCCGCCGCCTATACCGACGAAGCCTATCAATTGACCCTCAAGGGACAGGCGGAACTGGCGCTCGGCGCTGGCCTGGTTTTCTCCGCCATCGGTGGCCTGTTTGGTACTGCCGTGCTGGTGCTGGCTGCGCCGGCCTTGGCCGAGGTGGCACTGAAATTCTCTTCCTTCGAATATTTCTGGCTCGTCGTGCTCGGCCTCTCCTGTGCCGTGTTCATTGGTAATTCGAGCACTTTGAAAGCTTGCATCTCATTGCTGATTGGCCTGCTGGTTGCCTGCGTCGGCCTGGAAAATCCCGGCGGCTTCCCGCGCTTTACTTTCGGCAACACCGAATTGATGGGCGGCGTCAGCATCATCCCGATGATGGTCGGCATGTTTGCCGTATCGGAGGTGCTGCGCTTCGTGGTCAACATGGATCCGCCGGCACGCCTGGTGGTGAACAAGCTTGGCAATGTATTCAGCGGCATGTGGGACTTGCTGAAGAAGTATCCCGGCGCGCTGCTGCGCGGTTCAACGCTCGGCACCATCATCGGCATTCAGCCGGGTGCGGGTGCTGACATGGCGGCCTGGGTGTCCTATGCCATGAGCAAGAAATTCTCCAAGGAGCCGGAGAAATTCGGCACTGGCCATATCGAGGGCATCGTCGAGTCTGGCGCCGCCAATAATTCGGCGCTGGCGGGCGCCTGGATTCCAGCCTTGGTTTTCGGCATCCCGGGTGACTCGATCACCGCCATCGCGATTGGCGTGCTGTACCTGAAAGGGCTCAACCCCGGCCCGACGCTGTTCCTCAACAACCCGGAAAATGTCTATGCCATTTTCCTGGTTTTCGTCATCGCCAACCTGATCATGATTCCACTCGGCTGGGCGACGATCAAGGCGGCCACCAATATCCTGCGTGTGCCGGGCAATATCCTGATGCCGACCATCCTGCTGTTCTGCATTGTCGGCTCTTTCGCCATCAACAATTCCGTATTCGGTGTTGCCGTGATGCTGTTCTTTGGCGTGCTGGCCTACATCATGGAGGAGAACGGCTTTCCCGTGGCGCCGGCTATCCTTGGCGTGGTGCTGGGGACAATGCTGGAGGAGACATTTGTCACCTCGATGATCAAGTCGAATAACAGCATCTTCGGCTTTTTCGAGCGGCCAATCGCCGCCAGCCTCGGTGTCATAACGTTTACGATCCTGTTCTGGCCGGTAGCGAGCTGGCTGGTCAGGCGGCTGCGGCAGCCTGCCGGCGCCTGAGGCGCCAGGCCCAGAGTTTCAGCCCGATCATAGCGAACAGTAGTGCTACGGCGGCCCAGTAAAGCGGCTTGTCTGGTGCGCGCTTGGCGAAGCTGACCACGAAGGTGCCCCAGATATAGAGCCCGCCGATGGCATGCAGCCGGCGCCAGTTCCGTGGCCCCAGCCAACGCACGGCACGGTCATTCGAGGTCAGGGCCATTAAGGCGATGAAGAGATAGGCGATGGAGCCGAAGCTCTGCGACACCATGTTGCTCTGGGTCGCGAACAGCGCCGGGTCGGCATTCCAGAACACGATGATCGCGTAGAGATGCAGCGCATGCGAGGCGGCGAAGCTCAGGCCCAGGGCACGGCGCTCGCGCAGCAGGCGGCGGGCGAAGGCGCCGGGATATAGCTGCGCCAGCGCCGAGGCCGTATAGGCCAGCAGGAACAGAACAAGTGAAGTGCGGGCAGTTGCGCGGATCGCGACGCGGTAGCCTTCTACCGAGCCGCCATGGCTCCACAGAATGGCAATAGTCATGGCGGTGAGCAGCAGGCTCAGCAGCACGGTAAGGCGCCAGCGGCTTATCCAGATGGGCATGGGCGCTCCTTTTACCAGCCGCCTCAGCGGGCGGGTTCAGGCGCGACGAGTGTAGCAGCGAAGGCGGCTAGGGCGGCGTTGAATTCCGCGTGTTGTTCCAGGTGCGGCATGTGGCCGGAGCGGTCGAGGCACAGGCTGCGGGCATGCGGCAGTGTCGCCACCAGCCATTCGGAGACTTCTGGCGCATAAAGCTGGCTGCCGCCGCCATGAACGACCAGGCAGGGCAGGTCCAGGCGCGGCAGCAGGTCGCGGAAATCCTGTGCTGCCATCGAGGCCCAGAGGGCGGCCATGGTGGCGGGATCATTCTTGACCATCTCGGCGCCGACCCAGTGCTTGAGCGCTGCATCCGGCGCGTGGTGACGGGCGAAGAGATGCGGCAGGGAAGCGGCACTGAAGCCTTTCCAGTCCGCCTGCATCAGCCCGAGCGTGGCGGCATTCTGTGCCGCGTCGAAGCCGCCGCCCAAGCCCAGACGCCAACCGGCATCGGTGCTGATCCGCGCCGTCATGTCCTCGATCACCAGGCCGGCGACGCCGCGCCAGCCATGGCGGCGCAGGTAATCGAACGCCACCATCGCACCCATCGACCAGCCGATCAGCACGGGCCGTTCGACGCGATGCTGGATCAGCATGCCATGCAATGCATCGGCGAGGCCGGCGATGCTCAGGTCGTCGGGCGCCGGGCTCCGGCCATGGCCCGGCAGGTCCGGCAGCAGCAGCCTGAAACGGTCTTGCAATGCCTCGACCTGCGGCGTGAAGAAGCCACCATGGCAGGACCAGCCATGCAGGAAAACCAGCGGCGGGCCAGAGCCGATATCGCGTACATGCATTACCATCAGGCGCCGACATCCTTGATCAGCACCAGGGCGCGGCCTTCGCAATAGCGCGTGCCGTCCGGGCCGGTACAGATGGTGGCGAGGTCGGCCAGATGCTTGTCGGGCCGTAATTGCGTGATCTCGGCGGTTGCCGTCAGCGGCAGGCCGATCGGCGCTGGTGCGAGGAAACGCATTTCCTGCTTGAGATAGTTGGTACCAAACCCCGGCAACTCGACACCCAGCAGATAGGAGAACAGCGCGCCGATCAGCGGTTCGGGCACGCTGGCGGATGCGGCAGCGTTGCCGGCAAGGCCGAGGAAGGTTTGCACATCCGCGACGGAGAAGCTGCGGGTGGTGGTGGCGATATCGCCGACACGCATGGTCAAGCCTCCACGATGGCGGTATCACCGCGGCAGACCTCAGTGCCATCGGCAACACGGCGCACGCTGATGCCATATCGGCCGGGGCCATTAGGCAGCAGTGCGAAGCTCAAGGCTTCATCGGCATAAGCCGGTGCTGGAAACATCAGGTTCTGATGCGCCTGTCGGGCGCCTGGATGGCGCGCCTGGATCATGCCCCACAGCACGGTATAGAGCAGCATGCCGTGGCTGACGGTGCGGCCGAAGCGGGTGCGGGCGGAGAAGGCGGGATCGACATGGATCGGGTTATTGTCACCGCTCACCGCAGCGAAGCGGTCGAAATCGGCCTGGGTCAGGGTGCGTTCGATACGGATTTCGGTCATGCCAGTTGGTCCCGCAGGATATGCTTGCGGATCTTGCCCGCCGCGGTGCGCGGGAATTCCGTCACGATCTCGATACGCTTGGGCACCTTGTAGGCGGCGAGGTTGGCGCGGCAGAAGGCGCGGATCGCTTCCGCATCCAGCCTGGCATCGGGCTGCGGCAGAATCACCGCGCAGCCGGCTTCGCCCCATTTCTCATCCGCGATGCCGAGCACGGCGCATTCCAGTACGCCAGGGAAACGGTAGAGTACGGTTTCCACTTCCGCCGGATAGACATTCTCGCCGCCGGAGATATACATGTCCTTGATGCGGTCGACGATGAAGTAATAGCCATCCTGGTCGCGGCGGCCGACATCGCCGGATTTCAGCCAGCCATCGGCGGTCAGCGCGCCGCGCGTCGCCGCCTCGTTGTTGAAATAGCCCGGCGTGATATTCGGCCCGCGCATCCAGATTTCGCCGGGTTCACCTTCGGCCACATCGCGGCCCTGCTCATCCACCAGGCGAACTTCGGTGAGAATCTGAGGCTTGCCGACCGAGCCGATGCGGGCGCGGGCTTCGGCGCGGTCCATAAGGAAAACCGTCGGCCCGGTCTCGGTCATGCCGAAGCCGTTGCACACTGTCACGTCGCGGCTGGCGAACAGGCGGATCAGTGGCTCAGGGAGAGGCGCCCCGCCGCAGCCCCAGGCGCGCACGCGGCTGAAATCAGTGTTGGCAAAAGCCGGATGCAGGCTGATCGCCTGATAGATCGCCGGCACGCCGAAGAACAGCGTGCAGGCGCCTGCGGCAATCAGGCGCATGGCGGCGTCGATATCGAACTTGCGCAACACAGTCACGCGGCCACCGGTAATCAGCATCGGCAGGGTGTAGAGATTGATGCCGGCGGTGTGGAACAGCGGCAAAAAATTGATCGTGCTGTCCTGGCCGGTGAGGTCGATGGCCTGGCCGACATTGACGTAATTGGCATAGGCCATGCCGACCGTCTGGATCACGGCCTTGGGCTTGCCGGTGGTGCCGGAGGTGTAGAGCAGATACCAGACCTGGGAAGCCGCCCAGCGGGTGGCGAATTGCCCGGGCTGAGTGCGCGCCAACAGGGCCTCGTAATCGGTCTCGGAAAGCGTGGCTTCCACGCCGAGTTCAACAGCCAGGGCTGCGTGTTCGGCATCGTGCAGCAGCAGGCTGGCGCCGCAATCCTGCAGGATCGGGCGCAGTTCCGGTGCCGGCTGGCGCCAGTTCAGCGGCACCAGGATCACATTCGCCTTGGCGCAGCCGAGCAGCACTTCAAAGAACATCACGCTGTTGAGGCACAGGATGGCGATGCGGTCGCCGGCCTTGATACCGAGGCCGGGCAGGGCGGCGGCGAAGCGCGCGGCGCGGTCATTCAGCTCGGCATAGCTGGTTTGCCGGCCCGTGGCATCGTCGGTGAAGGCGATGCGGCCCGGCGTCAGTTCGGCGCGCTTGAGGGCCAGGTCCGGCACGAAATCCATCACGTTCCTCCCGTCACGCCGACTTGGCCAGGAAGCGGGCCATGCCGGCCTCGGTTTCCGGGCTGTCGATCTGTTCGATGAAGCTCTGGCGCTCGGCCTCCAGCGCGGCGGCTATCGCTGAGCGGCGTTCCGGCTTGAGCAATTGCCGCTTGGTGCAGGTCAGCGCCATCGGCACCTTGCCAAGCAGAGTCGCCTGCCATTGCCCGATCACCGCGTCGAGATCCTCGGTCACGGCCTGAGCGAGGCCGAGGCGCAGCATTTCCTCGGCAGTGACGCGGCGGTTGAGCAACTGGATTTCGCGCGCCGCCGCTTCGCCGATGCGGTCCGGCAGCATCGCGCACCAGCCGCCATCGGGGCTGAAGCCGACATCGGTGTAATAGGGCTGCACGAAGCAGCGCGGCGTAATGGCCACCAGGTCGCAGGCCAACACCAGTCCCAGGGCGCCGCCAGTCACCGGCCCCTGCACGCGGCCCAGCAAAGGGCAGGGCAGGTCGAGCAGGGCGAGGATGGCGTGGTTGAGATCGCCGACCAGTCCTGCGGCATAGGCGCGGCGCTCATCGCGTGGCACGGCGTGGAAGCCGGCGACATCGCCGCCGGTGGAAAAGCTGCGGCCTTCGGCGGCCAGCACCAGCAAGGCAGGCGGCATGCGATGCAGGGTTTCCAGTGCCGCCAGCAGATCGTGCAGCAAGGCTGGCACCAGGCTGTTATGCCGCTCGGGCCGCGCCAGGGTGAGGCGGGCAACGGCCTCGGTCCGGTCCAGCCAGACAACGGCCTCGGTCCGGTCCAGCCGGACCAGGGTCATTTGAACATGCCCTGGCTGAGAGCATCCATCGCGGTATCGACCACCGCATCCAGCGGCGCCTTCGGTTCCCACAGGCCATAGCGCTGGCCCAGGAACACGGCAATGCCCATCAGCATCCAAGCGCGCACCTCGATATGGCCTGCCTGCTTGCCGGGCCGCATCTCGCCGCGCTGTTCGGCGTTGGCCAGGGCCGCGCCATAGCCGCGGGCGAATTCGGTGTAATAGCTGCGATAGATGGCGGCATCGACGAATTGCGATTCCTCTACCACGCGGTAGAGATCCGGGTCCTTGCGCACGAACTGGATAAAGGCGCGCAGGCCAAGCTTTTCCGCTTCCTGGCGGTTCTTGGCGCCGGCGGTGGCTTCGGTGAGATGCTGGCGCAACTGGCGGCCCATATGCAGCACCAGTTCCCGCATCACATCTTCCTTGCTGCGGAAGTAGATGTAGAAGGTGCCCTGGCCGACGCCGGCCTCGGCCGTGATGGTGCTGACCGACGCCTCGCCAAAGCCCTTGCGGCCGATGTCGCGCTTGGCAGCATCGAGAATCTTCCGCCGTGTGCTCTCGCCGCGCCCGGTTTTTGGCGCCGGCAGAGCCTTTTTCCCCCCAGGCTTGGTCATTTTTGCCGTCATGTGAAACATGAATCGTTTGTCAGGTAAGAAGTCGCGCCTGGGCGCCGGCTTGTCAAGCGGCGGATTGCAAATTTGCCGTATTGACCGCCCGGGGGCCTGAGCAGTACAAATACACGAAACATGAATCAACTGTCATGTTCGGGAGGGAGCAGGCCACGCCGCAGGCGGGCAGGGAACCCTTATCCAGCAGGCACCGTGTTTTCGCGTGACAGCGTGTCCCGCGTTCAAACCAAGGGAGAGGAAACCCATGCAACGCATGTTGAAGGCCGCCGGTCTGGCGGTGGCGCTGGCCGGACTCACTGCTGCGCCGGCCCTGGCGCAGGATATCAAGATCGCGCTGATCACCAGCAAGACCGGTCCGCTGGAAGCTTACGCGAAGCAGACCGAGACCGGTTTCATGATGGGCCTGGAGTATATCACCAAGGGCACCATGACGCTGAACGGCAAGAAAATCCGCGTCATCACCAAGGATGACCAGCTCAAGCCCGACCTCGCCAAGTCGCTGCTGGAACAGGCCTATGCCGACGACAAGGTCGACATCGCCGTTGGCACCACCGGCTCGGGCGGTGCGCTGGCCATGCTGCCGATCGCCGCTGAATACAAGAAGGTGCTGATCGTGGAGCCGGCGGTGGCCGACGCCATCACCGGCGCCAACTGGAACCGTTACATCTTCCGCACCGCCCGCAACTCGATGCAGGACGCCTATGCCGCCGCTGCCTCGCTGCCGTCGTCGGGCGAGGTGAATGTCGCCATGCTGGCGCAGGATTACGCTTTCGGCCGCGATGGCGTGAAGGCGGTGAAGGATGCCGTGGCGCAGATTCGCCCGAACGTGAAAATCGTGTTCGAGGAATACGCACCGCAGCAGACCACCGATTTCACCGCTTCTGCGCAGCGCCTGTTCGATGCGCTGAAGGACAAGCCGGGCAAGAAGATCATCTCGATCATCTGGGCCGGCCCGCATCCGCTGCCGAAGATCGCCGACCTCAAGCCGGAGCGTTTCGGCATCGAGATGGCGCCGGGCGGCAACATCTTGCCGGTGATGAAGCTGTACAAGCCCTATCCGGGCATGGAAGGCGCCGTCTATTACTACTACGACTTCCCGAAGAACCCGATGAACGACTGGCTGGTGGCCGAGCATACCAAGCGTTTCAACAGCCCGCCTGACTTCTTCACCGCTGGCGGCATGGCTGCCGCGTCGGCGACCCTGACCGCGCTGCAGAAGGCCGGCGGTTCCAACACCGAGAAGCTGATCGCCGCCATGGAAGGCATGGCCTTCGATACGCCGAAGGGCACCATGATCTTCCGCAAGGACGATCATCAGGCGATGCAGCCGATGTACCACTTCCGCGTCAAGAAGGACGGCAAGAACGACAACGACCTGCTCGAGCTGGTGCAGACCATCACCGAGAGCCAGATGCCGCTGCCGATCCGCAACAAGCGCTGATTATCAACCGGAGCGGCGCAGCAGCGCTGCTCCGGTCCTTTTCCGGATTTGCAATGACGCCTTCGCTTGAAACCCGCGACCTGACGATCCGCTTCGGCGGCCATGTGGCGGTGAACGCGGTAAGCTGTGCCTTTCATCCAGGCACGCTCACCGCCATCGTCGGCCCCAACGGTGCCGGCAAGACCACCTATTTCAACCTGATTTCCGGCCAGCTCAAGGCCACCGCCGGTCAGGTGCTGCTGGGCGGCCAGGATATCACCGGCCTGCCGGCCTCGGCGCGCACCAAGCGCGGTATCGGCCGCGCCTTCCAGCTTACCAACCTGTTTCCCAATCTTTCGGTGATGGAGAATGTCCGCCTCGGTGTGCAGAGCCAGGCCGGCGCCGGCATGCAGTTGCTGCAACTCTGGAGTCATCGCCGCGACCTGATCGAGAAGACCGATGCCATCCTTGCCAGCGTCAACATGCTGGACAAGCGCGACGCCATCGTCGGCGCGCTGCCGCATGGCGACCAGCGCAAGCTGGAAGTGGCGTTGCTTTCGGCGCTGGAGCCGGAGGTTTTCATGTTCGACGAGCCGACCGCCGGCATGAGCGTAGATGAAGTGCCCACCGTGCTGGACCTGATCCGCGCCGTGAAGGCGCGCGGCAACAAGACGATCCTTCTGGTCGAGCACAAGATGGATGTGGTGCGCAGCCTGGCCGACCGCATCATCGTGCTGCATAACGGCCAGCTTGTCGCCGATGGCGAGCCGGCCGAGGTGATCGCCTCGCCGGTGGTGCAGGAAGCCTATCTCGGCATCAGCCCCGATGCGGCGACGGAGCAGTCCAATGGCTGAAGCCTTGCTCGAACTCAAGGGCGTGCACACCCATATCGCCCAGTATCACATCCTGCATGGCGTCGATTTCGCCGTGCCCAAGGGCCAGCTCACCATGCTGTTGGGCCGCAACGGCGCCGGCAAGACCACCACCTTGCGCACCATCATGGGCCTGTGGAAGGCCAGCCAGGGCAGCGTCACTTTCGCTGGCCGCGATATCACCGCCATAGCGACGCCCGATATCGCCCGCGCCGGCATCGCCTACACGCCGGAGAATATGGGCATCTTCGCCGATCTGACGGTGCGCGAGAATCTGCTGCTGGCAGCGCGCGATGGCGACCTGGATCCGCAGCGCCTGAAATGGATTTTCGGCCTGTTCCCGGCGCTGGAGAAATTCTGGTCGCTGGCGGCGGGTTCGCTTTCGGGGGGGCAGAAGCAGATGCTGTCCATCGCCCGGGCCATTGTCGAGCCGCGCCAGCTCTTGCTGATCGACGAGCCGACCAAGGGTCTGGCGCCGGCCATCATCATGAACATGATCAGCGCCTTCCGCGAATTGAAGGGCACCGGCGCCACCATCCTGCTGGTGGAGCAGAATTTCATGGCCGCCAAGATGCTCGGCGATTCCGTCGCGGTGATGGACGATGGCCGCATCGTGCATCAGGGCGAGATGGCCGAACTGGCCGAGGACAAGGACCTGCAGCAGCGCCTGCTCGGCCTCAGCATGGACGCGCATCAATGACCGCCGCTACCGCCTCTCTGCCCAAGGCCAAGACCGATTGGCTGCCGCTGCTGCTGGTGCCGGCTCTGGCGCTGGCTGCCTTGCCGCTGGTCGGCAATCCGTCCACCTGGGTCACGCTCACCGTGGCGGCGCTCGCCATGGGCATGATGATCTATCTGATGGCATCGGGCCTGACGCTGGTTTTCGGCCTGATGGATGTGCTGAATTTCGGCCATGGCGTGTTCATCTCCTTCGGTGCCTATGTCGCGCTCATCGTGCTGGTGCCGCTGCAGGCCTGGGCGATTGCCGACAATGTCTGGCTCAATGTCGCGGTGCTGCTGCTCTGCATCCTGGTTTCGATGGCGGTGACCGGTGCGCTTGGCTATTTCTTTGAGCGAGTCATCATCCGCCCGGTCTATGGCCAGCATCTCAAGCAGATCCTGATAACCATGGGCGGCATGATCGTCGCCGAGCAGATGATCCACGTCATCTGGGGCGCCAGCCCGATCCCGATCAAGCTGCCGGAAAGTTTCCGCGGTGCCTTTGTCATCGGTGATGCGGCGATGGAGAAATACCGCGTCATCGCCGTGATCCTCGGCCTGGCGGTATTCGTCGCCATGCATATTGGCCTGAACCGCACCAAGATCGGCCTGCTGATCCGCGCCGGTGTCGAGAATCCGGAAATGGTCGAGGCGCTGGGCTACCGCATCCGCCGGCTGTTCGTTGGCGTGTTCATCGCCGGTTCGGCGCTGGCGGGCTTGGGCGGCGTGCTCTGGGCCTTCTATCGCCAGACGCTGACCGCCGGCATGGGCATGGAAGTGAACGTGCTGATCTTCATCGTCATCATCATCGGCGGGCTTGGCTCGGTCGGCGGCTGCTTCGTCGGTTCGCTGCTGGTCGCCTTGGTGGCGAACTATACCGGCTTCCTGGCGCCGAAGCTGGCGCTGGGCAGCAGCATCCTGCTGATGGTGCTGATCCTGCTGTGGCGGCCGCAGGGCCTGTTCCCGGTAGCGAAGCGGTAAGGAGAGGGACAGACCATGCTGCATAGCCTGCTCTCCGGCGATTTCCCGCGCTCCAAGCCGCTCAGCGCCGTGCTGCTGCTGATCCTGCTCGGGCTTGCCACCACGCCTTTCGTGTTCGATGGCAGCCAGCCGCTGAACACGGCGGCGAAAATCTGCATCTTCATCATCCTGGTGGCGAGCTACGACCTGCTGCTCGGCTATACCGGCATCGTCTCCTTCGCCCATACCATGTTCTTCGGCATCGGCGGCTACGGCGTTGCCATCGCGCTCTATGGCTCCGAGCCGAGCTGGAGCCTGGTCGGCGTTGGTGTTGTCTCGGCACTGATCATCGCCATCCTGCTCGCGTTACTGATCGGCCTGTTCAGCCTGCGGGTACGTGCCATCTTCTTCGCCATGATCACGCTGGCGGTGGCTTCCGCCTTTGCCATCCTGGCCTCGCAATTGTCGGATTTCACCGGCGGCGAGGATGGCCGCTCCTTCTCGGTGCCGAGCCTGCTGCGCCGCTCCTTCCGGCCCCTCGAGGAGGACTTCCTCGGTGTCACCATCAACGGCAAGATCATCGCCTATTACCTGCTGTTCCTGGTGGCGGTGGTGCTGTTCCTGCTGGCCTTGCGCGTGGTCAACTCGCCCTTCGGCCGAGTGCTGCAGGCTATCCGCGAGAATGAATTCCGTGCCGAGGCTTTGGGCTATCGCGTCGTGGTCTACCGCTCTATCGCCAATTGTCTCTCGGCCGGCATGGCGACGCTGGCCGGCGTGCTGATCGCGCTGTGGAATGGCTATACCAACCCCGACACCACGCTCAGCTTCACCATCATGGTGGATATCCTGCTGATCGTGGTGATTGGCGGCATGGGCACGCTCTATGGCGCGGTGATCGGCGCCACGCTGTTCATTCTGGCGCAGAATTATCTGCAGGTGCTGATGGGGCAGGTGAGCGAGGCGGCGGCCGAGGCCGGTATCCCGCTGCTGCCGCAGCTTTTCCATGCCGACCGCTGGCTGCTCTGGCTCGGTATCCTGTTCGTGCTCAGCGTCTACTATTTCCCCACCGGCATCGTCGGCAAATTGCGGAGTATCAAGCCGTGACCAGCGCCACGTCGCATTACATCACGCTCAAGGGCCGCGAACTGCATTACCAGGCCTGGGGCACCAAGGGCGCCCCAGTGGTGATCCTGTGGCATGGTTTTGCACGCAATGGCTGGGATTTCGCGCCGCTGGGTGAGGCCCTGGCGCCGCATTACTATGCCGTGGCACCGGATACGCTCGGCCGTGGCCTGTCGCAATGGAGCCCGGCGCCGGAGCAGGAATACACCGTGGCGTTCTACGCCCAGCAGGCGCAGGAACTGGCGGATCATCTTGGCGCCGAGACTTTGCGCTGGGTCGGCACCTCGATGGGCGGCCTGATCGGCATGATGGCGGCGGCTTACACGCTCAAGGGCCGCGTCACCAAGCTGGTGCTCAACGATGTCGGCCCCGAGATCGCGCCGGAAGCAGTGCAGCGGATCCTGAGCTATGCCGGCAACCCGCCAAGCTTTGCTTCCGTTTCGGAATTGGAAGGCTATTTTCGCACCATCTATGCGCCCTTCGGCATCGCCTCCGATGCCGGCTGGCGCCGCCTGGTGGAAACCTCTTACCGCCGCCTGCCGGATGGCCGCGTCACGCCGCATTACGATCCGCAGATTGCCGGCGTGCTGGCCAAGCAGGGGACAGGCGGCGGCGATGCCTGGCCGCTCTATGACCTGATCGAGACGCCGACCCTGCTGCTGCGCGGCGCCGTCTCCGACCTGCTGCTGCCGCGCGTTGCCCAGGCGATGACCGAGCGTGGCCCCCGGGCCCGGCTGGTGGAAATCCCCGGCATCGGCCATGCCCCGGCGCTGGACACCCCGGAACAGATTGCCCTGATCGCCCAATTCCTGCGCTGACGTAACCTGCCGGGCACCCTATATTAGAGAGGAATCGTCCCGGGAGTTCCGTCATGGCTGCGCGCGAGGCCGCCGAGCATCATAACCACGACCACAGCCACCATGCTCATGGGGGGCATGCCCATCAGCATGGTCATGACCATGCCGTCTGCATCGCCGATGCGCTGGAGAAGGCCGAGGCGCATTGCGCCGCCACGGGCGCAAAGCTGACGCCGATCCGCCGCCGGGTACTGGAGCTGATCTGGAACAGCCACAAGCCGGCCGGCGCCTATGACCTGCTCGGCGAGTTGAGCCGCGACGGCCAGAAGGTGGCGCCGCCCACTGTTTACCGCGCTCTGGATTTCCTGGTCGAAAGCGGCCTGGTACACCGCGTTGAAAGCCTCAACGCCTTCATCGGCTGCACCGAGCCGGGGCATGAACGGCAGCAGGAAATCTTCCTCTGCCGGGAATGCGGCACGGCATTCGAGATCAGCGATCCCGAACTCGGCAAGCGCATCCAGCACAATGCCGCCTCGCTTGGCTTCAAGGTCGAGCGCCAGACCATCGAAGTGGTCGGCCTGTGCCGCGATTGCCGTGGTAAAGCCTGAAGCAGCCTAGAATTTCGGTGCGCGTTTCTCGAAGAAGGCGGTCATCGCCTCGCGTGCTTCAGCCGATTTGAGCTGCTGCTCGAACAGCACGGTTTCGGCAGCGATCTGGCCCGGCACATCGCCAGTATGATGCTTCATCAGCCGCTTGGTGGATTTCAGTGCGGTCGGCGCCTTGCGCGCCAGTTTGGCGGCCTGGGCCAGCGTGAAATCCAGCACCTCCTCCTCGGGCAGCACGGCATTCACCATGCCGATTTCCTTTGCCGCAGCGGCATCGAAGGCTTCGGCGAGCAAGAAAAGTTCGGCGGCCTTCTGGTGCCCGACCAGGCGCGGCAGCAGCATGGTGGAAGCCGCTTCCGGCACCAGGGCCAGGTTGGTGAAGGTGAAGTTGAAGCGTGCGCTCGGCGCGGCATAAACCAGATCGCAATGCAGCAGCATGGTGCTGCCGACACCCACCGCCGGGCCGCGCACCGCCGCCAGCAGCGGCTTCTCGGCTTCGCTGATGGCTTTCAGGAACCGCAGCGACGGGCGGTCATCGCCGCGCGGTGCATTGTTGAGAAAATCGTTGAGGTCGTTGCCCGAGGTGAAGCTGCCGCCGGCGCCGGTCAGCACCATGGCGCGCACTGCCGGGTCGGCATCGCCGGCACGCAGCGCGTCGGCGAGCGCATTGTACATCGCCAGGGTCAGTGCATTCTTCTTGTCCGGCCGGTTCAGGGTGATGACCTGCACGCCATCGCGGATTTCGCTCAGGATATCGCTCATGTTTCCTCTCCTCAGATTTTTGTTGGCGGCCGCTGGCCGCAGAGAAACAGCCGGAAACCCCTGGCCCGGGCGCCGTCGCGCAATGCCTTGTCGTGCCTGCCGGTGAGGCCATAAAGCAGGGCTTTGATTGCGTGTTTCAGCAACATCGGCAGGCCATGCCGCCAGGCAGCAGCCGCGCCATTGAATTTGCGCTCGATATAGAGCCGCGACCAGGCGAAATGCCACTGTTTGAAACGCAGCACGGCATCACTGGGCCCAGACGAGCCGCCACCGATATGGCGGGCGCGTGCCGCATTCACCCGCACCAAGGCATGGCCGGCCTGGCGCAGCCTGAGGCTCAGGTCGTCATCCTCGAAATACATGAAGATATTGGGATCGAAGCCGCCGATGGCCTCGAAGGTGGCCTTGCGCAGCAGTAGCACCGCGCCGGAGAGGAAATTGGCGCAGAGATCGCCCTCCGGCTCGGGCTCGCCCTGGCGCTTGGGCATGGCGCGTTTCTCGAACAGGCCGGCATCGTGGCTCGGTTCGGCATGGCCATCGGCATTGAGGATGGCGGGCATCAGCAATGCCGCTTCCGGGTAGGTCCTAGCGGCAGCCAGCAGCGTATCGAGGGCGCCGGGTTCCAGCACCGCATCCGGATTCACCAGCAGCACCAGGTCATGCTTCGCCGCCGCGATGCCGGTATTGCAGCCGCGCCCGAAGCCGAGATTCTCCGCGTTGCGGATATATCGGATGCCGGGCCGCTGGCGCAGTGCCTCGTCGGCGGCATTGTCCACCACCACGATGTCGTCGATGCCGCCCAAGCTTTGCAGGCAGGCGTCGATAACACTGCCGCTGTTATACGCGACGATGACGGCCGAGCAGGCCATGAGCTGGTTCAGCCCGCCTTGTGCAGCCGCTCGAAGCCGGCCTTGAGGTCGTCGCGCAGATCGTCCACCGCCTCGAGTCCGATATGCAGGCGCAGCAGCGGCCCCTTGTCGACCCAGGGGTTGGCGGTACGCAGCCGGTGCGGCATCGCCACGGTGACAAGGCTTTCAAAGCCGCCCCAGGAATAGCCGATGCCGAACAGTTCCAGGTGATCGACGAAGGCCGCCACCTGGGCTTCGTTGAAGTTTTTCTTAAGCTCGAAAGCGAACAGGCCACAGGCACCGAGGAAGTCGCGCCGCCACAGCGTATGGCCCGGATCCTGGGGCAGGGCGGGGTGGTACACGGCTTCCACTTCATTCAGGCCGCGCAGCCAATGGGCGATCTCGATGCCGCTGCGCATATGGCGCTCAAGCCGCACCGCCATGGTGCGCAGGCCGCGCAGGCCGAGATAGACCTCGTCAGGTCCCGCCGCCGTGCCGGTGGCGCGGGTGGTTTCGCGCAAGGCCGGCCAGGCCTCCTTGGTGGCGATGACGATGCCGAGCTGGGCATCGGAATGGCCGACGATGTATTTCGTCGCCGAATGGATCGAGAGATCGACGCCATGCTGGAAGCTCTTGAAGTAGAGCGGCGTGCCCCAGGTGTTATCCAGCAGCAGCTTGGCGCCGCGCTTGTGCGCGATCTCGGCGATGGCCGGGATATCCTGCACCTCGAAAGTCAGCGAGCCCGGGCTTTCGGTGAAGATCGCCGTGGTGTTGGAGCGGAAAAGGTCCGCCACGCCGGTGCCGATGGTCGGGTCGTAATAGGTGGTCTCGACGCCGTAGCGTTTCAGCACGGTGTCGCAGAAATGCCGGGTCGGGCCGTAGGCGGTATCCACCATCAGCAGATGGTCGCCGGCTTTCAGTACCGCCAGCAGCGCGCCGGCGCAGGCGGCGGCACCGGACGGGAAGCCCATGGCGCGGTAGCCGCCTTCCAGCTCGGCGATAGTATTCTCGAAGGCATAGGTCAGCGGCGTGCCGATGCGGCCATAGCTCACCACCTGTTCGTCGCGCTCGCGAGCCGCCTGCACCTGCTTCAGGGTCTTGAGGTCGGGCTGCAGGATGGTTGAAGCGCGGTAGACCGGGATATTCACCACACCATGGTGGCCTTCGGGATCGCGGCCCAGGGTGGCGAGCTTGGTTTCGTCTTGCATGGCTTACTCCGTGTGAGGTCCGACTATCGCAAAGCCGGCTGGCGCTTTCCAGCCCGAGGCCGGGGTTGTATGTAGAGATATGATCTCCTGGGAGAGGCCGATATGACCCGCGAAGCCGCCATCCGCGCCGCCACCGCCTATCTGGACGAAGGCGGTTTTACCGCCGACCTGAGCCGCCGCGTCGCCATCCCCACCGAAAGCCAGAACCCGGACCGCAAGGCGGTGCTGGGCGATTACCTGGAAAAGGAGATGCGCGGCAGCCTCGAGGCGCTGGGCTTCACCTGCCAGACCTTCCCCAATCCGGCGCCGAATGGCGGCCCCTTCCTGGTTGCCACGCGGCGCGAGCCGGGGGCGAAGCATACCCTGTTCTCCTATGGCCATGGTGACGTGATCCGGGGCCAGGACGCGCAATGGCGCAGTGGCCTGTCGCCGTGGAGCATCGTGCAGGAAGGCGAAAAGCTCTATGGCCGCGGCACCGCCGACAACAAAGGCCAGCATACCGTGAACATCGCCGCTCTGGCGGCGGTGCTCAAGGCGCGCGGCGGCAAACTGGGCTTCAACGTGGTGCTGCTGATCGAGACCGGCGAGGAAGTCGGCTCACCCGGCCTTGATGCCTTCTGCAAGTCGCAGCGCCAGACCTGGGGCGCCGATCTCTTCCTGGCTTCCGATGGCCCGCGCCTGTCGCCGGAGCGGCCGACACTCTATTGCGGCTCGCGCGGCGCGATGAATTTCGATCTCTCCATCGACCTGCGGCCCGGCGCGCATCACTCCGGCAACTGGGGCGGCCTGCTGGCCGATCCCGGCATCCTGATGGCCCATGCCATTGCCTCCATCGCCGGCCCGTCGGGCCAGATCCGCATTCCGGAATGGGTGCCGAAGGAACTGCCCGCCTCGGTGCGCGCGGCCCTGGCCGATTGCACCGTCGGCGGCGGCTCGGATGGCCCCAGCGTCGATGCCTGGTGGGGCGAGCCCGGATTGAGCCCCCCGGAGCGTGTTTATGGCTGGTGCAGCTTCGATGTGCTGGCATTCAAGACCGGCAACCCGGAAGCGCCGGTGAATGCCATTCCCGGCAAGGCGACGGCGCATTGCCAGATCCGTTTCGTGGTCGGCACCAACCCGGAGGATTTCCTGCCGGCGTTGCGCCGTCATCTCGACCGCCAGGGTCTTGGCATGGTGCAGGTGGAACTGGCGCGCACCGAGTATTTCCGCGCCACGCGCCTGGACCCGGAGCATCCTTACGTGAAATGGGCTTTGGCCTCGGTGGCAAAGACGACTGGCGTGAAGCCGGCTTTGCTGCCCAATCTCGGCGGCTCGCTGCCTAACGACGTGTTCTCGGAAACCCTGGCCCTGCCGACCGTGTGGGTGCCGCATTCTTACGCCGCCTGTTCGCAGCATGCGCCGAACGAGCATGTGCTGCTGCCGGTGATGCGCGAGGGTCTGGCGATGATGGCCGGCCTGTTCTGGGATCTGGGCGAGGCCTCGCCGCTGAATTAAGCGGCGCCGGCGGTGAACGACACGCTCCTTTCGCTCGCCGGGCTGTTCGCCTGGTCGTTTCTGGCTGCGAGCATCGTGCCGGTGCCGTCCGAACCGGCATTGGTGGCGGCGCAGCAGGCCGGCTGGGCGCCGCTCTGGCTGCTGATTGCCGTTGCGGCAACCGGCAACACGCTCGGTGCCTGCCTCAATTGGTGGCTCGGGCTCTATGTCGAACATTTCCGCGAGCGGCGCTGGTTTCCAGTCAAGCCGGCCCAGCTTGACCGCGCCTCGGTCCGTTTCCAGCGCTATGGCGGCTGGTGCCTGCTGCTCTCCTGGATGCCGGTTATCGGCGATCCGCTCACCTTCGCCGCTGGCCTGCTGCGCTATCCCTTCTGGCGCTTCCTGCCCATCGTCGCCCTGGCCAAGACTGCGCGCTATGCGGTGGTGCTGGGGTTGGCCGGCGCTCTTCTGCAATAGTGGGCGCTCTTGCAATAAGCCGCTGTGTCGCCCAGAGTGCTGTCACAAAATTGTAACAAACGGGGGCAACACATCATGACGATCCTCAAGACGCTCGCCATCAAGACGTTGGCGGTTGCTGCTGGCCTGCTGCTGACTGCCGGTACTGCCCAGGCGGGTGCCACTTTCGATGCCGTGAAGGCGCGGGGCATCGTGCAATGCGGCGTCAACACCTCGCTGGGCGGGTTCAGCGCGCCGGACAGCCGGGGCGAGTGGAAGGGCCTCGATGTCGATGTCTGCCGCGCCGTGGCCGCCGCGATGTTCGGCGATGCCACCAAGGTGCGGTATGTGGCGCTGACCTCGCCGGCTCGTCTGCCCGCCTTGCAGACCGGCGAGATCGACATGCTGTCACGCAACACCACCCTGACCCTGCAGCGCGACGCTGCCATCGGCCTCAATCCCACGGGCGTCACCTTCTATGACGGCCAGGGCTTCATGGTGCCGACCAAGCTGGGCGTGAAAAGCGCCAAGGAGCTTTCCGGCGCCAGCGTCTGCGTACAGTCCGGCTCCACCACCGAGTTGAACCTCGCCGACTATTTCCGCACCCACAAGCTGGAACTGCGGCCGGTGGTGTTCGAGAAGCTGGAGGAACTGGTGGCGGCGTTCTTTGCCGGCCGCTGCGATGTTTATACGTCGGATATGTCGCAACTCGCCTCGGCGCGTTCGCTGCAGACCCCGAAGCCGGAAGATTATGTGCTGCTGCCGGAGGTTATCTCCAAGGAGCCGCTCGGGCCGTTTGTCCGCCATGGCGACGACCAGTGGATGGATGTGGTGCGCTGGGCGCTCTTTGCCATGATCGAGGCTGAGGAATACGGCATCACCTCGGCGAACGTTGATCAGATGGTGGCTTCCTCCACCGATCCGAACGTGAAGCGAATCCTGGGTGTCACCCCGGGCATGGGCAAGGCGCTCGGCGTTGATGAGAAGTGGGCCTACAACATCATCAAGCAGGTCGGCAATTACGGCGAAAGCTTCGAGCGCAATGTCGGCAAGGGCAGCGCCCTGAAGTTGGATCGGGGCGCCAACGCGCTGTGGACCAAGGGCGGCCTGATGTATGCTTGGCCGATCCGCTAAGGCCTTAGACTAAAGTCTTGCTGCTGCATTCGCGGGCAATCGCGCTGATTCTGTGCACGCGGTGGACCGGTTTCGTGTCCGCCGCCCATTGTGCAGCGCAAAATCAGCGAATTTTGCGGTTGGTACAAAAACTGCTAATCAAACCGGCACTTGGTTCTATGCCCATGGTGATTGCACGTTATGGTGACCGTGGAATAGGCTGGGTTGCTGGTGATGGCGCAAAAGTGTAATTTCGCGCCAGGGTTTGTGGGAACCAAACCCATAACCGGCAAATGTTTAGTCAACAGGGAAGGGGAAAACCCATGCACTTTCTGAAATCGGCCGCTACGGCTGCCGTCCTCGTCGTGGCTGCTTCGGCTGCTCATGCCGGCGCGACGCTGGATGCGGTCAAGGCCCGCGGCAAGGTCATCTGCGGCGTCTCCACTGGTGTGTCGGGCTTCAGCGCCCCGGACAGCCAGGGCAAGTGGTCGGGCATCGACGTCGACGTCTGCCGCTCGATTGCCGCCGCGCTGTTCGGCGATGCTTCGAAGTTCGAGGCCGTGGGCCTCACCCCGGTGCAGCGTTTCACCGCGCTTCAGTCCGGTGAAATCGACGTGCTGACGCGCAACACCACGCTGTCGCTGCAGCGTGACACCGCGCTGGGCCTCAATGCCGTGGCCGTGAACTTCTACGACGGCCAGGGCTTCATGGTGCCGACCAAGCTGGGCGTGAAGAGCGCCAAGGAGCTGAACGGCGCCACTGTTTGCGTGCAGCCGGGCACCACCACCGAACTGAATCTCGCCGACTACTTCCGCGCCAACAAGATGACCTTCAAGCCGGTGGTCATCGAGAAGCAGGATGAAGTCGTGGGCGCCTATGTGTCGGGTCGTTGCGACGTGCTGACCACCGACCGCTCGCAGCTCGCCTCGGTGCGCGCCACCCAGACGCCGAAGCCGGATGAGCATGTGCTGCTGCCGGAAGTGATCTCGAAGGAGCCGCTCGGCCCGATGGTTCGCCATGGCGATGACCAGTGGATGGACCTGGTGCGCTGGTCGCTCTTCGCCATGATCGAGGGCGAGGAATACGGCATCACCTCGGCCAACGTCGACCAGATGGCGTCCTCCTCCACCGATCCGAACGTGAAGCGCATCCTGGGTACCACCCCGGGCATGGGCAAGGCGCTCGGCGTCGATGAGAAGTGGGCCTACAACATCATCAAGCAGGTCGGCAATTACGGCGAAAGCTTCGAGCGCAATGTCGGCAAGGGCAGCGCCCTGAAGCTTGATCGCGGTCCGAACGAACAGTGGAGCAAGGGTGGCCTGCTCTATGCGTGGCCGATCCGTTGATCTGATGCTTTGAACGTGACGGCCTGGGGGCAGGGACTCCCCCAGGCCGTTTGCGTCAAGGCTGCTTGCGTATCGCGTAAACCCCGCCGGATGTCGCCGGCAGGGTAGTTCAACACTCAAGCCATGGGGGGCACATGGCTCATTCGGGGACAGCAGGTTCGGCGCCGCCAAAGCGCAGCCTGAGTTGGAACGATCCGACGGTTCGCGCCGTCGTGTACCAGGTTTTGGCCTTGGGGCTGGTCGCCCTGGGCATCTGGTATCTGGTCAGCAACACGTTGCATAACCTGGAAACGCGCAAGATCGCGTCCGGTTTCGATTTCCTCGGCCGCGAAGCCGGCTTCGCCATCGGCGAAAGCCCGATCTACTTCGGCCCGGAAAACACCTATGCCCGCGCCATTCTGGTCGGCATCCTGAATACGCTGCGCGTCGCCGTGGTCGGCATCATCCTGGCCACATTGCTCGGTACCATCATGGGTATCGCCCGGCTCTCGAAAAACTGGTTGGTGGCGAAGGTCGCCTCGGTTTATGTCGAGGTGGTGCGCAATGTGCCGCTGCTGCTGCAGCTTTTCTTCTGGTATGCGCTGATCACCGAAATCGCACCCGGCCCACGCCAGGCGCTAAACCCGATCACCGGCGTGTTCATTTCCAATCGCGGCATCAAGGTGCCGGCGCCGACTGATCATTTCGCCTTCGATCTCGCCGGTATCGGTTTCCTGCTCGCTATCGTCGTCGGCGTCTTCGTCGCCCGTTGGGCGCGCAAGCGCCAGGAGGCGACGGGACAGGCTTTCCCGCTGATCCGCACCAACATCGCGTTGCTGATCGGCCTGCCGGTTGTCGGCTGGCTGATCGGCGGTGCGCCGATGGAACTCGATGTGCCGAAGCTGGCCGGCTTCAACTTCTCCGGCGGTGCCACGCTGACTCCCGAATACGCCGCCTTGCTGCTCGGCCTGGTGATCTATACCGGCGGCTTCATCGCCGAAGTGGTCCGCTCCGGCATCCAGGCGGTCTATTACGGCCAGTGGGAAGCGGCTTCGGCGCTCGGCCTCAAGCGCAGCATGGTACTGCGCCTTGTGGTGCTGCCGCAGGCCCTCCGCGTCATCATTCCACCGATGACCAGCCAGTATCTCAACATCACCAAGAACTCGTCGCTTGCCATCGCCATCGGCTATCCCGATATCGTGTCGATCGCCAATACCACGCTGAACCAGACTGGCCAGGCGATCGAGGGCATCCTGATCATCATGGCGGTGTATCTCTCCGTCAGCTTGTCGATCTCGCTGTTCATGAACTGGTACAACAAGCAAATCGCCTTGGTGGAGCGCTGACATGGCCGCCGCTACCGAAACCATGAGCCCGCCGGTCAACCAGACCGGCATCATCGGTTGGGCGCGGGAGAAGCTGTTCTCCTCGCCGCTCAACATCATCCTCACCCTGCTCGTCGTTTTCCTGATTCTCGCCACGGTGCCGGGTTTCATCGAATGGGCCTTCATCAAGGCCAAGTGGACGGCGCCGACTGCCGATGCCTGCCGTGGTTCGGGCGGCGCCTGCTGGGCCTTTATTGTCGAGAAGCACCGGCTGATCCTGTTCGGCCTGTATCCGTATGACGAACAGTGGCGGCCGCTGCTGGCGGCGGTGATCAACATCGCATTGATCGTTGCAAGCTGCATGCGCCGCTTCTGGAACATGAAGCTGCTCTATATCTGGGTGGGCGGCCTTACCAGCATTGCGGTGCTGATGTGGGGCGGTGTGCTGGGCCTCAGCTATGTGCAGAACACCAACTGGGGCGGCCTGCCGCTGACCCTGATCCTCGCCACCTTCGGCATCGGCTTCGCTTTCCCCTTCGGCCTGGTGCTGGCCCTGGGGCGGCGTTCCAAGATGCCGGCGATCAAGACGCTCTGCGTCATCTACATCGAGTTGATCCGTGGCGTGCCGCTGATCTCGCTGCTGTTCATGTCCTCGATCATGCTGCCGCTGTTTCTGCCGGAAGGTCTCAGCATCGACAAGCTGCTGCGCGCCCAGCTCGCCATCATCCTGTTCTCGGCGGCTTATATCGCCGAGGTGGTGCGCGGTGGCCTGCAGGCGATCCCGAAGGGCCAGTATGAGGCGGCGGACGCCCTCGGCCTCAGCTATTGGCAGAAGATGGGCCGCATCATCCTGCCGCAGGCGCTGAAGATCGTGATCCCGCCCATGGTCAGCCTGTTCATCGCGGTGTTCAAGGACACCTCGCTGGTGGTGATCATCGGCATCTTCGATCTGATGAACGCCACTAAGGCCGCTCTCACCGATACTGCCTGGAAGGGCTTCTCGGTGGAATCCTACATCTTCGTCTCGATCATCTATTTCGCCTTCTGCTACTCGATGTCGAAATACAGCCAGGCGCTCGAGGCCCGGCTCGCCACCGGGCATAAGCGCTGAGGAGTCCTGAAGCCATGACCAATCCGTCTGCTCCCACCATTGAACTGCGCAACGTCAACAAGTGGTACGGTCAGTTCCACGTATTGCGGAATATCAACCTCAATGTCCGCAGGGGCGAGCGTATCGTGATCTGCGGCCCGTCGGGTTCCGGCAAGTCGACCATGATCCGCTGCATCAATCGGCTTGAGGAGCATCAGCAGGGCCAGATCGTCGTTGATGGCACCGAGTTGACCAATGATCTCAAGAATATCGAAGTGATCCGCAAGGACGTCGGTATGGTGTTCCAGCATTTCAACCTGTTCCCGCATCTCACTGTGCTCGAGAACCTGACGCTGGCGCCGATCTGGGTGCTGAAGAAGCCGAAGGCCGAGGCCGAGGCGACGGCGATGAAGTATCTTGAGCGCGTGCGCATTCCGGAACAGGCTAAGAAGTTCCCGGGCCAGCTATCCGGCGGCCAGCAGCAGCGCGTCGCCATTGCCCGCTCGCTGTGCATGAACCCGAAGATCATGCTGTTCGATGAGCCGACCTCGGCGCTCGATCCGGAAATGGTCAAGGAAGTGCTGGACGTGATGATCGGCCTGGCGGAAGAGGGCGGCATGACCATGCTCTGCGTCACCCATGAAATGGGTTTCGCCAAGGCTGTGGCGCACCGCGTGATCTTCATGGATCGCGGCGAGATCGTGGAGCAGAACACGCCCGACGAGTTCTTCTCCAACCCGCAGAACGAGCGCACCAAGACCTTCCTGGGCCAGATACTGCACTAAACTTCCCGGTCCGCCGTAACAGGAAAGCGGGGCCCAGTGCCCCGCTTTTTATTGCCCCTGCGCTCAAGGCCGGCATCTTGCCATCAGCCGGGCAGCGGAGGATCATCTGGCCATGGCTCTCATTAGCCTTCTGCATACCCTGCCGGCAACACCGCGCCTGCTGCTGGCTGCCGCGCTGGGCCTGGCGACCTACCTGCTGCCGCTGGTCGGCCTCGAGACAGGGCTGCGCCTGATCTCGGCTTGGATCGTCCTTTCCGTCGCCTATCTGCTGCTGTGCTGGATCGCCATGTGGGACATCACCCCGGCGGCTTTGCGCAAGCGTGCCAAGGCGCTGGATGGCCGCGGCCTGCTGGTGATGCTGCTGATTGTGGCGGCGGCCATCGCCAGCATGGCGGTACTCGGCTTCCTGGTGTTGCAGAAGGAACAGCAACAGGGTGCCGCGCTGGCATTGCGGCTTGGCCTGGGCGGTGTCGGCATGGTTTCGGCCTGGCTGCTGATCCACGTGGTGTTCGCCATGCACTATGCCCACCTGTTCTATGGCGACGACAAGGCCACCCAGAATCCCGATGATATGAAGGGCGGCCTGGACTTCCCCGGGGCGGAGAAGCCCGATTATGGCGACTTCCTCTATTTCAGCTTTGTCATCGGCATGACCTGCCAAGTCTCGGACGTCCAGGTGACTGGCCGGCATATGCGTCGCCTGACCCTGCTGCACGGCGTGCTCTCCTTCTTCTTCAACACCGCGATCCTGGCGCTCAGCATCAACATGGTCGCCGGCGCCATCTGAGGGCTATACTGGACGGCAGGGAGGAACCTGCCATGCGCGCCATGCTGCCCAGTTCCATCATGCCCAGGCCCATCCTGCTCGGCCTGGTCTTGTCCATCCTGTGTTTAGCCGCTGTCCATGCTGCCAGGGCGGCCGATTGGCCGGCTGTTGACCCGCCCGCCAGCTACCGCCTGCTTGGGGCCGCTCAGCCGGGCCAAGGTGCAGGCCAGGGCGCCTGCACCACCACGCCGCTCTGCGCTATCGAAACCCTGCTGGCCTGTTTCTCGCGCCGCGATGAAGCCCTTTGCCGCGCCGTCTGGCCCGGCGCCCCGGCCGGTAGTTTGTTCGGGGCAGAGCAGCGCCGCCAGGCCTACTGGTGGAGCTGGCGGGTGGCGGAGGTTGCCCCGCTCAAGTCCGGGGAAGCCGAGATTGCCATAGCCGGTCGTCATTGCGGCTTGCTGAGCCAGGCCGAGCCGGTTTGCCGCACCACGCCGGCACCGGCCACGCGCTACCGCGTTGTCCGCCGCAGTGACGGCCAGGGCTGGCAGGTTATGGATTGGCGATCACCCACGGAAGCGAAGTTGAACTGATCTTTAATTCAAGTGTTAGGAATTATGGTTAGTAATCTGTAAATACTAGATTATTAACCAATAGTTAAATTCGCGCTATATATTGGGCGTGGCGCGCGGAGGAGAGTGTTGCGGCACCTCGTGCATATTTATTTATTCTAATTAAATCATATTGTTATATTGTTAAAATAACCTGATGTATAAGGTTAATTCGAGGCGCTGGATTTGGTCGGATGAGGTGACACCGAATCCGTCCAGGGCCGATGCACAGCAGGCAGTGGCTTAAGCCTTCGCCACAAGCCACTGACGGTTATGGTTAATTATTGGTAAAGCTGAATTAACGCTTCAGGCGGCGGCTACTGTCAGTAGCGCGGGTCGAACACCGCTTCGCGGCTTTGGTAGGGCCGGAAGCCGACCTTCTGGTACAGCGGCAGGGCGGCGGGGTGGTCGAGGTTGCAGGTATTCACCGTCAGGCGCGGGATACCCTTGGAGAAGGCATACTGCACCGCCCAGCGCAGGAACCAGCGGCCGAGGCCGCGGCCGATGCTGTCGGGCACCAGGCCGAAATAGGCGATGTTAATGGCACCGTTCTCGTTGATCGGCGGGTCGCGGCGATCCAGCTCGACATAGCCGGCCGGCACACCGCCGACATAGGGCACGAAGATTTCCACATCCGGATGCTGGATAATCTCGGCCAGCTCGATATCCGACAGCCGGTGCCGCTCCACCCAATGCCAGGGCTTGCCCACTGCCGTGTAGAGGTAGCGGTAATAGCCCGGGGTCGGGTTATCCAGCTTCAACAGCGCCAGCTTGGTATCCAGCAGCGGCGCCGGGTTCGGCACCTCGGCAGGTGCCGAGGTCATGTCCAGGTAGACCACGGTAACGTCGAAACGACCGTCCGCCCGCTTGCCGGCAGGCGGAAGGCTGAAGATCGGGCGGGCGATGCTGTCGGTCACGGCAGGTCCTGCTTGGGCAGGCTCAGCGTTCCACCGGCAGGTCGGCGCGGCCACCCCATTCGGTCCAGGAGCCGTCATAGACCGCGAGCTGGCGATGGCCGAGCAAGTGCATGCCGAGCATCAGGATGCAGGCCGAAACGCCAGAGCCACAGGTGGTGCTGACCGGCTTGGAGAGGTCGACCCCGGCCTTGGTAAAGATGTCCTTCAGCGCGTCGGCCGACTGGAACAGGCCGGTGTTGGGATCGGTCATCAGGGAGGAGGGCACATTCAGCGAGCCGGGGATATGGCCGCCGCGCAGGCCGATACGCGGTTCCGGCTCCGTCGCCTCGAAGCGGCCCTTGCTGCGGGCATCGACAAGCTGCTCGCGCTGGGTCGTCAGGTTGCTTTTGATCTGCTCGATGTCGCGCACCAGCAGGTCATTGCGCCGGGCGGTGAAATGGCGCTCGCGCGGCAGCGGCGGCAGATCCTCCACCGGGCGGCCCTCGGCGCGCCACTTCTTGAAGCCGCCATTCAGCACCGCCACGTCGGTATGGCCGAAAACGCGGAACATCCACCAGGCACGCGGCGCCGAGAGGTGGTTGTCGGAGCCGTCATAGACCACCACGCGGTTGCCATCGCCGATGCCAAGCCGGCGCATGCGCGAGGCGAATTTCTCCGGGCTGGGCAGCATATGCGGCAGCGGACTGTCGCTGTCGGAAATTTCGTCGATATCGAAGAACACGGCGCCCGGAATATGCGAATCGCGGTATTCCATCTGGCCGTTGCGGCTCATGGTCGGCAGGTACCAGGAGGCATCGACGATGCGCAGATCCGGCGCCTTGAGATGTTCGGCCAGCCATTCGGTCGATACCAGCGCATCCGGATTCACGTAAGCAGTCATCGCTTTCCCCCTGTCGGCCTACTGGGCCGCGAATTCGAGATTGACCCGCCGGTTCTGCCGGCCCTTGTTTTCCACCTTGCGCACCAGCACCGGCCCGATCTCGCCGGTACGCGCCACATGGGTGCCGCCGCAGGCCTGCAGGTCCAGCGGCCTGTCCTGGCCGGCCACTTCGATCAGGCGCACCCGGCCCATGCCCATCGGCGGCTTCACCGCCATGGTTTTCACCAGATCGGGGCTGTTGAGCAATTCCTCGTCGGTGATCCAGCGCGCGGTAACGGCAAGATCGGCCGCGATCAGTTCGTTCAGCTTCGACGTCAGTGTGTCCTTGTCCGGGATCTGGTCGGCCATGTCGAAATCCAGCCGGCCTTTGCCGTCGCCGACCTGGCCGCCGGTGACCGGGAAGGGCACCAGCACGGACAGCAGATGCAGGCAGGTATGCATGCGCATCAGGCGGTGGCGCCGCGCCCAGTCGAGTTTCAGCACGCCCGTGGCGCCGATTTTAAGCGCCGCGCTGCCGCTACCCGGCTTGTGGATGATGCTGTCGGGTCCGTCGCCCTTCACCGTGTCGGTGATTTCCACCACGTCGCCGCTTTCCAGGGTGAACTGGCCGATATCGCCGGGCTGGCCGCCGCCGAGCGGATAGAACACCGTCGCATCGGTCTGGAAGCCGCGTTCGTCGATTGCCGTGATGGTGGCCGGGCAATCGGTGCGGTAGGCGTCGTCGCGGAACAGGAAGTCAGTCATGGGGCAGGGAATTGGGCTGGGGTTCGGTTGGGGTGTTCAGTTCATCCAGGGCGGTATTGGCAGGTTCTTGGATTTCAGGAAATCCGGGTTGAACAGCTTGCTGGCATAGCGGGCACCGCCATCGCAGAGAATGGTGACGATGGTGTGGCCCGGCCCCAGCTTCTTGGCCAGCCGGATCGCAGCGGCAACATTGATGCCGGAGGAGGAGCCGAGCACCAGGCCCTCATGTTGCAGCAGGTCGAACACGATTGGCAAAGCTTCATCGTCCGGGATCTGGAAAGCGTCGTCGGGCGTGATGCCTTCCAGGTTGGCGGTGATGCGGCCCTGGCCGATGCCTTCGGTAATCGAGTTGCCTTCGGCCTTCAGTTCGCCATGCTTGTAGAAATGATACAGCGCCGCGCCCATCGGATCGGCCAGGGCGACCTGGATTTTCGGATTGCGCTCCTTCAGTGCCATCAGGATGCCGGCGAAGGTGCCGCCGGAACCGACGGCGCAGGTGAAGCCATCCACCTTGCCCTCGGTCTGCGCCCAGATTTCCGGGCCCGTCGTGTGGTAATGCGCGGCGCGGTTGGCGACGTTGTCGAACTGGTTGGCCCAGATGGCCCCGTTCGGCTCGCTCTTGGCCATTTCCTCGGCCAGGCGGCCGGAATACTTCACGTAGTTGTTCGGATCCTTGTAGGGCACTGCCGGCACCAGGCGCAGGTCGGCGCCGCAGAGCCTCAGGAAATCCTTCTTTTCCTGGCTTTGGGTTTCCGGCATCACGATCACAGTGCGGTAGCCCAGGGCGTTGCCCACCAGGGCGAGGCCGATGCCGGTATTGCCGGCGGTGCCTTCCACGATGGTGCCGCCCGGGCGCAGCATGCCCTTGGCTTCGGCATCGCGCACGATGTAGAGCGCCGCCCGGTCTTTCACCGAGCCACCGGGGTTGAGGAACTCCGCCTTGCCAAGAATGGTGCAGCCGGTCAATTCCGACGCGCGCTGCAGCTTGATCATCGGGGTATTGCCGATGCTCTCGATAAAGCCGTTACGGTAATCCATGCCACCTGTCCCTTTCGCGAGGGATCAGTCTATACCCAGCCCCTAGCGGTGGGGCAAGCCGCCCGGATCGCCCCATTCCCGCTGTAGTTTCTCGCGGTGCAGCGCCAGCCATAGAATGCCGATGCTGACCGGGGTATTGGCCCCGCCGCCGCGCTGCCAGAACGCGTAGGCTTCCCTAAAAGGCAGGGAAAAAACCCGGATATCCTCGTGTTCATGCACCAGGCCGTGGATGCCGCCGGCCTTGCTGGCATCCACCGGGGCGCAATAGAGGTGAAAACGCTCGCTGGCGAAGCCCGGCGTGGAGTAGGGCGTGGTAACATGGAGTAGCGGGCCCAGCGGCTCCAGGCCGCTTTCCTCCTGCAATTCGCGGATACCGACGGCTTCCGGGGTTTCGCCGTCCTCGATCAGGCCGGCGACGAATTCCACCATCCAGGCGCGGTCGCCATTGAACAGGGCGGAAGCGCGGAATTGCTCAATCAGCACCACCTCGTCGCGCTTAGGATCGTAGGGGATCACCACCACGGCATCGCGCCGCCAGATCACCTCACGGGTCATCACGTCGCTCATGCCGCCGCCAAACAGGCCGTGGCGCAGGCGCAGTTCATCCACCTTGAGGTGACCGCGAAAGGCGGCGCGCTGTTCGATCAGCTCTACGGGGAAGGGTTGGCCTTCGGAGGGGTTCTTGCGCATGCAGAATCGGCCTCGGTCTGTTGCAGGAGGAGCTTGAGGAAAGCCGCCTTGTGGCGCCGCCGCCATTGCGGCAGTTCCCAGTCGGCATTGCCAGCGCCGAGGCGCCCAGGAAAGGGCAGGTATAGCCGGGCCGGCCGGGGCGCAGCAGCGCCTTGCGGCCGCACCAGGCGGCGGCGGCTGAGGTATTCCGGGCCTTCATAGGCATCGAGGCGGCGGCCATCTTCCGGGCTGCGGGCACGGAACAGCCAGCCCGCTACCTGGCCATTGGGCGCCGGCCGCAATACCGGATAAGTGCGCCCCTGGGCGGTCTTGCGCCGGAAACCGGGCAGAACCGCTGGCTTAAGCTGGTGCCGGGCGGGCCGGTAGCCCAGCACCAGGGCCAGCACATCCGGATCGCACAGCGTGCCGTAGAAGAAGAAAAACATCACCACCTGCCATAATCGTTGCCAGCCAGGGGATCCAACGGGTTACTGATCCACCAAGCCTATGGCGACGTAGAATGTTTAATCCCAGGCCCGACGCCTGGTAAAGTTACTGGCCGGCATAGATCACGCGAGTCATGTCCACTCAACCTGAACACCATATCCCAGCCGCATGGCTGTTAGATTACGCCGCCGGCACTCTCGCCGAGTCGTGGTCTCTGGTGGTTGCTTGCCACCTGTCCCTCTGCCCGCATTGCCGTGCCGAACTGCGCCACCTGGAGGCGGCCGGTGGCGGCCTGCTGGATGAGGCGGCACCCGCCGCCCTGCGACCCGGCAGCCTGGAAGCGGCCATGGGCGAATTGGATTGGGCCGCGCAACTGCCGCCGCCCGCCAAGGCAGCGGAAAAGTCTGCCGCACCTGCCGGCATACCAAAGCCGCTGCTGGCATACATTGGGGATGATTTCGACAAACTGCCCTGGCGCTGGAGTGGGGCCGGCCTGCATTCCGTCGCCTTGCCGTTGCCAAAGGCGCGAGGCGGCATGGTGAGCCTGCTGCGCATTGCCCCCGGCCAATCGATGCCGGTGCACAGCCATCGCGGCGAGGAAATGACCCTGGTGCTGCGCGGTGGCTTCACTGACGAACGCGGCGCTTTTCAGCGCGGCGATGTCGAAGTGGCCGATGGCGATGTCGAGCATCGACCCGTTGCAATGTCGGACCAGCCCTGCATCTGCCTGGCGGTAACCGATGCGCCACTGCGCTTCCAAGGGCCATTCGGCTGGATACTCAATCAATGGGCAAGGCTCTCTTCCTGATATTGATGCTGCTGGTGACCGGCCTGCTGCTGCAGCCTGTATCAGCGATGGCCGCAACGACCGAGCAATGGGCGTTCCGGGCTATCCGCAAGGGGGAAGATATCGGCCATCACAATGTTACCGTGACGCGGCGGGACGGCGAGGCGAGGGCGACAGTTGATATCAGCTTGATCGTGCGCGCCTTCGGGTTTCTGCCGCTGTACCACTATCATCACAAAAGCCAGGAATTGTGGCGGGATGGCCGGCTGGTAAACCTCGAATCCACGACCGACGACAACGGCACCCAGCATTATGTCAAAGCCTTCGCAACAGCGGATGGCGTGTTGCAGATCGAAGGCAGTCGGTTCAAGGGCAGTGCGCCGGCCGACGTGATGACCACGAGTTATTGGAATAATGCATTTCCTCGGCACAAGCTGTTGCTCGATACCCAAAGCGGGCGGCTGCTTGTGGTGACAGTGGCAGAGCAGCCATTGCAGCCAGAAGAAGGCGTGCCGCCAGATGCCAGGCATTACAGGCTTGATGGCGATCTGCGCCTTGAGCTTTGGTATGACGCAGCACGACGCTGGATCAAAAATCGCTTTCGCGCCAGTGACGGCTCGGTGATTGATTACAGGCTTGCGCCATGAATGCGGCCGGCAGCGTCTGGATTACCGGCGCCGGCTCCGGCCTCGGGCGTGCCTTGGCCCTGCGCTATCTTAAAGCCGGCGCCAGCGTTGCCGGTACGGCACGCCGCGTCGAGACTTTGGCTGATGTCGCATCGGCTGCCGCGGGCATGACGGGACAATTCCATGCTCAACCGGGCGACCTCACCATAGCCGGGCATGCCGAAACATTGGTGGATGCCATCGAGCAAACCGCAGGTCCAATCGGGTGCGCCGTGTTGAATGCCGGCACACATATCCCGGAGGCAGCGGACAAGTTTAGTGCTGCAACAGTCGCCAGCCTGCTCGAAAGCAATGTGATGAGCGTTGCTTACTGCCTGGAAGCCCTGCTGCCGCGTATGTTGGCGCGTGGGCGAGGGCAGATTGCCATAAACGCCTCCCTGGCCGGTTATCGTGGTTTACCTCGGGCTGCGGCCTATGGCGCCAGCAAGGCGGCCTTGATCAACATGGCGGAAAGCCTGCGTATAGAGCTTGAGCCGCGCGGGATCGCGGTGCGCCTGATCAACCCGGGCTTCGTGCGCACGCCGCTGACCGATCGCAACGATTTTCCGATGCCGTTTCTGATGGATGTGGAAAAGGCCGCCGAACGTCTTTACCGGGAGCTGGAGCATGGCAGCGGTTTTGAAATCGTGTTCCCGCGCCGCTTCGCTTACATCCTGAAGTTCCTGCGTCTCCTGCCTTACGCCCTTTATCTGCCACTGGTGCGGAGAATGACCCAATGAGCGAAGCGCGCCGTTTGCCGGAAGTTGAAGCTCACGATCCCATTGCCACGGCATTGGATCGCTATGCCCAGTATTATGAAACGCTATCGCCGCAAAGCCTGCCGGCCCTGCGTGAGTTGGTGACAGAGGATGTACGCTTCCGCGACCCATTCAACGAAGTGCGCGGTGTCGATCCGATGCTGCGTGCCTTCGCGGCCATGTTTGATGATTGCACCGACGTGCGCTTCATCATCACCGGCAGCGTGCGGCAGCAGGACAAAGCCTTCCTGATCTGGCGTTTCTACTTCAAGCCACGGCGCTTGAATGCAACGGCTCCTTGGGAGGTGGAGGGCGTCACGGAACTGCATTTCACGCCGGATGGGCGTGTGGCGGCGCATCTCGACCATTGGGATGCCGGTGGCCAGTTTTATGGCCGTCTGCCGCTGATTGGCCCGGTGATCAGGTTCTTGCGTCGCCGCCTTGGCGTTCACTAGTCCGCTTCTTTTTCCTCATCATCCTCTGCGCCATCGGCATCCGGACTGCTGGAGTCGACGCTCTGACCTGGTCTCGCGCGGCAATGCGGGAGATGGAAAGGGCCGCATTCGCTCATTGGGGTTCAATTCAATGGTTAAGACAATCGCCGTAAATATATCCCTCGAGTAATGTATATATTCCGTAATCAAGTCCCGTATTTCATCGACTTTCGACGTATTCGCGGCATGGTGGCTGGCGCTGGGTGCGATGCGCTAGACTGCGGCAATGCAGCGCTTGAAACCCTATATCGCGACGACCTTGCTGATTGGTGTGGCGTCGCTGGCTTCATACAGCCTGACGCAATACACACCGGCAGTGGCGCTGTCGTTGGTATTTGTGCCAGCGGTGCTGGTGGCCGGTATGCTCTGGGGCCTGATGCCGGCGATCTTCGCCCTTCTGCTGACGCTTGGCTCCTCAGCCTTCTTCTTCTATGCACCGATTTTCAGCTTCGCGGTCGAGGACCCCACACAGGCGATTGACCTGATCATCTTCAGTGTCATCGCCGTGGTGGTGGGGGCGGTGGCCGACTGGGCGCGGCGCTCGGCGAAGGAAACGCGTGAGCGCGAATTCCGCATGGGCCAGCTTTATGAAGCCAGCCGGCGCTTTGCGGCGGTGGTGGATACCGATGAATTGCCAGGCGCAATCGTGCAGGAGCTGTACGCCATTCTGGGCAAGCCTTGTGCCCTGCTGCTGCCGCGCAATGATGAGCTGGTGCAGGTGGCGGCGGCGGGGGGCATGCAGCCCGGTCCGGCCGATATTTCCAAGGCGAGATGGCTGTGGCAGGAAGCGCCTTCAGGACGCGACAAGGCCCGTGCGGGCTTGAGTTCAGACTGGCTGCTGCGGGTCATCCGCCATGGCCAGCGCCCGGCCGGCATCCTGGCGGTGGGGGCCATGCGCTTTCCGGCGCCGAACGAAACCGCCTTCGTTGCGGCCCTGTTTGAACTGATCGCCAATGTGCTGGAACGCATGCGGCTGGCCGAACGCGTCGAGAGCATCCGCGTCGATCGCAAGGCCGATGCGCTGCGCGATGCCATCATCAATTCGATCTCGCATGATTTCCGCACACCGCTGGCTTCCATCCTCGGCTCGGCTACGACGCTGGAGAAATATATCGATCTCTGCACCGAGCAGGAGCGCACCGAACTGCTTGGCATGGTGCGCGACGGAGCGCAGCATCTTGACCGCATGATCGGCCGCATGTTCGATCTCACCCGTATTCGCGCCGGCCACCTCAAGCCCGAACGCGAGGCGGTGGATCTGGTGGAGGTGGTGGAAGTCGCCTTGCGCCAGACGCGCCAGGGGCTGAAGCAGCATCGCGTCGAATTGCGTCTCCCGGACGAGGTGCCGCTGGCCCGGGGCGATGCCGTGTTGCTGCAGCAGGCGCTGGTGAACATCCTGGAGAATGCGGCGAAATACTCGCCTGCCGGATCGGTTGTCGAGGTCGGTGCGGTTTCAGCGCCGGAACAAGTGCGGCTCTATGTGCGCGATGCGGGCCGCGGCCTGACACCGGATCAGGCCGAACGGATATTCGACCAGTTCTACCGCGCGGCGGAAGGCAATGGCGAACCCGATGGCAGCGGCCTTGGCCTGACCATCGCCCGTGCCTTCATCGAGGTCTGTGGCGGCCATGTCACGGTGGCGAGCGCCGGGCCCGGCCAGGGCACATTGATAGAAGTGGCGCTGCCGCGCATGACGGCGGCAGTGTTGGAAAGGGATGGAGTGGTGGCATGAGTCGGGCGCGCAGCATTCTGGTGATCGATGACGAGATGCAGATCCGGCGTTTCCTGCGCACCGGCCTTTCGGTGCAGGGTTACGACGTGATCGAGGCGGAATCCGGTGCCGAGGGCCTGAAGGCGATCACTACAATCAATCCTGACCTGGTGATCCTGGACCTGCAGCTTGGCGACATGGATGGCCTGGATGTGCTGCGCCGGATTCGCGATTGGTCGTGGCTGCCGATCCTGATCCTGTCGGTGCGCAGCCGTGAGAATGAGAAGGTACGGGCGCTGGAGCTTGGCGCCGATGATTACATCACCAAGCCGTTCGGCATGCCGGAACTGGTGGCGCGGGTACATGCCTTGCTGCGCCGCATGCCGGCTGTAGCCGGCCAGCCGATCTTTGCCGTCGGGCAGTTGAGCATCGACATGGTGCGTCGCCAGGTATTCCTCGAAGGCCGCGAGGTCAAGCTGTCGCCGAAGGAATATGCCTTGCTGCAATTCCTTGCCCGCCATGCCGGCAAGGTGGTGACACATGAGCAGTTGCTCACCGAGGTCTGGGGCCGCAGCCATGTCGAGGACGGACATTACCTGCGCATCTTCATGCGCAAGCTGCGCCAGAAGATGGAGCGCGATCCGGCGCGGCCGCGCTACATCGTCACCGAACTGGGCGTCGGCTACCGTCTGCTGGCGCCGGATCAATTCGTTGCTGCGGAAGCCGAAGCGTCTTAAGTCGGATCAAGCCGCAGTTGCAGAACGTCAATGCATTTGGCGCGGAAGCCGCCTTCGCAGGAGCCGAGATAGTAGAGCCACATGCGGCGAAAGCGCTCGTCGAAACCAAGGGCGCGCAATTGCGGCCAGGCAACCTGGAATCGCTCCGTCCATTCGCGGAGCGTGCGGGCATAATCAAGTGCGAAGCCATCGCTTTGCGCGATGCGTAAGCCTGCCAGGGCAGCCTGCTGATCCAGCACCATTGGGGCCGGCAACATGCCGCCAGGAAAGATAAACGCCTGGATGAAATCCATGGTGCCGCGATAGGCTTCGAAATACTCATCCTGGATCACGATGGCCTGCAGACCGGCGCGCCCCTCAGGTTTTAACCGGCCACGTAGGGTCGAGAAGTAGGTTGGCCAGAATTTCTCCCCAACTGCTTCGATCATTTCAATCGACGCAACGGCATCGTATTTCCCGATGGTATCGCGATAATCGCGCAGCTCGATTTTCACCTTGTCGGCCAAGCCGGCCTCGAAGACACGCCGGCTTGCAAAATCATGCTGTTCGCGGCTGATCGTGATGCCATGAATTTGAGCACCAAATTCTTTCGCGGCCACTTCGGCGAAACCACCCCAGCCACAGCCGATTTCCAGAACGGTTTCACCCGGCTTGAGGCGGAGTACATCGCCAGCCAGACGGCGATACTTGACCTGCTGCGCCTGTTCGAGAGCCTGCCCTTCATGCTCATAGATCGCCGAGGAGTAGGTCATCGAGGGGTCAAGCCATTGGCTATAGAACTCGTTGCCGAGGTCGTAGTGATAGGCAATGTTGCGCCGGCTGCCGCGCTTGGTGTTGTTGTTGAATGCGAATGCCAGGCGTCGCAACAGGCGCAGCCACGGCTTGCCCATCAGCGTGTTGTCCAGTTCGGTATTGATGCAGGCCCAGTGCGCCAGCGCACCGATATCATCGCAATCAAAATCGCCATCCATGAAGGATTGGCCGACACCCAGGTTGCCGCCAAACAGCATGCGCTTGGGAAAGCGGTTGTTGCGCAGGGTAATTTCGGTGTTGGGGCCGGGCAATTTGCCGCGGGCGAGCACGCGCCTGCCATCAGGCAGGCCGATGGTGATGGAGCCGCGCGAGGTATGCGGTGCCAGCGAAAGCATCAGTCGCGTCCATCGTTCCACATTGGGCAGCCGCAGCGCATCCTGCGGCGAATGCAGTTCTACCGGTGCGGCCGATGGGGTGTCGCGGCGGCCGGCTGGGAAGGCGTCGGCTGAAGCGGCGGCATAGTCGCTCATACGCTAATCTCCGGGTGCAAGCTTTACAGATGAGGGAGTGTGGCTCACGGCGCTGACCGGTGCTTCCGGTCGGCGGAAGAAGGCGGCCCCCTTGCGCCATAGGTGCAGGGCTTCCCAGTGGATTGCGCCGATAACCTTCAGGGTCATCAGCGGGTGGCGCAGCCAGGCCTTGATTAGCGCGCGGTCGCTGAACGCTTCGCGGCGTCCGGTCTGCGTGGCGATCAGCCGCAGCCCTTCGGGGCCGGTATGGCGAATCTGGATGGCGATATGGTCAGCTGGTGGCCGGATGCAGAACTCGTAATCGCCCGACAGCGGCAAGAATGGCGAGACATGGAACTGTTTCGTCGCGCCATGGCGCAGCAGCTTTTCACCGCTATCAGTTATTTCGATCAGATAGCCATGCTGATCGCCAAAGGTATTTTTCACTTCATAGAGTATGGCGCGCAGCCGATCATGCTGATCATGGCAAAAATAGATGCTGAGCGGATTGAACGCATAGCCGAGCAGGCGCGGAAAGCAGAACAGGCGTATGCTCGCAGACGCCGCTTCCAGGCCGTTCTGCCGCAATATCGTCTCCACCCAGGGGCGTAGAGGCGAGCCGTCGCGCGGGCCATGATCCTTGTCGTGAAACGAGAACAGGCCAAACCTGTTATGGCGGAAGAACGCCGAATGTCGGGCTATGTCCGGCAGCGCATCAAGGTCAAGCAACAGGGAGAAAACACGATAATTAAACTTATGCCGGAACGGAATGAGCCGCTCATGCATGATGCGGCACCAGTATAGGCTGGCATGTTCAAGCGGCGCGGCCTTCATGCGGCCTCCAGGTGACGTGATGTCAACGTCGCTGCGAAGGGCAATGTGGCGCCCAGAGCGGTGGCGACGCGCAGGCCGGCAGTAAGGCCATCCTCGTGGAAGCCATAGCCAGCCCAGGCGCCGGCAAACCATAAGCGGTTGCGGCCCTGGATCTCATCCAACTGGCCTTGGGCGGCAATCGCAGCGCGATCGAATAATGGATGCTCATAGTCAAAGCGCGCGAATACCTTGGCGGGATCCGGCTCCTCAATGGGGTTGAGCGTCACGAACAGGGGATACCGGTTATCGATACTCTGCAGCAGGTTCATCCAGTAGGTGAGGGCGACGCGGCGCTCCAGGTCGCGACGCGGCTCCGAAAGATAGTTCCAGCTTGCCCAGGCGCGGCGGCGCAGCGGCATCTGGTTGAGATCCCTGTGCAGGATGGCGCGGTTTGGTTGGAAGCGGAAACAGCCAAGGATGGCGCGTTCCTGTTCGCTTGCCGCATTGCCAAGTATGCGCAAGGCCTGGTCGCCATGACAGGCCAGTAACACTTGATCGAATGGCCCGACCGGCCCCGCATCAGTGTGCAGGATCACGCCATCGGGCATGCGCCTGAGCCCCCGTATCGGGGTGGAAAGCTTCAGGTCGAAGCGGCTATCAGCAATCAGGCGGCGCACATATTCACGGCTGCCGCCTTGTACGGTGGACCATTGCGGGCGGTCGTTGATGCTGAGCAGGCCGTGATTGCGGAAGAAGCGCGCGAAAGTGACGGCGGGAAAATCCAGCATATCCCGCATGGGAGCTGACCAGATCGCTGCCCCCATGGGCAGCAGGTAATCCAGCATGAAGCTTTCGCTGTAGCCCTCGCGCTCGAGATAGGCGCCGAGCGTCAGAGCTGCCATGCGGCCGGTTTCAAGGTCCGTCACGGCGCGGCGATTGAAACGCAGGATATCGCGCCACATGCGATGAAAGCGGAAGGACAGCAGGTTGCGCTTTTGCGCGAAAAGGCTGCCGAGTGTGTTGCCGTTCCACTCAAGCTGGCCGCGCTGGCTGCCGGTACCAACCGAGACCGAGAAGGACATGTCGCTTTTCAGCGCTGGCACTTTCAGATGCGCGAACAGTTTCTCGATATTCGGGTAGTTCCAATTGTTGAAAACAATGAACCCGGTATCCACCGCAATGCGCTTGCCGTCGTAATCGACTTCCGCCGTATTGCTGTGGCCACCAGGATAGCCATTGGCTTCAAACACCGTGACATCATGCTGCCGCGACAATGCCCAGGCAGCACCCAGGCCGGCAATGCCGGCGCCAATCACACCGATCTTCATGCAGCACCCCGGCTTCTGCGTGCTCGCGGCATCGTTGCCTCGGCTTCCGCGCCTGCCTGCCCGCGCAAGGCAGAGAATGCGGCAAGGGCCAGTGCGCGCGCCTTATCATGCTCCACCATGGGCATCGGGTAGGTTGCGCCCAGCGTTACGCCGGCTTCGCGCAGCACCAGGGCGGGGGCTTCCCACGGTTTGTGAATGAAGCGAGCCGGCAGGGCCTGCAATTCCGGCACCCAGCGACGCACATAATCCCCTTCGGGATCGAAGCGTTCACCCTGCAATATCGGATTGAAGATGCGGAAATACGGCGCGGCATCGGCGCCCGAGCCTGCCACCCATTGCCAGCTCGAGGCATTGTTGGCGAGGTCGGCATCCACCAGCGTGTCCCAGAACCAGGCCTCGCCTTGATGCCAATGCTGGCGCAGATGCTTCACCAGGAATGACGCAACCACCATGCGCACCCGGTTGTGCATCCAGCCTGTGTGCCACAATTCGCGCATCCCGGCATCGACGATCGGATAACCGGTTTGGCCCCGCTGCCAGCGTTTCAGTGCGGCTTCATCATGATCCCAGGGGAAGTCATCGAAATCGGCACGGAAATTCTGCTGCGGCAATGCCGGGAAATGATAGAGCAGGTGATGCGAGAATTCGCGCCAGCCCAATTCTGATAGATATTTCTCGCCATGCTTGGCGATTGAGGCCTTGCCGGACTGCATGGCCAGCTGCACGGCATGCCAGACCTGACGCGGGCCGATCTCGCCGAAATGCAGGTGCGGTGACAATCGAGAGGTGCCTGTCATATCCGGGCGGTCGCGCTGCTCGGCATAGCCATTGAGGGCATGGCCGAGGAATGTGGTGAGCAGCGTTTCCGCTCCCAGGCTGCCCGGCACCCAATTATCGCGCATGCCGCCAGCCCAATCGGGTTTGCTCGGCAGCAAGCCCCAGGTCTCCAACTTATCGCTGGCAATGCCGGAAACGCCGGTCATCTGCTTTGGTACGGGCAATGGTGTTGGGGGATCGCCCAGGGCGCGGCAGGCACGCCAGAAGGGTGAGTAAACCTTGAACCAAGAACCACCCTGGGTCTGTACGGTCCAAGGCTCATAGAGCAGCGCGGCATTATGGCTTGCGACATCAACGCCGATTGCCTTCAGAGCCGCCTTGATTGCCGTGTCGCGCGCAATTGCCGCCGGTTCGTAGCACCGGTTCCAATGCACGGCCTCGGCGCCAATTTCCTCAACGATAGCTGGCAGGATAGTCTCTGCCCGGCCACGCCGCAGGGTCAGGCCGAAGCCGTATTGCCGGCGCAACTCTGCATCCAGGGCGTTGAGAGAATGGTGCAGCCACCAGCGGCTGGCGCCGCCCATGCTCCAGGGCAGGGTATCGTCGAGCACATAGAGCGCCACCACCGGACGGCCGCTGGCCGCCGCCGCACAGAGCGCGGGGTTGTCCGCGAGGCGCAAATCCTGGCGGAACCATACCAGGGCGCCGCCGCCGGGGGGGGCCACCTGTTTCGACTGTTTCACCTAAAGCCTCGACCTGTCTCGACTTTCATTGCCAAGGATACGCCGTTTCGGCGCCACCGGATCAGTCCGGCGCTTGACTATTTAGTGAGTCCAGGGAGGGATCAGTCCTGCTCGTTCATGCGCAGGGCGAGGGAGGCCGCTTGGGTGCGGTTGAACACCTGCAGCTTGGCGAATATCTGGCGCAGATGCGCCTTCACGGTTACTTCCTGCACGCCGAGCCGCAGGCCGATGGCCTTGTTCGAGTCGCCGTGGCTGAGCCATTTCAGCACTTCGCGCTCGCGCTCGGTGAGGCTGAGCAGGCGCGGATCCGGTGTCGGGCTGGGTGCTTCAGGCATATCGCCGCCCTGGGCCTCGCCGCGCAGCAGCCGCAGCAATTCGCGGTCATCGGCACCGGAACGGGCCCGTTCGATCAGTTCATCGAGCTTTGCCGCCGCCTCAAAGGTCGGCAGCAATTCCTCATAGAGGCGCAACGCCTTCACCACGGTAAGCAGCATGCTTTGCTGCGTCAGCTCGGTCTTTTCCTTGTAATCGTTGATGGCGTGGTTGCTCACCACATCCAGCGCCGGCGCCTGACCCGGCTGGCCGGTGCGGATCACGATCTGCACTGTCTTGTTGCCCAGCACCTCGCGAATGTAATTCACCAGTTCGATGCCGGCATGCTCGGTTTCCATCACCACATCCAGCAGGATCAAGGCGATGTCCGGGTTACGCTCCAGGATCGGCCGCGCCTCGGTGGCGGAATGGGCTGAAAGAAACTCCAGGCCGCGCTCGCGGTAGGTGAAATTGCGCAACAGCAGCTTGGTCAGCGCATGCACGTCGGGTTCATCGTCGACAATCAACAGCTTCCAGGGGGGAGCTGGTGCGTCGGTGGAGCCGTCTTTCGTGGCAATGTCGGGAGTAGGATTGGGCAAGGGAAATCCGGGGTCAAAGTGCGACGTCTACTGTAGCGCATGCCATCAATTAAGATGCAGCTAATTCAATCCCTGCGATGGAAATTTCCCAAATTCCAAGATATTTGCCCGTCAGGGCAGGGAGCGTGACGGGGCAGTTCTATTCAAGGTCGGGAATTCCCGCCGAGGCTGTGGCCGAATCCTATTCTCCCGGGGTTCTGGCCATAGGCGGCAGCCCATGCCCCGGTTTCCGGGGTAATTTGCTTGGGCTCGATTTGCCCGCCTGGACGGTTCACACTTGAAAAATCGGGAGCGAGGGGAGGGGTTGAATGAATATGAACCTGGGAGCGTTTGCCGCTGTGAGGGCGTTCGCTGCCCTGGTCCCGCTGGCGCTGCTGGGCGGCTGCGCACCAAAGGCGCCAAGCCCCCCGGTTGCCCTGGCCTGCGAGGGCGGACCGGCAATCAGCATCGCCTTCGATGGCGGCGCGGCCCGGCTCACCGCCGGGGAGGTCAAGGTGCGGCTCGCCGAGCAGCCGGCGGCCTCCGGCATCCACTATGCCGGTGGCGGCCATGATCTGCGCGGCGAGGGCCTGGACCTGACCTGGACCGACCCATCAGGCCGCGTGCTGCAATGCCGCGAAATGCCGCTGATTGGCACTGCCTGGCGGCTGGTACATTTCCAATCTTCCGACGATGCCATCGGCATCATCGTGCCGCCCCGCCTCGAGCGCTACGCGATGGCGTTTGGTTCCGATGGCCGTGTGGTGCTGCAGCTCGACTGCAACCGCGCCAGCGCGCAATGGCAGGGCAGGGCAACGACGCGGGCAGGCGGCAGCCTCACCATCCAGTCCGGTATGATGGCCCGGGCGATGTGTGGTCCGGGTGCCATCGATAGCCGGTTGGCCCGCGACCTCGGCTATGTTCGGTCCTACACCCTGCTGCCGGATGGTCGCCTCAGCTTGGCGCTGCAGGCGGACGCCGGGATTTATTTGTGGGCACCGGCGGCACCCGATTAAGGCATAAGGCATCGCCGCCCGGTTAGGGCGTGGGGAAGCTGATGCGATTGTTTGGGAGAATGGCTCCCAGGGAGGGATTCGAACCCCCGACCGGGCGGTTAACAGCCGCCTGCTCTACCACTGAGCTACCTGGGATCAGCGCGGCGCGGAAAGTAGCCTCGGCTCCCTCGATCCGCAAGCCTTGCGTTTGAAAATTTCGTTCGCCACCCCAGGGGTGGTTTCGGACCGCTCTGGCCCATGCTAATCGGGATGGTGAGGAGACCCGAGATGCTGATGACGATTGCCGAGCTGCAAAGCTTCATGGCGCGCGAATTCCCGCAAATGGCGCCACTTAACATGAAGGTGGAGGCCTTTGACGGCGACATGCTGCGGCTCTCCCTCCCGGTCGGCGAGGCACAGTTGCGACCCGGCGGCACGGTCTCCGGCCCCACCATGATGACCCTGGCAGACTGCGCCGCCTACCTGTTGCTGCTCGGCCAGATCGGCCCGGTGGCCCTGGCGGTGACGACGAATCTGAACATCAACTTCCTGCGCAAGCCGGAGCCGAAGGCGCTTTCTGCCGAAGCGCGCATGCTGAAACGCGGCAAGACCCTGGCGATCATGGAGATCGGCATCTTCTCCGAAGGGGTGGAAGATGGCCCGGTGGCGCATGCGACGCTGACCTACGCCATTCCGCCTGCCAGGAAATAAAGTAACGCATTGATTTTATTGCATATGATTGGCGGTGTTATATTACCACTCGATAAATCATTGAAAAACGCTGGATTTCGGTTGACGCGCCACACATTTGCGCGCATAACCCGGCCCCGATCGCCCTGGGTGCTTGTCGCCCATGGCCCGACCCCCTGATCAGGGGCCAAAATTAGGACAGTGCAATGAAGACCTTTTCCGCCAAAGAATCCGAGGTCGAAAAGAAGTGGGTGTTGATCGACGCTGATGGCCTGGTACTGGGCCGTCTGGCCAGCCTGATTGCCATGCGTCTGCGTGGCAAGCATAAGCCGATCTTCACTGCCCACGTCGACACCGGCGACAACGTCATCGTCATCAACGCCGACAAGGTGCGCGTGACCGGCCGCAAGGCGCAGCAGTCCGTGTTCTACTGGCACACTGGCTATCCGGGCGGCGTCAAGGGCGCCACCGTGGGCCAGCGCCTGCAGGGCCGCTTCCCCGAGCGCGTCATCATGAAGGCCGTGGAGCGCATGCTGCCGAAGGAGAGCCCGCTGGCTCGCCGTCAGCTCACCAAGCTCAAGGTCTACAAGGGTGCCGAGCATCCGCACGCCGCGCAGCAGCCGGTGACGCTGGACGTGGGCGCGTTGAATCCGAAGAACAAGAGGACTGACTGATCATGGCTGAGTCCCGCACTCTCGCCGACCTGAGCAAGACCAAGGCCGTTGCCGCGGTTCAGGCCGCCGATCCCGTTCATGAGCGCAAGGTCGACAAGCTCGGCCGCGCCTATGCCACCGGCAAGCGCAAGGACGCGGTCGCCCGCGTCTGGATCAAGGCCGGCACTGGCAAGTTCGTGGTGAACGGCAAGGAAAGCAACACCTACTTCGCCCGCCCGGTTCTGCGCATGCTGCTGCAGCAGCCCTTCGTGCTGACCAACCGCGCCGGCCAGTTCGACATCTACGCCACCGTCACCGGTGGTGGTCTGTCGGGCCAGGCGGGTGCGCTGCGTCACGGTATCTCGAAGGCGCTGACCTATTATGAGCCGGCGCTGCGTCCGGCGCTGAAGGCTCAGGGCTTCCTGACCCGCGACCCGCGCGTCGTCGAGCGCAAGAAGTACGGCAAGCCGAAGGCCCGCCGCTCCTTCCAGTTCTCGAAGCGCTAAGCGACCAAAAGCTGCTAATTGCCACCAATTGCTACGAAGGCCGGGGTGCAACCCCCGGCCTTTTTGCTTACGTGCGGTTGCTATTACCAATTGCTTCGCGATAACCGGCACTCAACTGTTGATTCGCTATTCTGAATACCTCACAGTCTGCGCAAGGGGCGGATTCGTCCGCAGGGTCCAACAGGGAAGCATAATCGCCATGACTTTGGCCGATATGGTCTTCGCCTTGCTGCCGGCTATCGGGCTCTTTTTCATCGTCGGCCTTACAGCCAACTGGCTGGAAGAGGCGGCGCAGCATTACGCGCGCCGTGAACTCAAGTTTGACGAAGAAAACGAGCGCCTGCGCGCCGCCTATGATGCCGTGAATGAGCGCGCGCTGCAGATCGAAGCTGAACAGGAGAAGCGCGCCGAGCGCGAGCGCAGCCTGTTGCAGCTCCAAAACGAGCACGCCAATGCCATGGCGCAAGAGATCAAGCTGACCGATCCGCGCAATATCACCGTGTTCGAGCATGGCATCCCGACGCCGAATGCCGTCGGCTATTATGCCAAGGCGGTCGGTCCGGCCAACGCCTACCCCTTCGATGGCAAGGGCTCTGGCACCAGCGGTGTGCATGGCCGCCGCTATGCCCGCTTCATCGTCTGGGGTACCAATCAGGCCAATGCAGACAGGCTGATCAAGCAGTGGATCGGCCCGCAGGGTCAGGTTCTGGAATTCCGTCCGTTCACCGGCAAGCTCAAGATGACGGAGATCTGACGGTGACCTTGACCGACTTCATCGAGACCCTGGTCGTCGCCGCCAATCTGGGTATCTTCCTGCTGGTGGTGCTGACCATCTCCGAGCGCCTGCGCGCCGGCTGGCGCTTTGTCGAGCGCCAAGTACAGGAGATCGTTTCACGCCGCGAACAGGCCGAGAAGGACCAGTCGCATTACGACGACACGCTGACCGACGAGCGCAAGAAGGTGGCCGAGATCGAGAGCCAGATTTCGCGCGCGCGTTCCGAGCTGGAGTCGCTGGAAGGCCGCCATGGCGAGACCGACCTGCCATTCTTCTATACCGCGACACCGATCGAAGGCGTCGATCCGCGCTTCCCGTCCTGGCGCCTGATGGCGCATAATCCCCAGCTCGGCCAGCGCGCCATGCAGCTTTCGGAAACCGCCTACCAGTGGAACGAGGGCCGTTTCTACGAAATCCCGGCGCCGACCCATGCGGCGGCCCGTGCCGCGCTGGAGCGCATCCTGCCGCCGCAAGACGGCTTTTTCGTCCGCGTCGTCGACGACGAAAAGAGTGGTGTGGCTTAAAGCCGCATCCGCATCCATCAGCCGTCTGGCTGCGTATACCTCCTGTTGAAACTAGCGGCGGCCAGCCTATTTCCCTGGCTGCAACGCCATGGAAGGCGGGATAGCGGTATTTTAGTAGCCAGGGCCATGATCGACTCAATCCATACGGCTGCGTCATTGCCGGATCGCTTCGATTTCGCGCATCCGGAATTGCGTCGGGCCGGGGCGTATTTTGCCCGCGGTGAGAATCGGGAGCCGTTACTGGCGTTACCGATAGGTAGCCTGACTGGCTCGGTGACGCTGGGGGCATTGGCGAGCAGCCTTAATCTGCCGGCCGATGACCCGGACTGGCTGCTGCTCGAACTGGTGCCGTTGGCACTGCGCTATCGGCGGAAAGTCGAGGCTGGCTCGGCGATGCCGAGTGAACTTGCCGATGGCAGCCCGTCCTGGCTGCCCCAGGCACATGTGCAGCAGCGTGGCGCCGCTCTGGTCTGGCGGGCGTTGCAGCCGTCAGAAACTGCGGGGGAGGCGCTGTCGGCGGCGGGGACCACGCCTGAACAACTCCGAGATATGGCCCTGCGCCTTAAACCTATGTTGCCGCAACTGAATGCCGATGCCTTGGAGCGGCATTTGCGGCAGGTGATTCTTGATCTGGCCCGCAGTGATTGGGTGCGGCGGGCGACAAGCGCCTTGCAACGCACGGTGGGCGAGATGGCGCAATTCGCGGCGGCAAGGCCAAGTGATCCGCTTGGCGATACAGCGCGGCGCACTGCCATGCTGCTGCGCAACGTTGCCATCTGGGGTACGCGCCGCGCCATGCTGTGTGATGCCGCGACATCAGATGTCCGCCGATTGTTGCAGGAGCCGCAAATCCTGCGGCATCGCGCATGGCCTCTGCTTGGTGAAATGCGAGCCATGGCATTGGATGTCGAACCGATTGTCACTCAGTGGCAACAGGCGCGCGGTAGAGGCGATGGCGTCAGGATACGCGATCTGGACAATATTCTGCGATTGACCGTGGCACGCTACAGCAGTTTCGACCCAGAGATTTTCTCCAGGCCGAAACTACCCGACCCGTCGAATGAAACATTCGATGCATGATCGGGCTATGAGGATGGGGACTTGCAATGAACAATGAGCACCCTGCCGATGCGGGGCGCGGCCTGACGCTGGAGCCGCTCAGCCTGCGTGGTTATGAGGAATTGCCGTTGCAGGCCTTGAAGGATTATCCATCTCTCATGGCCTGCCATCAGGCGTGGTTGGCGGCACAATCCGATGGCCACCTGCCGGCAGTCATCGAGGTTGATACCCTGCCGCCCGAGGTGATGCCCTATACCATGCTGCTCGACTATTTGCCGGAAGAGGCCGATGTTCGCGTGCGGATTGCCGGCCTCTATGTCGGCGAACGCAGCCATCAAGCCGGCGGTGGCCAGCGGTTGCGCAACTTCTTCAGCGAAGAAGATGCGCGCATCGTCTTTGCATCCATGCGCAGGGTTGCTGAAACCCGTCAGCCGAGCCTGGCGCGCAGGAGCTATGTGGCGCTGAACGGCACGCAATACACTTATGTGCGGCTGATCCTGCCGCTTTCTTTGGACGGCAGCACCGTGACCGGGTTCTTCAAGACCATTGAGCCGGAAACCTTGCATATGCAGTCGGCCTGACGGCGTAGTGCTGACCGTCATGCCCTGCGGAAGCAGGGCATCCACGCGTTATCTTTTCTAAAGCAAAGCAAATCGTGGATGGTCGGCCTTCGCCGACCATGACGATGCGATGGGAATGGTCAGAAGCCAACCCTAGCGGTTCAGTTCCTTCATCGCGCCTTCGAGGCCGCCGAGCGTGAGCGGGAACATGCGCTGGCTCATCAGCTGGCGCACCACGCCGACCGAGGGCGTGAAATCCCAGTATTTCTCCGGCACCGGGTTGAGCCAGGCGGCTTTCGGCCAGGTGTCGAGCAGGCGCTGCATCCACACCGAGCCGGCTTCCTCGTTCCAATGCTCGACGCTGCCGCCCGGCTGCACGATCTCATACGGGCTCATGGTGGCGTCGCCGACGAAGATCAGCTTGTAGTCGCTCTGGTATTTGCGCAGCACTTCCCAGGTCGGCTGGAATTCGTTGTGGCGGCGGCGGTTGTCCTTCCACAGCTTTTCGTAGACGCAGTTATGGAAGTAGAAGAATTCCATATGCTTGAATTCGGCGCGCGCGGCCGAGAACAATTCCTCGCAGACCTTGATATGGTCGTCCATCGAGCCGCCGATATCGAACAGCAGCAGTACCTTCACCTTGTTATGCCGTTCCGGCACCAGCTTGAGGTCGAGATAGCCGGCATTGTTGGCGGTCGACTTGATGGTGTCCGGGATATCCAGTTCCATCTCGGCGCCATCGCGCGCGAATTTGCGCAGGCGGCGCAGCGCGACCTTGATGTTGCGGGTGCCGAGTTCGACGCTGTCATCCAGGTTCTTGTATTCGCGTTTGTCCCACACCTTCACGGCGCGGCGGTTGCGCGACTTGTCCTGGCCGATGCGCACGCCTTCCGGATTGTAGCCATAGGCGCCAAAGGGAGAGGTGCCGGCGGTGCCGATCCACTTGCTGCCGCCCTGGTGGCGCTCCTTCTGCTCCTCCAGGCGTTTCTTCAGCGTCTCCATCAGCTTGTCCCAGCCGCCGAGCGCCTGGATCATCGCCTTTTCTTCTTCCGTCAGGGTCTTTTCGGCCAGCTTGCGCAGCCACTCCTCGGGAATGTCAGCCGAGACGGTGTCGGAGACGAATTCCAGGCCGTTGAACACCTGGGAGAAAACCCGGTCGAACTTGTCGAGGTTGCGCTCGTCCTTCACCAGGGCAGAGCGGGAGAGATAGTAGAAATCCTCCACGCTGTAATTCGGCACGCCCTTTTCCATGGCCTCGATCAGCGTCAGGTACTCGCGGAGCGTCGCGGGCACCTTGTTCTTGCGCAGTTCGAGAAAGAAATTGATGAACATGGCGCCCTCCCTGGAAGGCCTCGTTCAGGTCTTAGCGGTTTTCACGCCGCGCGATGAAGGCAAGGCGCTCGAACAGGTGCACGTCCTGCTCGTTCTTCAAGAGCGCGCCGGCCAGCGGTGGGATCAGCTTGCCCTGTTCCTTGGTCTTGAGCGCTTCCGGCGGCAGGTCCTCGGCCATCAGCAGCTTCAGCCAGTCGAGCAGTTCCGAGGTCGAGGGCTTCTTCTTCAGGCCCGGCGTCTCGCGCAGTTCGTAGAACACGTTCAGCGCCTCGCGCACCAGATTGCGCTGCACGCCGGGGTAATGCACCTCGACAATCTTCTCCATCGTCTCGCGGTCGGGGAAACGGATGTAGTGGAAGAAGCAGCGGCGCAGGAAGGCGTCAGGCAGTTCCTTCTCGTTGTTCGAGGTGATGATGACGATGGGGCGCTGCGCTGCCTTGATCGTCTCGCCGGTTTCGTAGACGAAGAATTCCATACGGTCGAGTTCGAGCAGCAAGTCGTTCGGGAATTCGATATCGGCCTTGTCGATCTCGTCGATCAGCAGCACCGGGCGGTTGGCGCCGGTGAAGGCATCCCACAGCTTGCCCTTCTTGATGTAGTTCTTGATGTCGTGCACGCGCTCTTCGCCGAGCTGGCCGTCGCGGAGCCGCGACACCGCGTCATACTCATAGAGGCCCTGCTGAGCCTTGGTGGTCGACTTGATGTGCCAGGTGAGCAGCGGCGCCTTCAGCGCCTTGGCCACCTCGATGGCCAGCACGGTCTTGCCGGTGCCCGGCTCGCCCTTCACCAGCAGCGGGCGCTCTAGCGTCACCGCGGCATTCACCGCCACCATCAGGTCGTTGGTCGCGACATAGGAATCGGTACCGGTGAACTTCATCGTCGTTTCCTGAGTTTTGTTGGTCTGGGTCGGTTTCAAACGCTGGTTAGGCTAATGCGCGCGGGCGTGCGGCGCAATATTGACCCTACGGTAATCAGTGATAGGGCGGTCATCGGCAATACGGGAAGGGGGAAGGGGACGCGGGGCCGGGCTATTCGGCGCTGCCGGCGGTATCGTGGCTCTTGTAGCTGACGCAGAGCTGGTTGCGGTCGGTGTGGCTCAAGGCGTCGCCGGTCTTGCCGCAATGATGCGTGGTTTCCGCCGGGGTGAGGTGGTTGACGCAGAACAGCGAGCAATCCTGGCAGATACCGTATTGCATCACCGAATGACGGTTCTGCAGTTCGTAGAGCAGCTTGGACAAGCCGCGCACCAGGGAGGCGCCGCAATCCATGGCCATGTCGTCGATGGCCTTTTCCAGCGTGCGCATCGGATCGCGCGCCAGCATGGCCCGGCCTTCATCGGTCAGGCGCAGTTCCACGCCACGGCGGTCGCAGGTTTTTTTCACCCGGTCGACCAGGCCCTTGTTCTCCAGCGCGATCAGCGTCTGGGACACCGTGCCCTTGGTTGACCCTAGGTAATCCGCCAGGGCGGAGGGAGTGCGGGAATAGCGGTTGGCCTGAGCCAGGAAGCGCAGTACTTCCCACTGCGCCGGATTCAGGCCATCGACGAACTGGAGTTCGCGGGTGAGCCGGCCCAGGCGGTCGAGCAATAGGGTAACCCTTTGCGCCAGCATGGTTTTCGCGGCAACTTCGGGCTCCGGCGTTGGCGCCTCGAGCGGCATGTCGTGCAGTGGTGTGACAGCCATCACAAGTTCGTATCGACTCTAAATTATCATTTGCCAGAACACGGGACCGGGTGCAGGATCATAGCGACCCGATACCAGTCCATGCCGTGTCCCTACGGCCCGTCGAATCAAGATGGTAGTGCGGACGGGTGGGAAAGTCGATGGAGGATGTACCATGAGCCTGCGCAACACACCGAGCCGCTCCCTGGAAGGCGCTGACCGCCGCTACCTCTCCACGGTCATGAACAAGGCCATGCTCACCGAGGAACAGGAACTGTCGCTGGCTAAGCGCTGGAAGGAACACGGCGACCAGCAGGCCATGCAGGAGATGGTTTCCGCCTACCTGCGCCTGGTCGTCGCCACCGCCGGCCGCTTCCGCAATTACGGCCTGCCGATGTCCGACCTGATCCAGGAGGGCAATATCGGCCTGATGCTGGCGATCAACCGCTTCGATCCGGAGCGCGGCGTGCGCTTCTCCACGTACGCCACCTGGTGGATCCGCTCCTCGATGCAGGAATACGTGCTGCGCAACTGGTCGATCGTGCGCTCCGGCACCTCGGCCGGCCAGAAGGCGCTGTTCTTCAATCTGCGTTGGCTGCGCGCCAAGCTGGAGCGCAACGGCGGCAGCCTGACGCTGGATGACGCCAACCGCAATGAAATCGCGGCCACGCTGAAGGTTTCGCCGAACGAGGTTTCCGCCATGGCGATGCGGCTTTCGGGCCGCGACCATTCGCTGAACGAGCCGATGGGCGGCGAGGAGGGCGGCGAGGCGTTCCAGGATTTCCTGGTCGATCCCGGCCCGAATCCGGAGCAGCAGGTCGAGGCCCGCCATGACGGCGCGCTGCGCCATACCTGGCTCACCGAATCACTGGACCAGCTCAACCCGCGCGAACGCCTGATCGTTTCCGAGCGCATGCTCAACGACGACAAGGTGACGCTGGAAGAACTTGGCGAGCGCCTCGGCGTGACCAAGGAGCGTGTGCGCCAGATCGAGACCAAGGCCTTCGCCAAGCTGCAGAGCCTGGTGCTGAAGAAGAGCCGTGAGGCCGGCGAAACCTCGCTGATCGAGGGCTTCCTGCCGGCCAAGGTGAAGGCTGAAACCGGTAACTGCGCCTATTGCTGAAAAAGCGCCTCGCCCGCCCGCCCTGTGCTTGACATGGGGCGGGCGGGGAGGTACACCGACCGCCGCTGCGGGGGTGTAGCTCAGTTGGTTAGAGCGTCGGCCTGTCACGCCGAAGGTCGCGGGTTCAAGTCCCGTCACTCTCGCCACTTTTTCAGTGGTTTAGCGCAGCAAAGCGATCCAAAAAGGGCGGTCCCACGGGCCGCCCTTTTTCGTTGCGCCATCCCCCCTAGATATTCGCGCCGCTGCCCGGGCTGCTGTAGGCGCCATTCCGGCCGCCTGATCGCCGCGGAGAGGGCCTCTGTATGCAATGCCTTGCAACCACTGGGGGGAGCGACTCCGAGGCTTCGGGCAAGGCTTTGGTGGGACTCTCGGCAGGGCTCCGGCATGGCTGGAGGCTGGTGCTTTGCCGGCCGCAGGCAGAGGCATTGGCTGGGCCATCCGATACGCCGCCAGGCAAAGGCGCTAGGTACTTGATTTGCTGCTGTTTAACGCCTCTTGCGAGTCACTCGCAAAGGGCCGTTTACAGAGATTATCCAGGGGCTAAATTATTGCGGTGCGGCAGATAACGGTCTAATACTCCGGAGCCTCCGGTGGGTGGGACTGCCAGGGGCTGACTTCTTGCTGTTTCCTAATACAGAGGAGAGTGCAACCGTGGACGCCCTACTGCGGGAGTACCTGCCGATCCTGCTGTTTCTTGGCCTGGCAATCGTCCTGGCCTTGGTGATGGCGCTGCTGCCTTTCGTTGCCGCCAAGCGCAATCCCGATCCGGAAAAGAATTCCACCTACGAATGCGGCTTCGAGCCGTTTTCGGACTCGCGGCGCCAGTTTGATGTGCGCTTCTACCTTGTGGCCATCCTCTTCATCATCTTCGACCTTGAAGTCGCCTTCCTGTTCCCCTGGGCGGTGGCGCTCGGCGATATTGGCGTGTTCGGTTTCTGGTCGATGGTGGTTTTCCTCGGCGTGCTGACCGTCGGCTTCATTTATGAGTGGAAGAAGGGGGCCTTGGAATGGGAGTGAGCGGCGCCATGGACAAGACCCCGGCTACCCCCGCCGCAGGCGGCATGCAGCTTGGCTCGCCCCAGGACACCTTCTTCAAGGATCTGTCGGATGAACTCGCCGACAAGGGCGTGGTGGTTTCCTCGCTGGACAAGCTGGCCAACTGGGCCCGCACCGGCTCGCTTTGGCCGATGACCTTCGGCCTTGCCTGCTGCGGCGTGGAGATGATCCATGCCTACATGGCGCGCTACGATCTCGACCGTTTCGGTTCCATGCCGCGCGCCTCACCGCGCCAGTCGGACGTGATGATCGTGGCCGGCACCCTGACCAACAAGATGGCGCCGGCCTTGCGCAAGCTCTATGACCAGATGGCGGAGCCGCGCTACGTCATCTCCATGGGAAGCTGCGCCAATGGCGGCGGCTATTACCACTATTCCTATTCCGTGGTGCGCGGTTGCGACCGCATCGTGCCGGTGGACATCTACGTACCCGGCTGCCCGCCCACGGCGGAAGCGCTGGTCTACGGTCTGCTGCAGTTGCAGAAGAAGATTCTGCGCACCACCACCATCGCGCGCTGAGCGGGGACCGCATGACGGATCAAAAAGCGCTGATCGCCGAGCAGGAGCAGGCGCTCAAGGAACTGGGCGAGCATATCGCTGCCAGTGTGCCGAATGACGTTACCAGCTTCCGCGTCAGCCATGGCGAGTTGACCCTGGCGGCGCCGGCCGAGCGCATTGTCAGCCTGCTAACCTTCCTGCGCGATGACGGCAACTGCCAGTTCGTGCAGCTGATCGACGTGCTTGGTGTCGACTGGCCGGAGCGCGAGAAGCGGTTCGACATCGTCTATCACCTGCTCAGCCTGAAGCTGAACCAGCGCGTCCGCATCACCGTGCAGACCGACGAAGATACTCCGGTGCCGTCCGTCACAGGCGTCTATTCCGCTGCCGGCTGGTTCGAGCGCGAGACCTGGGACATGTATGGCGTGATGTTCTCGGGCCATCCGGACCTGCGCCGCATCCTTTCGGATTACGGCTTCGAGGGTCATCCGCTGCGCAAGGATTTCCCGCTCACCGGCTATGTCGAAGTGCGCTACGACAACCAGCAGAAGCGCGTGATCTACGAACCGGTGCAGTTGCCCCAGGAATTCCGCCGCTTCGATTTCATGAGCCCGTGGGAAGGCGCGAAATACGTGCTGCCGGGCGACGAAAAGGCAAAGGCGTAACATGGCTGAAGTCGCGATTGCCAATTACACCCTGAATTTCGGCCCGCAGCATCCGGCGGCGCACGGCGTGCTGCGCCTGGTGATGGAGCTGGATGGCGAAATCGTCGAGCGTTGCGATCCGCATATCGGCCTGCTGCATCGCGGCACCGAGAAGCTGATCGAGAACAAGACCTACCTGCAGGCGGTGCCGTATTTCGACCGGCTCGACTATGTCGCGCCGATGAACCAGGAACATGCCTTCGCGATCGCCACCGAGCGCCTGCTCGGCCTGGAAGTGCCGCGCCGCGGCCAGTTCGTGCGCGTGATCTTCTCCGAGATCGGCCGCCTGCTGAACCACATGCTGAACGTGACCACCCATGCCCTCGATGTCGGCGCCACCACGCCGGCTTTGTGGTGCTTCGAGGAGCGCGAGAAGCTGATGGAATTCTACGAGCGCGTTTCCGGCGCCCGTATGCATGCCGCCTATTTCCGTCCCGGTGGCGTGCACCAGGACATGCCGAAGGGCCTGGCCGAGGATATCTACAAGTATTGTGAACGCGTGCAGCCGGTGCTCACCGACGTTGAGAACCTGCTCACTGAGAACCGCATCTACCGCCAGCGCAATGTCGATATCGGCGTGATCTCGGCCAAGGATGCGATGGACTGGGGCTTTTCCGGCGTGATGCTGCGCGGTTCGGGCGTCGCCTGGGATCTGCGCAAGTCGCAGCCCTACGAAGTCTACGACGAACTGGATTTTGATATTCCGGTGGGCAAGAACGGCGATTGCTTCGACCGTTACCTCTGCCGCGTGGAAGAGATGCACCAGTCGGTGCGCATTATCCGCCAGTGCATTGAGCAGATGCCGGAAGCCGGCCCGGTCTCGTCGGACGACCGCAAGGTGGTGCCGCCGAAGCGCGGTGAGATGAAGACCTCAATGGAAGCGCTGATCCATCATTTCAAGCTCTACACCGAAGGCTATCGCGTGCCGGAAGGCGAAGTGTATGCCGCGGTGGAAGCGCCGAAGGGTGAGTTCGGCGTCTATCTGGTGTCGGACGGCTCCAACAAGCCGTATCGCTGCCGCATCCGCGCCCCGGGCTTTGCCCATCTGCAGGCGACGGATTTCATGTCCAAGGGCTACATGCTCGCCGATGCCGTCTCGATTGTCGGCAACATGGATATCGTGTTCGGAGAGATCGACCGATGAGTGGCGTCCATATCGCACCGCCCGAGCAGCAGCCCAAGGATTTCGCCTTCACGGCGGAAAACCTGGAGAAGGCCAAGGCCTTCATTGCCAAATACCCGGCTGGCCGCCAGCGCAGCGCCACCATGCCGCTGCTGGATCTGGCGCAGCGCCAGCATGGCGGCTGGTTGCCGCTGGCCGCGATCCGCGCCGTGGCTGACATGCTGAGCGTGCCGGAAATCCGCGTGCTGGAAGTCGCCAGCTTCTACACAATGTATAACCTGGCGCCTGTCGGTAAGCATTTCGTGCAGGTCTGCACCACCACGCCCTGCTGGCTGCGCGGCTCGGAGCAGATTGTTGCCGCCTGCGAGAAGCATCTCGGCATCCATTGCGGCGAGACCACCAAGGACGGCCAGTTCACCCTGATCGAGGTGGAATGTCTCGGTGCCTGCGTGAATGCACCGATGATGCAGATCGCCGATGATTTTTACGAGGATCTCGATGCCGCCAGCACGGTGAAGATCCTGGAGGCCCTGCAGCGCGGCGAAAAGCCGAAGCCAGGGCCGCAGAATGGCCGTATCGCGTCGGCGCCGCTGGGCGGCCCGACCACGTTGCAGAGCTTCAACCAGCCGGCCGGTAGTGCCCCGGCCGGTGGCGGCGAATAAGCGGAGCCCGGGCATGTTGCAGGATAAGGACCGCATCTTCACCAATCTCTACGGCCAGCAGCCGTGGAACCTGGCCGCCGCGCGCCGTCGCGGCGACTGGGATGGCACCAAGGACATCATGGCCAAGGGCCAGGACTGGATCATCGAAGAGATGAAGAAGTCCTCGCTGCGTGGCCGTGGCGGTGCCGGCTTCCCCACCGGCCTGAAGTGGTCCTTCATGCCGAAGCAGTCCGATGGCCGGCCGAGCTATCTCGTGGTCAATGCCGACGAGGGCGAGCCGGGCACCTGCAAGGACCGCGACATGATGCGCCACGATCCGCATAAGCTGATCGAGGGCTGCCTGCTCGCCGGCTTCGCCATGCGTGCCGTTGCTGCCTACATTTATATCCGTGGTGAATTCCACCACGAAGCCAATGTGCTGGAAGCCGCCATCGACGAAGCGCGCGATGCCGGCCTGCTCGGCAAGAATGCCTGCGGTTCGGGCTATGATTTCGATGTCTTCGTGCATCGCGGCGCCGGCGCCTATATCTGCGGCGAGGAAACCGCGCTGATCGAAAGCCTGGAAGGCAAGAAGGGCCAGCCGCGCCTGAAGCCGCCTTTCCCGGCCAATGTCGGCGTTTGGGGCTGCCCGACCACGGTGAACAACGTCGAAAGCATCGCGGTGGCGCCGACCATCCTGCGGCGCGGCGGCGAGTGGTTCGCCAGCATCGGCCGTCCGAACAATACCGGCACCAAGGTTTTCTGCATCTCCGGCCACGTCAACAAGCCGTGCAACGTGGAAGAGGAGATGGGCATCCCGCTCAAGGAATTGATCGAGAAGCATGCCGGCGGCGTGCGCGGCGGCTGGGATAACCTGCTGGCGATCATTCCGGGCGGCTCCTCGGTGCCGCTGCTGCCGAAGTCGATCTGCGACGACGTGCTGATGGATTTCGACAGCTTGCGCGCCCAGCGTTCCGGCCTCGGCACCGCCGCCGTGATCGTGATGGACAAGAGCACCGACGTGGTGCGCGCCATCGCCCGGCTCTCGAAATTCTACAAGCATGAATCCTGCGGCCAGTGCACGCCGTGCCGCGAAGGCACTGGCTGGATGTGGCGCGTCATGGAGCGTCTGGTGAAGGGCGAAGCCGAGAAGCATGAAATCGACATGCTGCTCGAAGTCACCACGCAAGTGGAAGGCCACACCATCTGCGCCCTTGGCGATGCCGCTGCCTGGCCGATCCAGGGCCTGATCCGGCATTTCCGCCCCGAGGTGGAGCGCCGCATCGACGCCTATCACGCCGGCAAGCCGGTCCTTCCCGTGGCTGCGGAGTAAGCCCATGCCGACTTTGACCATCGACGGCATCCAGGTAACGGTCGAGCCCGGCACCACCGTGCTGCAGGCCTGCGAACTGGCCGGCAAGGAAATCCCGCGCTTCTGCTACCACGAACGCCTCAGCATCGCCGGCAATTGCCGCATGTGCCTGGTGGAACAGGAGAAGGCGCCGAAGCCGATCGCCTCCTGCGCTATGCCGGCCGCCGATGGCATGGTGATCAAGACCGACACGCCGCTGGTGAAGAAGGCGCGTGAAGGCGTGATGGAATTCCTGCTGATCAACCACCCGCTGGATTGCCCGATCTGCGACCAGGGCGGCGAGTGCGACCTGCAGGACCAGTCGATGGGCTACGGCAAGGGCGCCTCGCGCTACGACGAGCACAAGCGCGCGGTGAAGGACAAGAATATGGGTCCGCTGGTGGCTACCACCATGACCCGCTGCATCCATTGCACCCGCTGTGTCCGCTTCGCCACCGAAATCGCCGGCGTGCCCGATCTCGGCGCCATTGGCCGTGGCGAGGATACCGAGATCACCACCTATCTCGAGAAGGCCTTCGCCTCCGAGCTTTCCGGCAACGTGATCGACCTCTGCCCGGTCGGCGCGCTGACCTCGAAGCCTTATGCCTTCACCGCCCGTTCCTGGGAATTGCGCAAGACCGAGAGCGTCGATGCTATGGACGCGCTGGGCAGCAATGTCCGCATCGATGTGCGTGGCCGCGAAGTGATGCGCGTACTGCCGCGCCTGAATGAAGCGGTGAACGAGGAATGGATTTCCGACAAGACCCGCTTCGCCTATGACGGCCTGAAGAAGCGCCGCATCGACCAGCCCTATGTGCGGGTGAACGGCAAGCTGCAGCCGGCGACCTGGAACGAGGCGTTTGCCGCTGTTGCCGCCGGCCTCAAGGGCCTCTCTGGCAGCGAGATTGCTGCTGTGGCCGGCGACATGGCCTGCGCCGAAAGCGTGATGGCGCTGAAGGACCTGCTTGGCAAGCTTGGCTCGACTTTGACCGAATGCCGCCAGGATGGCGCGAAGGTGGACCCGGCCAACCGCGCCAGCTACCTGTTCAACTCAGGCATTGCCGGCATCGACCAGGCCGATGCGATCCTCATTGTCGGCAGCAACCCGCGCAAGGAAGCCGCCGTGCTGAACGCGCGGCTTCGCAAGCGCTATCTGCGCGGCAACGTCAAGATCGCGGTGATCGGCGAAGCCGCCGACCTTACCTACAAGTATGAGCATCTCGGCACCGGTCCGATGACGCTGAAGGCCATCGCCGATGGCAGCCACGCTTTCGCTGATGTGTTGAAGAATGCCAAGAACCCGCTACTGATCCTGGGGCAGGGCGCTGTGGCCCGCACTGACGGCGATGTGGTGCTCGGCCTGGCCTGGCAGGTGGCGGATCGCTGCGGCCTGGTGAAGGATGGCTGGAACGGTTTCTCCGTGCTGCATACGGCGGCTGGTCGCGTTGGCGCGCTCGACCTCGGCTTCGCGACGGCAGGCGGCATCGACAGCATTCTCGCCGGCACGCAGTCCGGCGCCATCAAGGCGCTTTACCTGCTCGGCGCCGATGAGTTCGACACCGCCAAGATCGGCAATGCCTTCGTGGTCTACCAGGGCAGCCATGGCGATGCCGGTGCACGCCGCGCCAATGTGGTGCTGCCGGGCGTGGCCTATACCGAGAAGGACGCGATCTGGGTCAACACCGAGGGCCGCGTGCAGCTCGGTCGCCGCGCCGCTGCGGCGCCCGGCGATGCCCGCGAGGATTGGGCGATCCTGCGTGCGCTCTCCGAAGTGCTGGGCCAGAAGCTGCCCTATGACAATCAGGGCGCGCTGCGCCGCCGCATCCTGGAAGTGGCGCCGCATTTCGGCGCTGTCGACCGCGTCACCCCGGCGGCCTGGGGCGTGTTCGGCGTCAACGGCATACCGAATGATGTGCCGTTTGCTTCGACTGTGGCCGATTTCTACCTCACCAACCCGATCGCCCGCGCCTCGACCACCATGGCCGAGTGTTCTGCGGTGATGCGCGGCGAAACCCTGGCGATGACGGGCTCCGATGACTGATACGCTGTTTCAGACTCTGTGGCAGGGCTATATCTGGCCGGGTGGCCTGATTCTGGCCAACATCCTGGCGCTGGTGGTGCCGCTGCTGATCGCGGTGGCCTACCTCACGCTGATGGAGCGCAAGGTGCTGGCCGCCATGCAGCTCCGCATGGGCCCGAATGTGGTCGGCCCCTTCGGCCTGCTGCAGCCCTTCGCCGATGCCGTGAAGCTGATCTTCAAGGAACCGATCATCCCGTCGGGCGCCAACAAGATCCTGTTCATCCTGGCGCCGTGCCTCACCTTCATTCTCGCGCTGATCGCTTGGGCTGTGATTCCAGTGGCGGAAGGCTGGGTGATCTCGAATATCAATGTCGGCGTGCTCTACCTGTTTGCGATTTCCTCGCTCGGCGTCTACGGCATCATCATCGCCGGCTGGGCCTCGAATTCGCGCTATGCCTTCCTTGGCGCGCTGCGTTCCTCGGCGCAGATGGTGTCTTACGAAGTCTCCATGGGCTTCGTCATCATCACCGTGCTGCTCTGCGTCGGTTCGCTGAACCTTACCGCCATTGTCGAAGCCCAGCGCACGGTGTGGTTCGCCATCCCGCTGTTGCCGATGTTCGTGATCTTCTTCATCTCGACGCTGGCCGAGACCAACCGGCATCCGTTCGATCTGCCGGAAGCGGAAGCCGAACTCGTTGCCGGCTATCAGGTGGAATATTCGTCGATGCATTTCGCCCTGTTCTTCCTGGGCGAATACGCGAACATGATCCTGATGTGCGGCATGACCACGATCTTGTTCCTCGGTGGCTGGCTGCCGCCGTTCAACGTCGCGCCCTTCACCTGGGTGCCGGGGATCGTCTGGTTCTTCCTCAAGATTTTCATCCTGCTGTTCATCTTCATCTGGATCCGCGCCGCGCTGCCGCGCTACCGCTACGACCAGTTGATGCGGCTGGGCTGGAAGGTGTTCCTGCCGATCTCGCTATTCTGGGTGATCGCGACCGCCGGTGTGCTGGTTGCCTTCGACCTCCTGCCGAAAGGGATGTAAGCCATGGCACTGCTCGATCGCGGCGCCCGCGCCATCTTCCTCACCGAAATGCTCGGCGGCCTGTGGCTGACCTTCAAGTACATGTTCCGGCCGCGCGCCACCCTGAACTACCCCTATGAAAAGGGGCCGCTGAGCCCGCGTTTCCGCGGCGAGCATGCGCTGCGCCGCTATGCCAATGGCGAGGAACGCTGCATCGCGTGCAAGCTCTGCGAGGCGATCTGCCCGGCCCAGGCCATCACCATCGAGGCCGAGCCGCGCGACGACGGTTCGCGCCGCACCACGCGCTACGACATCGACATGACCAAGTGCATCTATTGCGGCTTCTGCCAGGAAGCCTGCCCGGTGGATGCCATCGTCGAGGGTCCGAATTTCGAGTTCGCCACCGAAACCCGCGAGGAGCTGTTCTATGACAAGAACAAGCTGCTGGCGAATGGCGAGCGCTGGGAATACGAAATCGCGCGCAATATCGCCGCCGATGCGCCTTACCGGTGAAGAGCAGCGACGGGCGAGGGGGATAGAGTATGATCGTACAGGCCTTGGCCTTCTATCTGTTCGCGGCCATCACGGTGGCCAGCGGCGTCATGGTGATCGCGGCGCGCAATCCCGTGCATAGCGTGCTGTTCCTGATCCTGGCTTTCTTCAATGCCGCCGGCCTGTTCGTGCTGATGGGTGCTGAATTCCTGGCGATGATCCTGGTCATCGTCTATGTCGGTGCCGTGGCGGTGCTGTTCCTGTTCGTGGTGATGATGCTGGACATCAACTTCACCGAACTGCGCCAGGGCTTCCTGCAATACCTGCCGGTCGGCGCGCTGATCGGCCTGGTGCTGCTGGTGGAACTGATCCTGGTGCTGGGTGGCCTGGTCGCCGTGCCGCAGACCGCGCCGGCGCTGCTGCCGATCCCCGATCCGGCCAAGGTGCATAACACCGCCGCCTTGGGGCAGGTGCTCTATACCAAGTACATCTATCTGTTCCAGGGCTCCGGCCTGATCCTGCTGGTGGCCATGATCGGCGCCATCGTGCTGACCCTGCGTCATCGCCCGGGTGTGCGCCGCCAGGATATCGGCGTGCAGGTCGGCCGCCGCCGCGACGAGGCGGTGGATGTCCGCAAGGTCGAGCCGCGGAAGGGAATCTGATCATGCTGACCATCGGCCTTGGCCATTACCTCACCGTTGCCGCCATCCTGTTCACGCTCGGCATCTTCGGCATCTTCCTCAACCGGAAGAACGTCATCATCATCCTGATGTCGGTCGAACTGATGCTGCTGGCGGTGAATATCAACCTGGTGGCTTTCTCCACCCATTTGCAGGATCTGGTCGGCCAGGTCTTCGCCCTGTTCGTGCTCACCGTGGCAGCGGGCGAGGCGGCGATCGGCCTGGCGATCCTGGTGATCTATTTCCGCAACCGCGGCTCCATCGCGGTTGAGGACATCAACATGATGAAGGGCTGAGGCCAGCGATGACGATGTATCATCTGATCGTTTTCCTGCCGCTTCTGGCCGCGATCATCGGCGGTTTGGGCGGTCGGCGCATTGGCGATGCGGCCGCCATGGCGGTGACCACCGGCGCGGTCTGCGTCTCGGCCATCCTGTCCTGGTTCGCCTTCTACTCGGTGATCTACAAGGGCGGCTCCACCAATGTGGTGGTGCTGCACTGGATCAGCTCCGGCGCCTTCGTGGTTGACTGGGCGCTGAAGATCGACCAGCTCACCGCCGTGATGCTGGTGGTGGTCAACACCGTGTCCGCCCTGGTGCATATCTATTCGATCGGCTACATGAGCCACGATCCGCACCGCGCCCGCTTCTTCTCGTATCTGTCGCTGTTCACCTTCGCCATGCTGATGCTGGTGACGTCGGACAACTTCGTGCAGCTTTATTTCGGCTGGGAAGGTGTCGGTCTGGCCTCCTACCTGCTAATCGGCTTCTGGTTCAAGAAGCCGTCCGCCAATGCCGCCGCGATCAAGGCCTTCGTGGTCAACCGCGTCGGCGATTTCGGCTTTGCGCTCGGCATCATGTGCCTGTTCTGGGCCACCGGCTCGGTGGCTTTCGACACCGTGTTCAAGGCGGCGCCGGATCTCGCCGGCAAGACCTTCCATTTCCTGTGGAAGGACTGGGACATCCTCACCGTTGGCACCTTCCTGCTGTTCCTCGGCGCCATGGGCAAGTCGGCCCAGCTTGGCCTGCACACCTGGCTGCCGGACGCCATGGAAGGCCCGACCCCGGTTTCGGCGCTGATCCATGCCGCGACCATGGTCACCGCCGGCGTCTTCATGGTCGCGCGCTGCTCGCCGATCTTCGAATACGCCCCGGCAACGCTGCAATTCGTCACCATCGTCGGTGCCACCACGGCGTTCTTCGCCGCCACGGTCGGTCTGGCTCAGAATGACATCAAGCGCGTCATCGCCTATTCGACCTGCTCGCAGCTTGGCTACATGTTCTTCGCGCTCGGCGTCTCGGCCTATCCGGCGGCGATCTTCCACCTGTTCACCCATGCCTTCTTCAAGGCGCTGTTGTTCCTGGGGGCCGGCTCGGTGATCCATGCTGTCGACGGCCAGCAGGACATGCGCCACATGGGCGGCCTGTGGAAGCATATCAAGGTGACCTATGCGATGATGTGGATCGGCAGCCTGGCGCTGGCCGGTTTCCCGATCTTCGCCGGCTATTATTCCAAGGATATGATCCTGGAAGCCGCCTTCGGCGTCGGCACCGGCGTCGGCCAGTATGCCTATATCATGGGCATGGCGGCGGCGATCCTCACCGCCTTCTATTCCTGGCGCCTGATCTTCATGACCTTCCATGGCGAGCCGCGCGCGGATCATCATGTGATGGAGCATGTGCATGAAAGCCCGATGGTGATGCTGTTCCCGCTCTTCGTGCTGGCTTTCGGCGCGGTCTTCGCGGGCATCACCTTCTACAATGGCTTCGTCGGCCACCATTGGCAGGAATTCTGGGGCAATGCCATCCTGGTGCTGCCGGCCAACAAGGCGATGGAAAACGCACATCACGTGCCATTCCTGGTCAAGGTCGGCCCGATCATCGTCGGCGTCATCGGCATCGCGGTGGCCTGGTGGGCCTATGTCCGCGACACCACCATTCCTACCGCCGTGGCCAAGCAGCAGCACATGCTTTACAGCTTCCTGCTCAATAAGTGGTATTTCGACGAACTGTATAACGTCATCTTCGTTCGTCCGGCGTTGTGGCTCGGCCGTGTGCTATGGAAGGGCGGCGATGGCCGCATCATCGATGGCCTGGGGCCGAATGGCTTTGCCGCCACGGTAGCGAAGCTGGCCAAGCGCGCCAGCGTGCTGCAGACCGGCTACGTCTACCACTACGCTTTCGCCATGCTGATCGGCGTGGCGGCCCTGGTCACTTACTTCTTCACCAAGCTCGGGGCGCACTGAGATGTCCGGTATGCCGCTCCTCTCCATCGTCACCTTCCTGCCGCTGGTCGGCGCCGCCTTCATCCTGCTCGCGCGCGGGCCGGAAGAGATCGTCGCCCGCAATGCCCGCAACGCGGCGCTGTGGACCACGGTGATCACCTTCGCGGTGTCGCTGCTGATCTGGATCAACTTCGACAACTCGACCTCGGCCTTCCAGTTCGTGGAAAAGCACGAATGGCTCGGCGCCGGGATCAACTACCATATGGGCGTGGACGGCATTTCGATGCTGTTCGTGATCCTCACCACCTTCCTGATGCCGCTCTGCATCCTGGCTTCCTGGGAAGCCATCGAGCATCGCGTCAAGGAGTACATGCTCGCCTTCCTGGTGATGGAAACCCTGATGATTGGCGTGTTCTGCGCACTCGATCTGGTGCTGTTCTATCTGTTCTTCGAAGCCGGCCTGATCCCGATGTTCCTGATCATCGGCATCTGGGGCGGCAAGAACCGCATCTATGCCACCTTCAAGTTCTTTCTCTACACGCTGCTTGGTTCGCTGCTGCTGCTGCTGGCGCTGCTCTACATGTACTTCAAGGCCGGGACGACCGATATTCCGACCCTGATGGCTTTCCGCTTCGATGCGGATGTGCAGAAGTGGCTGTGGCTGGCCTTCTTCGCCTCCTTCGCCGTGAAGGTGCCGATGTGGCCGGTGCATACCTGGCTGCCTGACGCCCACGTGGAAGCACCGACCGCCGGTTCCGTGATCCTGGCCGGCGTGCTGCTGAAGATGGGCGGTTACGGTTTCATCCGTTTCTCGATCCCGATGTTCCCGGATGCCAGCGTGTATTTCACGCCGTTGGTCTTCGCCTTCTCGGTCATTGCCATCGTCTATACTTCGCTGGTGGCCCTGGTGCAGGAGGATATGAAGAAGCTGATCGCATATTCCTCGGTGGCGCATATGGGTTTCGTCACCATGGGCACGTTCAGCCTTACCATGCAGGGCGTGCAGGGCGCGATCTTCCAGATGCTGAGCCACGGCATCGTCTCGGGCGCGCTGTTCCTTTGCGTCGGTGTGGTCTATGACCGCCTGCATACCCGCGAGATTTCGCGCTACGGCGGCCTAGCTAACAACATGCCGAAATACGCCGTGGTGTTCATGCTGTTCACCATGGCCAATGTCGGCCTGCCGGGCACCGCCGGCTTCGTCGGCGAAATGCTCACCCTGGTTGGTGCCTTCAAGGCCAATACCTGGGTGGCCATGATCGCCACCTCCGGCGTGATCCTCTCGGCCGCCTATGCCCTGTGGCTCTATCGCCGCGTGGTGTTCGGCGAACTGACCAAGGATGATGTGAAGTCGATGCTCGATCTCAGCCCGCGCGAGATCGCCACGCTGGCACCGCTGGTGGTGCTGGCGCTGTGGATGGGCATCTATCCTGGCCCGTTCCTCGATGTGATGGCGGTGTCGGTGAAGAACCTGTTGGATCAGCATCAAACCGCGCTGGCCGCCGTCAAGGCGGCGGTGGCGGCCCGCTAGGAGTTGGCATCGTGACTTTCGCTTCGCTCGCTCCCGCCTATCCGGAACTCTGGCTCAGCGTTGCCGCCATGGCCTTGCTGCTGCTCGGTGTATTCAAGGGTGAGGGTTCTACTCGCCTGGTCGCCTGGCTCAGCGTCGCCGCCTGCGCCATTGCCGTGCTGCTGATCCTGCAGCAGCCGTCCGGTCCGCGCCCGGCCTTCGAGAACCTGTTCATCGCCGATGGCTTCGCGCGGTTCGCCAAGGTGCTGATCCTGATCGGCTCCGGCTTCGCCATCGTGCAGTCGCTCGGCTATATCCGGCATCACCGCATGGATCGCTTCGAGTATCCGGTGATCGTGCTGCTGGCCACCATCGGCATGATGATGATGGTGTCGGCCAACGACCTGATCGCGCTCTATCTCGGCCTCGAATTGCAGAGCCTGTCGCTCTACATCCTCGCCGGCTTCAAGCGTGATTCCGCCCGCGCCACCGAGGCCGGCCTGAAGTATTTCGTGCTCGGCGCGCTGTCGTCCGGCATGCTGCTCTATGGTTCGTCGCTGATCTATGGCTTCACCGGCGCCACTGGCTTCACCGATATCGCCGCCGCCCTGAAGGGCAGCCAGGGGGCTTCGATCGGTCTGATCATCGGCATCGTGTTCCTGGCTGCCGGCCTGGCCTTCAAGGTTTCCGCCGTGCCGTTCCACATGTGGGTGCCGGACGTCTATGAAGGTGCGCCGACCCCCGTCACGGCCTTCTTCGCCGTGGCGCCGAAGATCGCCGCCATGGCGTTGTTCTGCCGCGCGCTGCTCACGCCGTTCGGCGGCATTTCCGGCGACTGGCAGCAGATCATCATCGTCATCAGTGCGCTTTCCATGGTGCTGGGTGCCTTCGCCGCCATCGCGCAGTCGAATATCAAGCGCCTGATGGCCTATTCCTCCATCGGCCATGTCGGCTATGCCCTGCTCGGCCTCGCTGCCGGCACGGAAGAGGGCGTGCGCGGCGTGCTGATCTACCTCGCCATCTATCTGGCGATGAATGTCGGCACCTTCGCCTGCATTCTCTCCATGCGTCAGCGCGATCGCATGGTGGAAGGCGTCTCCGATCTCGCCGGCCTGGGCAAGACCCATCCCGGCATGGCTTTGCTGCTGGCCGGCTTCATGTTCTCGCTTGCCGGTGTGCCGCCGCTCGCCGGCTTCTTCGGCAAGTTCTATGTCGTGATGGCGGCAATCAACGCCCAGCTCTATGTGCTGGCGGTGATCGGCATGCTCTCCAGCGTCGTCGGTGCCTATTACTATCTTCGCATCGTCAAGGTGATGTATTTCGATGAGGCTTCCGAGCCGCTGGCCAAGCCGGTGCGTACCGAACTCGGCGCCGTCATGGGCATCACCGGCCTGTTCACGCTGCTCTACTTCGTCTATCCGGCGCCGCTGGTGACGGCTGCGGGCGTCGCCGCCAAGGCGTTGTTCCCGTAAGGACAGGCATTGCACTGGCGCCCGCTCGGCTTCGCCGAGATCGACAGCACCAACGAGGAAATCCGCCGCCAGGCCGAAAGCGGGGCGGCGGAAGGATTGGTGGTGACGGCCCGGCGTCAGACCGCAGGGCGCGGGCGCCGTGGCCGTGCCTGGGATAGCCCGGAAGGCAATCTTTTCGTCTCGGTGCTGCTGAAGCCACGCCGCCCGGCGCATGAGGCGGCGACGCTTTCCTTCCTGGTCAGCCTCTGCGTTGCCGAGGCCGTGCTGGAAGCGGCTCCCGCGCTGCAGGGCCGCATTTCCTGCAAATGGCCGAACGATGTGTTGATCGATGGCGCCAAGCTTTCCGGCATCCTGCTTGAGTCCCGCACCGCTCAAGGGGCTGGCCAAGGTGGCGGCCTGCTGGACCACTTGATCGTCGGCATCGGCGTCAACCTGGTCTGGAACCCGGCCGACACGCCTTATCCGGCAACCAATCTCGCCGTGCTGGGAGTGGCGGAAACGCCGGAAAGCTTCCTGCCGCGACTGCTGGGGCGCCTCGGCTTCTGGTATGATCGCTGGCAGGACGAAGGTTTCGCCCCGGTGCGCCAGGCCTGGCTCGGTCTGGCCCAGGGTGTTGGCAAGCCGGCCGTGGCGCGGCTTGGAACCGAGGAAGTGCGCGGCCGCTTCATTGCCCTGGATGAGGGCGGCGGCCTGATCCTGGAACTGGCCGATGGATCTCGCCGCACCATTACTGCCGGTGACGTTTTTCCCGCTGCTTGATAGGAGAGCGACATGCTGCTCGCGATCAATGCCAACAACACCAACGTCAAATTCGGCGTCATCGATGGCGACCGCATCATTGGCGAATGGCGTCAGCATACTTCCGCCATGCGCACCGCCGATGAACATGCGGTGTGGCTGCTGCAACTGATGCAGATTGAGGGCATCGACCCCAAGACCGTGCGCGAGGCGATCATCGCTTCTGTGGTGCCGCAGGCCACCTTCAACCTGCGCCGTCTCTGCACCCGCTATTTCGATACCGAGCCGCTGGTGCTGGGCGAACCAAACGTGGTCTACGGCATCCAGGTGAAGGGCGCCGGTGCTGGCGCCGACCGTATCTGCAACACCATCGGCGCCTCGGTGATGTTTCCCAAGACGCCGATGGTGATTGTCGATTTCGGCACCGCCACTACTTTCGACGTGGTGGATGAGGAGGGCAGCTATTGCGGCGGCGTGATCGCGCCGGGCATCAATCTCTCCATTGAGGCGCTGGTCAATGCCACGGCTTTGCTGCCGCGTATCGTGGTGGAGAAGCCGCAGAAGGTGATCGGCCAGACCACGGTGGCCTGCATGCATTCCGGTGTCTTCTGGGGTTATGTCGGCCTGATCGAAGGCATCGTGGCGCGCATCAAGTACGAATTCGGCCGGCCGATGCGGGTGATCTCTACCGGCGGCTTGGCGCCGGTATTCGATGGCGCCACCGATGTGATCGAGCAGATTGTGCCGGATATCACCGTGCGCGGGCTGATCGAGATCAACCGCCGCAGTCGCAAGGCCGCCTGATCATGGCAGCCACCAAGGCCGATGACGGCCTGTATTTTCTCCCCCTGGGCGGCGCCAACGAGATCGGGATGAATCTCAATCTCTATGGCTACCGCGACCAGTGGCTGATGGTGGATCTCGGCACCAGCTTCGCCGACGACACCGCGCCGGGCGTCGACATGATCGTGCCCGATGTCACCTGGATCGCCGAACGCAAGGACAAGCTGCTCGGCTTGGTGCTGACCCATGCCCATGAGGACCATCTCGGCGCCATCAGCCATTGCTGGCATGAACTCGGCTGTCCGATCTGGGCCACCGGCTTCGCGGCCTCGGTGCTGCGGCGCAAGCTGGAGGAGAAGGGCATCGAGGAACTGGTGCCGATCACCATCTACCAGCCGGGCGAGGTGATCCAACTCGGGCCGTTCCGCATCACGCCCATAGGCATCACCCATTCGACACCGGAAAGCCAGGCACTTGCCATCGAGACGCCGCAGGGCACCATCCTGCATACCGGCGACTGGAAGCTCGATCCCGACCCAGTGCTGGGGCCGGCCACCGACCGCGCGGCGATCCAGCGCTTCGGCGACCAGGGCGTGCTGGCCATGGTCTGCGACAGCACCAATGTGTTCAGCCGCGGCCGCTCCGGTTCGGAAGGCGAGGTGCGCGACAGCCTGCTGAAGCTGCTGGCCGGGCGCGAGGGCCGCATCGCCGTCACCACCTTCGCCTCCAATCTGGCGCGGCTGGAGACGCTCTATGACGTCGCGAAGCGGATCGGCCGCTCGGTCTGCCTGATTGGCCGCTCGCTGCACCGCTTCACGGCGGCGGCGCATGAGAATGGCTATCTGCGCGAGGTGCCGCATCTGGTGGACGAGCGCGAGGCCGGCTACCTGCCGCGCGACAAGGTGATGTATGTCTGCACCGGCTGCCAGGGCGAAGTGCGCGGCGCCATGGCGCGCATCGCCTTCGACCAGCATCCGCATGTGGCATTGAGCCCCGGCGACCTGGCGCTGTTTTCCTCCAAGATCATTCCCGGCAACGAACGCACGCTCTACCGGCTGCATAACGAACTGGTGCTACGCGGCATCGAGGTGATCACCGAGAAGGATGCCTTCGTGCATGTCTCCGGCCATCCCTCGCGCGATGAACTGGCGGAGATGTATGCCCTGGCCCGGCCGCAGATCGCCATCCCGGTGCATGGCGAACCGCGCCATCTGGTGGAGCATGCCCGCTTCGCCCAGAGCCTGCAGGTGCCGCATGGCATCGTGCCGCGCAACGGCGACCTGATCCGCATTGCGCCGAATGGGCCGGAAATGGTGGAGGAGGTGCCGGCCGGGCGCCTGGCCATCGACGGCGACGACCTGATCCCGCTGCAGGGCGGCACGCTGCAGGCCCGCCGCAAGCTCAGCTTCAACGGTACCGCCCTGGTATCCCTGGCGGTGGACGAGAAGGGCTACCTGGAGGCCGATCCGATGGTAACCCTGTCCGGCGTGGTCAACGGCGATGCCGCGGAGCTGGCCGAGACGATTGCCGAGCAGATCGGCAACGCGGTGGACAAATTGTCGCGGCGCCAGCGTTCGGATGCCGATCTGGAGGAAACCGCGATAAAGGTGTTGCGCCGGGCGTTGAAGCCGGTGACGGAGCGGAAACCGCTCTGCCAGGTGCATATCATCCGCTTGTCAGATTGAGCCGCCGACCCGATATTAAGCCTGTAAGACTTTCAAGGAGCCCCCCATGATCGGACGCCTGAACCACGTTGCCATTGCCGTGCCGGACCTTGCCGCAGCCTCGGCCACCTACCGCGACACGCTCGGCGCCAAGGTCTCGGATGCGCTGGCGCAGCCCGATCATGGCGTGACCGTGGTGTTCGTCGAGCTCGACAACACCAAGATCGAATTGCTGCATCCGCTGGGCGAGGGCTCGCCGATCGCCAACTTCCTGGCCAAGAACACCTCGGGCGGCATCCACCATGTCTGCTACGAAGTAACCGACATCTATGCCGCCCGCGACAAGCTGAAGGCGGAGGGCGCCCGCGTGCTCGGCAGCGACGAGCCGAAGATCGGCGCCCATGGCAAGCCGGTGCTGTTCCTGCATCCGAAAGATTTCCTCGGCACCCTGGTGGAGCTGGAGCAGGTCTGAGGACCGGCTTTCAAGTCATGACCTGGTTCAACGCCATCGTTGCTTTCGCCTGCATCTTCATGCTGACCCTGTTCTGCGTGCTGCCGATTGGCGTGCGCACCTCGGAGGAGGCCGGCGAGCAGATGCTGCCCGGCCAGGCCAGTTCAGCGCCGACCAATCCGCGCATGGGCTTCAAGCTGCTGCTTACCTTCCTGATCAGCTTAGGGGTTTTCGCCGCTTTCTATGCGGTGGGCTATTTCGGCCTGATCGATACCCACGCGCTGCTCGGGCGCGGGGAGTAATCTGTTCTACTGAAACCATTGTCATGCCCGGGCCTGCCCCGGGCATCTCACGACACGCGGCCTGAGATGCGCGGCTCAAGGCCGCGCATGACGCTTTCTAGGAGTAGGGGTCATGCTCCGGCTTGGCCGGGGATGCACGCGTTTCATTTTTCCCGGACTTCAGTGCATAACTGCCTAGTTACTAGGCATAATAAAACAAAAAATTTTGTGAAATAGGCATAAAAATAAGGAGCAAGGATGAAACCCTGCTCCGTTTCCCGTCTCGCACGGGTAAGTTTAAGCCTCCCCAGACTTGGGCCGCCTGTTTCCAAGCGGTTGCGATACTTTTATAGCCAAAAGAACGAGCCGTGTCACCGGGTATTTTCACAAAATCTAACAAAATGTTAAGCGAGCCCGGCTAAGCTATTGGAATGTTGCGCAAGGGACTTTTGCATATTCTCGCGGCAGCACTGCTCACGGGTCAGGCAATGGCTCAACAGCCGGCGCAGAAGCCCGCGACTCGCTCCACTACCGCAGATACCAAAGCCGAATCGTCACCCTTGCCGACAGTGGTGGCGCTGGACACCGAATCCTGCCGCAAACTCGTGGCACGGCAGCCGAAAGCCGTGCCCGGTGCGGATTATGTGCCGGGTGTGGACGTGCGGGGCCGTGCCGTGGCGCCGGCGGATCTGCCGCAAGGCAAGACTGGCGCCAGCATTCTGGATCCGCGCCTCGGCATCTCGCTGAAATTCACGCTGGCCGAACTGCTCGGCAGCCGCGCGCCGGCATTGGCGCGGCAGGCGGAAGTGACCGTGGGCAAGCTCGAACTCGATCCCGCCACGGGCAAGCTGAATTTCCAGAACCAGCCGGTGGAGAAGCCGGCGGAAGATGCCGTGCTGGCAGCCTGCCGCGAGCATCTGGCGAAGCTGCCATCCCGGCGTTGAATTCGGCGTGAAGCCCCGGTGTGATCCTGGCCGGGTGCGCCCTTGCGGGGGCGGGGGCCGCGCCTTAAAAACGCCCTAGTGTCGCATCATCAAGTGTCTCGCATCATCAAGGAAGCATCATGCGCCTGAGCCGCTTTTTCCTGCCCGTGCTGAAGGAGAACCCCTCCGAGGCGCAGATCGTCAGCCATCGCCTGATGCTGCGTGCCGGCATGGTGCGCCAGAACGCTGCCGGCATCTATTCCTGGCTGCCGCTGGGCCATCGCGTGCTGAAGCGGATCGAACAGATCGTGCGCGAGGAACAGGATGCCGCCGGCGCCCAGGAAATGCTGATGCCGACCATCCAGTCGGCTGAGCTGTGGCAGAAGAGTGGCCGTTACGATGATTACGGCAAGGAGATGCTGCGCATCACCGACCGCCACGAGCGCCCCTTGCTCTACGGCCCGACCAACGAGGAAATGCTCACCGACATCGTGCGTGGCGACATCAAGAGCTACCGCGAGATGCCGAAGATCATCTACCACATCCAGTGGAAATTCCGCGACGAGGTGCGCCCGCGCTTCGGTGTCATGCGCGGCCGTGAATTCCTGATGAAGGATGCCTATTCCTTCGATCTCGACCAGGCCGGCGCGCGCCGCGCCTATAACCGCATGTTCGTTGCCTACCTGCGCACCTTCGCCCGCCTGGGCTTGCGCGCTATCCCGATGCAGGCCGATACCGGCCCGATCGGCGGCGACTTGAGCCACGAATTCATCATCCTGGCCGAGACCGGCGAGAGCGCCGTGTTCTGCGACAAGGCATTGGTGGAGCGCGATGTGCTAGGCCAGGGCGTGGATTACGAGGCCGATCTGCAGCCCATCGTCGATAGCTGGACCGCGCCCTATGCGGCCACCGAGGAAAAACATGATGCTGCCCGCTTCGAGGCGCTGCCGCAGGAGCGCCAGCTTGCCGCGCGTGGCATCGAGGTCGGCCATATCTTCTATTTCGGCACCAAGTATTCCAAGCCGATGGGCGCGGTGGTGCAGGGGCCGGGCGGCGAGCCGATCACGCTGGAGATGGGCTCCTACGGCATTGGCGTGTCGCGCCTGGTCGGTGCCATCATCGAGGCCAGCCATGACGAGGCCGGCATCATCTGGCCGATGAGCGTGGCGCCGTTCCATGTCGGCTTGATCAACCTGAAGGTCGATGACGCCGCCTGCGCTCAGGCCGCCAACGACCTGCAGGCCAAGCTGGAAGCGGCTGGCCTCACCGTGCTGCATGACGACCGCGACGAACGCGCCGGCGCCAAGTTCGCCACCATGGACCTGATCGGCCTGCCCTGGCAGGTGACGGTCGGCCCGCGCGGCCTCAAGGCCGGCGTGGTGGAAGTGAAGAACCGCGCCAGCGGCGCCAAGGAGGAACTCTCCGTGGATGCCGTCCTCGCCAAACTCGTTGCCGCGAAGGGATAGGCATACATGCCGTTCGGCGCTTTCGAGTGGCTCCTGGCGTTGCGCTACCTGCGTGCTCGCCGCCAGGAGGGCTTCATTTCGGTGATCGCGGTGTTCAGCTTCCTCGGCATCATGCTGGGGGTGGCGACGCTGATCATCGTTATGAGCGTGATGAACGGCTTCCGCGCCGAACTGGTCGGCCGCATCCTTGGTCTCAACGGCCATATCATGATCCAGGCCGAACGCAGCGTGACGCTGGATGACTATGCCCGGGTGGCCGAGAAGGTCGGCGGCCTGGTGCATGTGATCCAGGCCAACCCGATGATCGAGGGCCAGGTGATGGCCACCGCCAACGGCCAGGCGTCCGGCGTTATGGTGCGCGGCATCAAGCAGAGCGACCTGTCGCGCGAGACCAGCATCGCCAAGGGCATGCGCCAGGGCAGCCTGAAGGATTTCACCGGCGAGGATGCGGTGGTGATCGGCCACCGCCTGGCGCGCAAGCTCGGCGTCACGGTCGGCGACAAGGTGACGCTGATCTCGCCGCAGATCACTGCCACGCCGTTCGGCACCGTGCCGCGTGGCCGCGCCTACCAGATTGCCGGCATCTTCGATGTCGGCATGTTCGAGTATGACTCAGGCTTCGTCTTCATGCCGTTCGAGGCCGCTCAGGTTTACTTCCGCCTCGGCGACACGGCGCATGCGGTGGAAGTCCGGCTCGATAACCCGGATCAGGCCCGCCGCATCGGCAACGAGATCATCCAGGCGCTCGGCCCTGGCTATCGCTATTACGACTGGCAGCAGGCCAATGCGCATTTTGTCAGCGCCTTGCAGGTCGAACGCAACGTCATGTTCCTGATCCTGACGCTGATCATCGTGGTGGCGGCCTTCAACATCATTTCCAGCATGATCATGCTGGTGAAGGACAAGGGGCGCGACATCGCCATCCTGCGCACCATGGGCGCGGCGCGCGGCTCGATCCTGCGCGTCTTCGTCATCGCCGGTGCCAGCATCGGCGTGATCGGCACTTTCTTCGGCTTCCTGCTCGGCCTGGGCTTTGCCACCAATATCGAGCATATCCGCCAGTTCCTCCAAAGCCTCACCGGCTGGCAGCTTTTCCCCGCCGAAATCTATTATCTGTCACGTTTGCCGGCCAAGGTGGACTCGAACGAAGTCGTCTATGTCGTGCTGATGGGACTGGCCCTGTCTTTCCTTGCCACGCTCTATCCGAGCTGGCGGGCCGCCCGCCTCGATCCGGTGGAGGCGCTGCGTTATGAGTGATGCGCTGCGGTTGGAGAATGTCATCCGCACCTTTCGCCAGGCCGGTGAGGAATTGCAGATTCTGCGCGGTGTCGACCTGGCGGTGAAGTCCGGCGAGATCGTGGCTTTGCTCGGGCCGTCCGGCTCGGGCAAGTCCACCCTGCTGCATACCGCCGGCCTGCTGGAAGCCGCCGATGGCGGTCGCGTAGTTGTTGGTGGCGAGGATTGCAGCCAGCTTGGCGACCATGGCCGCACGCTGATCCGCCGCCGCCGCATCGGCTTTGTCTACCAATACCACCATCTGCTGCCGGAATTCTCCGCTGTCGAGAATGCCGCCATGCCGCTGATGATCCAGGGGATCGCTCGCGGCAAGGCCAAGGCCGAAGCCACCCGCGTATTGGAGGGCCTGGGGCTTGGCCACCGCCTGACGCATCGGCCGGCGCGTCTCTCCGGTGGCGAGCAGCAGCGCGTGGCGATTGCCCGCGCGGTGATCGCCAAGCCGCAATTGCTGCTGGCCGACGAGCCGACCGGCAACCTGGATGAGCGCACGGCGGAAGCCGCTTTCCAGGCCCTGCTGGCACTGGTGCGCGAGACCGGCATCGGTGCCCTGATCGCTACCCATAACCTGGCCCTGGCGCAGCGCATGGACCGTATCGTCACGCTGCATGAAGGCCGATTGCACGCGGCATGAGTATCCCGCCCGAACCGGTGCCGCCCGCCGAAGCAGCCAGCCGGGTTTCCTACGACGATGACCTTGCCCTGCGCCTCAGTGGCGACAGCAGCTTCCGGGCGGTCCTGTTCTGCCTGCTGATCCTCGGCCTCAATATCCTCGACCGTTTCATCGATCCGGTGCATGCCAATGATGCGCTGCTGTGGCGTTCGGTTGTCGCTGCCGCCATCCTGCTGGTGCAGGGCATATGGGTGGTGTCGAAGCAGAAAAGCTACACGCTCTACCGCCGCCTGGTGCTCACCCATACCATTACCGTGCCGACAGGCCTGACGCTGGCGGTGGCGCAGCTTGATATGGGTCTGGTCTATGGCCTGGCGAATTTCATCTTCATCTACATCTGGATTCCCAGCGTGCTGCCGAGCCGGCGCGACGCACTGCTTGGTGGCCTGTTTTCCGGCACGGCAATCATCGCCATTTCCTGGTTGCATGGCGAACATGGTCTGGCGCTGGCCAATATCATCTGCCTGGTCGGGCTTGGCACCGTGCTGTCGATGCTCACCGCCACCAAATTCGAGGCGTCGCTGCGCCGCGCCTGGGATCAGGAGCAGTTAGCCGCCCAGGAAGCCCGCACCGACATGCTGACCGGCAGCAGCAACCGCCGTCATTTCGAGGAAGTGGCGCTTGCGGAATGGGGCCGTTGCAAACGCTATGGCCGCGATGCCGCCCTGCTACTGTTCGATCTTGATCATTTCAAGCGCGTCAATGACCAGTATGGCCATGGCATCGGCGACCGCGTGCTGCGCCGGGTGGTGGCACTCTGCCGCGACGAGATCCGCGATATCGACACGCTCGCCCGTATTGGTGGCGAGGAATTCGCCCTGCTGCTGCCGGAAACCGATGCCGGCCAGGCAGCAATACTGGCCGAGCGCCTGCGCCAGCGCCTGAGGGACGAACGGATCGATACCGGCAAGGGGGCGATCAGCGTTACCGCCAGTTTTGGTATCGCGCCGCTGCTGAACGGCGACGAGGAATGGCGCCAGGCGCTGCGCCGGGCCGATGCCGCGCTCTATCGCGCCAAGGCCGGCGGGCGGAACCGCGTCGAGCGGGCGGGCTAGATCACCCACCGCATTTTGGCGTGATCGTTCAAGACCGGGCAGGCTGCCACCGGCATGTTCAAGCCTCCACCACAGGGAGGCGGTCATGCAACTCAGCATCAACGGACAACAGGTCACGCTGCCGGACGAGCTTGCCGGGGAACCTTTGCTCTGGTTGTTGCGGGAGGATCTGGGTCTTACCGGCACCAAGTTCGGCTGCGGCGTCGGGCTCTGCGGTGCCTGCACCCTGCATGTCGATGGCGTCGCCACCCGCGCCTGCCAGGTGACAGCATTGGACGTCGCCGGGCAGGCGATTGTCACCATCGAAGGCTTGGGCGGCCCAGATGCACTGCACCCGGTGCAGCAGGCCTGGATCGCCGAGCGGGTACCACAATGCGGCTATTGCCAGGCCGGGCAGATCATGGCCGCCGCCGCCTTGCTCAGCACCAATCCAACCCAGGACGATGCTGCCATAGACGCGGCGATGAGCGGCAATCTCTGCCGCTGCGGCACCTATTGCCGCATCCGCCGCGCCATTCATCGCGCCGCAGGTAAGGGGGCCGGGCAATGAGAGGGCGAGCCTCCATGTCGCGCCGCCATTTCGGTTTGGGCGTCGTTCGCGCCGCAGCCGGTATCAGCGTATTTGCATCACTGCCGGCTTGTGCTGCTTCGCTTAATCCGCTGCCGGTGCTGCCGACGCGCGGCGGACCGGAACCCGCGCATAGTATTCAATGGCTGCATCGCGCGGCCGATGGTCGCGTAACACTGCTGCTGCCGCGCCAGGAAATGGGGCAGGGGATTGCCGCCGGCCTCTGCCGCATCGTCGCCGCCGAACTGGACGTGCCGCCGCAGCAGATTGCGGTGCGGCTGCCCGATACCGGCGAGATTCAGCCAGTGCGCGCCACGGTGGGCAGCGACAGCATCAAGGATTTCGCCCTGCCGGTGGCGCGTGCCGCTGCGCTGCTGCGCGAGCATCTTGCGGCTGGCGGCGGGGCCGGCAGGCTGGAGGATCGCGGCCAACCGGTAGCCCTGCGCAGCCAGGTGCCGGGTGTGCTGGCGGCGTTGCCGGACCACGATCCGGCGTTGCAGGCCATCGTCGGCGGCGCACCGCTCTATGCCGGCGATATCCGGTTGCCCGGCATGCTGCACGGCCTGGTGCTGGCGCCGGACATGGCGCTGCCGGCTGTGATGCCGCCGGGCGTGAAACTGGTGACATTGAGTGATGGCCGGCGCGGCCTGCTGGCGGAACGCGCCGCTGCGCTGCATGGCGTAGCGCTCGCACCGTCCGACAAACCTGCCGCCATGCCGGCATTGGATATCGACGCGCTGCAAAGCCAGGGCCGGTTGGAGCATCGCCTGTTGCGGGATGCCATCGTTGAGGCTGGGCCCTGGAGCCTGGACCGGCGCTACGACATTCCCTTCGCCGCCCATGCCGGCATCGAGACCCGGAGTGCCGTGGCGCAATGGCATGCCGGCGGCAGCACGCGGCTGGAAGTCTGGACCGGCAGCCAGGATCTATTCTTCGTGCGCGGCAGCCTGGCGCGGCATTTCGGCCTGTCCACCGAAGCCGTGAAGGTGCATGGCTGCCGCATCGGCGGCGGTTTCGGCGCCCGCACCATCGTGCGCGCCGAACTGGAGGCTGCCCTGCTGAGTCAGGCGGCGGGCAAGCCGGTGAAGGTGCAATGGCGGCGGCTGCAGGAATTCACCGAAGGCTTCCACCGCCCGCCGAGTTCGCATCGCATCCGCGCCCGCCTGGATGCAGCGGGCCGCATCACCGACTGGTGGCATGGCTTTGCTTCCGGGCACGTGATCTTCACCTCGGCGGCGATGCCGCGCTGGATGCAGGCGGTCACCAGCTTTGTCGCCGATCCTGGTGTGGCACGTGGCGCGGTGCCGCCCTATGGCTTCGCGCGCCGCCGCGTCGAATTCAGCGATGTGCGGCTACCCATCGATACCGGGCCATGGCGCGGCCTTGGCGCCGGGCCGAACGGCTATGCCATCGAGGCGGCGATGGATGAACTTGCGCGCCTTGCCGGCCAAGATCCGGTGGCTTTCCGCCTCGCGCATCTGGGCCCCGAACAGGCGAGGCTCGCCGCTTGCCTGCGCCGTGCCGCCGAACTTGCCGGGCCGCCGCCCGCTATCCCGGGCAGCGGGCGTGGTGTTGCCTGCGGCATCTACAAGGATCATGCCTATGCGGCGGTGATCGCCGACATGGCGGTGGATCCAGCCAGCGGTGCGGCACGGGTGCTGCAAGTCGTCTGTGCCCATGATTGCGGCCCGCTGGTGGATGCCGACCAGGTGCGGGCCCAGATCGAGGGCAACCTGCATTGGGGCCTGGGCATGGTGCTGCTGGAGGCGCTGCCGATTGAGGCGGGGCGGGTGGCTGCCTATACTTTCGCTGATTATCCGATCCCGACCATCGACGTGATGCCGACAATCCATATTGCTTTGCTCGAACCACCAGAGACAAAGCCGGGCGGTGCCGGCGAAACCGCCATGGTCGGGCTTGCCGCCTTTGCCATTGGCATCGCCGCCGCCACCGGCCGGCCGTTGACGCAACTGCCCTACAGACCGGCATGAGCAGCTTCGCCAGCGCCGCCTTTGTCGGCCTGATCCTGCGGCGCATGGCGCTGGCCGGGCTGGAGCCGCCGCCAGACGTGACGGCCTCCGGCCTGCTGGCGCGCGCGTTGCAGCCCGGCGGCAATGTGCAGGTGGCGCTGGCGCTGAAGCAGGCGCTGCTGCGCCACGCCGCCATCGAGCGCGGCGCCGGGTTCCTGCTCGGCATCGGCCAGGGCATTCACGACGTGCCGAGCGACCCGACCCTGGACGTGTTGCGCCGTGCCGCCAGCGCCGCCGATTTGCTGCTGCGCTGGCAGCGACTGGAAAGCTATCACCACTCGCATCACCGCACGCGCATCGAGGCGCTTGATGAAGCCGGCGGCACTGCGTTGCTGCGCCATGTCTCGCTGGGACCCACACCGCCGGCAGCGGTGGAGGATATCGTGGTGCTGGGTCTGCTGGCGGCCCTGTTCCAGGCCATCGGCTGCCGTGGCCTGGAGATCGACCTGATTGCCGGCAATGGCACCGCCCTGGCGGCGATGCGGGATGACCGCATCCTGCTTGATGCTGCCTTGCCGGCGGACGGCACGGCCCAATGGCGTCTGCGCTGGCGGCAACAGCTGCTCGACACAGTGAGTATCCCCCGGGATGCTGCCGAGGGATTGATCGAGCGGCTCTATGCCCTGTTCGATGATGATCCATTCCGGCAGTGGAGCTTGGGCGAGGCCGGGCGTGCGCTCGGCCTGTCGTCGCGCAGCCTGCAACGGCGGCTGGCGGAAGCCGGCGCCGGCTATGCCGGCATCCAGCGCGATGCACGGGTGAAACGTGCCGCCCGCGCCATGCTGGCCGGGCCGGCAACGCTGGCCGAAATCGGCTATGCCGCCGGCTTTGCCGACCAGGCGCATTTCACCCGCGAGTTCCGCCGTGTCACCGGCATGCGACCGGCGGAATGGCGCCGGGTTGCGCTGGCGCCGCCGCCGGCTTAAGCCGCGCCGACTTAACCTTGCCGGCGTGCGCGCCATTCCGCGCGGCTCTGGCCCCAGAGGTCGAGTTCGAGATTGAATGGCTCGGGCAGGTTGCCCCGGCGCAGGATGCGCGAGCCAAGGCGCCGGGCCACGGCCTGCGAGGGCGTGTTGGCCGGATCGATGCAGTGGATCACTTCATCCCAGCCGAGATTGTCGAAGGCCCAGTCGATGGCGGCGGTGGCGCCTTCGGTGGCGTAGCCCTTGCCCCAGGTATCGCGCACCAGGGCCCAGCCGACTTCGTGGCCGGGCCAGCCTTCCGGTTCCCACGGCCCGAGCCGGCCGATCCAGCGCCCGGTGGCCTTCTCGATCACCGAGAACATGGAATAGCCGTTCACCATCCAGCCGCCGGAAATCAGCGCCATGCTGCGCCAGGCCATCACCGGGTCCTTGGCGCCGCCGATATAGCGCTGTGCTTCCGCATCGGCGGAGAAGTTGTACCAATCGGCGCGCTCATCCGCCTGGGGCGGGCGCAGGATCAGGCGCGGGGTTTCAAGGATGACGGACATGGCTGACACCCGATGCGGACATGGGAACAAAAGGGCCGGGAGACTACACCGAACGCGGCAAAGCCCAAAGACTAGAATGGTTTTCTGCTTCGTTCGCCTAAATCTGGGAGTCGTCCGCGCCTGTTCCGAATCGGCTGCGACTCGTGGGCCATCTCAAGGCGGCGCAAGCACAAAATCTTGTGGATTGTTCGCGGAATGGCCTGACGGATCTGGGATTCACCCCAGGGGCGTTCTGGCTTCACGGGCCTAGGCGCCGTATCGTATCGGGGCAGAACGGGAGTCGCACGCTGCCATGGCCCACGCTGATTTTGTCCACCTCCGCGTCCACACCGCCTATTCGCTCACCGAAGGCGCCATCCGGGTGGAAAAGCTTGCCGATCTCTGCCTCAAGCACCGTATGCCGGCGGTGGCGATCACCGACACCAACAACCTGTTTGGTGCCCTGGAAGGCTCCAAGGCCCTGGCTGGCAAGGGCGTGCAGCCGATCATCGGCTGTCAGCTCAATGTCTCGCGCCTCGACCAGCAGGCCGGCGGCTTCGGCAAGGCGCTGAAGAAGCCCGACCCTGACCGCGTGGTGCTGCTGGCCCAGAATGCCGAGGGCTATGCCCATCTGATGAAGCTTTCCACCAAGGCCTATCTGGAAGTGCCGCCGGGCGAGGCGCCGCAGGTGGCCTGGGAGGACCTGGAAGCCTGGAATGGCGGCCTGATATGCCTCTCTGGCGGCATCGACGGCCCGGTGGCACGGCTGCTTGCCGATGGTCAGGCTGACGCGGCAAGGGTGGCCCTGCTGCGGCTGCGCGGGATTTTCGCCGACCGGCTCTATGTCGAGTTGCAGCGCCATGGCTGGGCGGCGGAAGCCCGCGCCGAACCGGGCCTGCTCGATCTCGCCTATGAACTCAATATCCCGCTGGTGGCGACCAACGACTGCTACTTCGCCGACCAGGGCATGTATGAGGCGCATGACGCTTTGCTCTGCATCGCGGAAGGCGCCTATGTCAGCCAGACCAACCGTCGCCGCGTCACGCCCGAACACCGCTTCAAGTCGGCCGAGGAAATGCGGGTGCTGTTCGCCGATCTGCCCGAGGCGATCGACAATACCCTGGTGATTGCGCGGCGCTGTGCCGTGAAGGCCGATGAGCGGGCGCCGATCCTGCCCAACTTCGGCGATGGCTCCGGCGAGAGCGAAGCCGATACGCTGCGTCGCATGGCGCGTGAGGGCCTGGAAAAACGCCTGGTGCAGATCGGCGTTTCCGGCGAGGCCGCCAAACCCTATTGGGACCGCCTCGACTTCGAGTGCAACACCATCATCAACATGAAGTTCCCGGGCTACTTCCTGATCGTGGCCGACTTCATCCAGTGGTCGAAGCGCAATGGCGTCGCGGTGGGACCGGGCCGTGGTTCCGGCGCCGGCTCGGTGGTCGCCTGGGCGCTGACCATCACCGACCTTGATCCGCTCCGCTTCGGCCTGCTGTTCGAACGCTTCCTCAATCCGGAACGCGTCTCGATGCCTGACTTCGATATCGATTTTTGTCAGGAGCGGCGCGACGAAGTGATCCGCTACGTGCAGCAGAAATATGGTGCTGCCAACGTCGCGCAGATCATCACCTTCGGAAAGCTGCAGGCGCGCGCCGCGCTCCGCGATGTCGGTCGCGTGCTGCAGTTGCCCTTGGGCCAGGTCGACCGTATCTGCAAACTGGTGCCGAACAACCCGGCCAACCCGGTGACGCTGGAACAGGCCATCACCCTGGAGCCGCGCCTGCGCGAGGAACGCGACCGCGACGAGGCGGTGGCGCGCATGATCAACGTGGCGCTGAAACTGGAAGGCCTCTACCGCAACGCCTCGACCCATGCCGCCGGCGTGGTGATCGGTGACCGTCCGCTGGTGGAGTTGGTGCCGCTCTACCGCGATCCCCATGCCAGCATGCCGGCGACGCAATTCTCGATGAAATACGCCGAAGCGGCCGGCCTGGTGAAATTCGACTTCCTCGGCCTGAAAACCCTCGACGTGCTGGAAAAGGCCATCGAGCTGATCCGCAAGCGCGGCGTCGATATCAGCCTGGCGACGATACCATTGAGCGATAAACCGACCTTCGACCTGCTCGGGCGCGGCGATGCGGTTGGCGTGTTCCAGTTTGAAGGCAGCGGCATGCGCGACATGCTGCGCGGCATGAAGCCGGACGCCTTCGAGGACCTGATCGCGCTGGTGGCGCTCTATCGCCCCGGTCCGATGGAGAATATCCCGAGCTATATCCGCCGCAAGCACGGGCAGGAAACGCCCGACTACATGCACGAAAAGCTCAAGCCGGTGCTGGAGGAGACCTACGGCGTCATCATCTACCAGGAACAGGTGATGGAAATCGCCAAGATCCTGTCCGGCTATTCGCTCGGCGATGCTGATTTGCTGCGCCGTGCAATGGGCAAGAAGATCAAGGCCGAGATGGACGCGCAGAAGGAGCGCTTCGCCGAGGGCGCCAAGAAGAACGGCGTCGATCCGGGCCTGGCCGCCGAAATCTTCGAGCGCGTGGAAAAGTTCGCCGGCTACGGCTTTAACAAAAGCCACGCGGCGGCCTATGCGCTGGTGGCCTGGCATACGGCGTATCTCAAGGCGAACTACCCGGTCGAGTTCCTGGCCGCGTCGATGACGCTCGATATCTCAAACACCGACAAGCTGAACGTGTTCCGTCAGGAATGTTCGCGTCAGGGCATCCCCTTGCTGCCGCCGGATATCAACCGCTCGGAAGTCGAGTTTGGCGTCGAGCAGCTTGCCGATGGCAAGGGCGCGATCCGCTATGCGCTGGCAGCCGTGCGCAATGTTGGCGCCGCCGCGATGGCGCAGGTGGTGGCGGCGCGCAAGGCCGGTGGTCCGTTCAAGAACCTGTTCGACATGGCTAGCCGCGTCGATCCCGCGGCACTGAACAAGCGCATGCTGGAGAACCTGGCTAAGGCCGGCGCCTTCGACGGGCTGGAGAAGAACCGCGCCAGAACCATGGCTGGCCTCGAAACCTTGATCCGCCATGCCCAGGTGAAAGCGGAGGAACGTGGCAGCAGTCAGGTTTCCATGTTCGGCGGCGGTGGCCCGGCGCAGGAACGCGAGCCGAAACTGGCCGATGTCGAGCCGTGGAATCCGATGGACCAGCTCGCCAAGGAATTCGAAGCCATCGGCTTCTATCTCTCGGCGCATCCGCTGGATGCCTACCAGGCAACGCTCAACCGCGTCGGCGCCAAACGCCATGCCGAGATGATGAAGCTGCTGCATAGCGGCGAACAGGTGTTCAAGATCGCCGGCACCGTGGTGTCGCGCCAGGAGCGCACCTCGCAGAAGGGCAAGCGTTTCGCCTTTGTCGGCTGCTCGGATGCCACCGGCATGTTCGAGATCATGGTGTTCTCGGAGATCCTGGCGGCGCATCGCGAATGGCTCGAGCCGGGCAAGAACCTGGTCTGGACCGTCAATGCCCGCATCGAAGGCGAGCAGGCGCGCTTCACGGCGCAGAAGGTGGAGTTGCTAGACGATGTGGCGGCGCGCGCCGCTGCCGGCATCCGCATCGTGATCGAGAACGAGAAGCCGATCCCGCGTATCCAGGAATTGCTCGGCAAGGCCGGAAGGGGACGCGGCGAGGTGCGGCTCGGCATGCAGCTCGTCACCGAGGAACTGATCGACGCCGATATCAAACTGCCTGCCACTTTCGCCGTGAACCCGCAACTGCGTGGCCAGATCCGCGTGCTGCCCGGCGTGGTGGAAGTCTACGATATATAAGCCTACGACATATAAGGTTTAAGCCATGGACGCCCGTTTAGCCGAGACGCAGCAGCCCCAGACCATCCGCCGTGAGGATTACCGGCCACCGGATTTCCGTATCGCCACGGTCGATCTGGAATTTGATCTGTTGCCGCACACGACCAAGGTGAAGGCGACGCTTGGGGTCGAAGCGGCGCAGCCGGGCAAGCCGCTGGTGCTGGATGGCGAGGCGCTGAAGCTGCTTGGCCTGGCCATTGATGGCCGCGCTCTGGTAGCCGACGAGTATGCCGTCACGCCGCATGGCCTGACGATCCATAATCCGCCGGCCAAGTTTACGCTGGTGATTGACACCGAGATTGACCCCGCCGGCAACACGCAACTGACCGGGCTGTACCAGTCGAGCGGCAATTACTGCACGCAATGCGAGGCGCAGGGTTTCCGCCGCATTACCTATTTCCTCGACCGCCCGGATGTGATGTCGATCTACCGCGTCACCATCCGCGCCGAGAAGAAGTCTTGCCCGGTGTTGCTATCCAACGGCAACCTGGTGGGGCAGGGCGATCTGCCCGATGGCCGGCATTTTGCTGTGTGGCACGATCCGCACAAGAAGCCCTGCTATCTCTTCGCCCTGGTGGCCGGCGATCTCGCCTGCAACGAGGACAGCTTCGTCACCCAATCGGGCCGCACGGTGGCGTTGCGCATCTTCACCGAACATGGCAAGGCGGCGCGGTCGGCCTATGCCATGGACGCGCTGAAACGCTCGATGCGCTGGGACGAAACCCGTTTCGGCCTGGAATACGATCTGGACCTGTTCAATATCGTCGCGGTCAGCGACTTCAACATGGGGGCGATGGAGAACAAGAGCCTCAATGTGTTCAACGACCGCTATATCCTGGCCGACCCCGATACCGCCACCGACGCCGATTATGCCGGCATCGAGGCGGTGGTGGCGCATGAGTATTTCCATAACTGGACCGGCAACCGCATCACCTGCCGCGACTGGTTCCAGTTGAGCCTCAAGGAAGGGCTGACGGTTTTCCGTGATCAGGAATTCTCTTCCGACATGCGTTCGCGCCCGGTGGCGCGCATCCAGGAAGTGCGGGCGCTGCGGGCGCGGCAATTCCCCGAGGATGCCGGGCCTTTGGCGCATCCGATCCGCCCCGATGCCTATATCGCCATCGACAATTTCTACACCGCGACGGTCTACGAAAAGGGCGCCGAGGTCATTCGCATGCTTCATACCCTGCTGGGCGAGGCCGGGTTCATGCAGGGCATGAAACTCTACGTCGAGCGCCATGACGGCGAGGCGGCAACCTGCGATCAATTCGTCGCGGCCATGGCCGATGCCAATGGCTTCGACGCCAGCCAATTCAAGCTGTGGTACGCCCAGGCCGGCACGCCGAGCCTGGAAGTCGCCGGGCATTACGATGTCGCCAGCGGCAGTTACGAACTCACCGTGGCGCAATCCTGCCCGCCGACGCCGGGCCAGCCGGTGAAACAGCCGATGCATATGCCGTTGAAGCTCGGCCTGCTCGATGCCCAGGGGCGCGACATGCCGCTGGTCCTGGAGGGCGAGGCAGCACCGCTTGAAGGTGGCGTGCTTCATATCCGCGCCGAGCGCCAGACTTTCCGCTTCAAGAATGTCGCAGCCCCCCAGGCGCTGTCGCTCAATCGCGGCTTCTCGGCGCCGGTGCTGATCAAGAATGAAAAGAGTGGCGCCGAGCGCGCCTTCCTGATGGCACATGACAGCGATGCCTTCGCGCGCTGGGAGTCCGGCCAGCAATATGCTGCCGAGCTGCTGCTGCGCCGTGTGGCTGATGCCGGTGCGGCCTATGACCAGGCCTTCATCGATGCGGTCGGGCAAATTCTCAAGGATGGCGCATTGGAGCCGGCCTTCGCCGCCGAGGCCATCGTGCTGCCATCGGAAGATTATATCGCCGACCAGATGGCGGTGGTGGATGTGGAGGCGATCTATGCCGCGCGCAAGGCATTGCGGCGCGAGATTGCCGGGGGGCATCGTGATCTGTTGCTGAAGCTGTATGCCGCCAACAATGTCACGGGCGCCTACAGCCCCGATGCGGCTTCGGCCGGCAAGCGCAGCCTGAAGAATGTGGCACTTGGCTACCTTGCCGAATTTGCCGCCGAGGACAAGGCGATCCTCAAGCTGGTAAGCGACCAGTTCGATGCTGCGGACAACATGACCGACCGCATGGCGGCGTTGCGCATCCTGGTCGACCTGGATGTGCCGGAGCGCGTGCGCGCGCTGGCGGCTTTCCATGACCGCTACAAGGATGATGCCCTGGTGCTCGACAAGTGGCTTTCCCTGCAGGCCATCTCGGTGCTGCCGGGCACACTTGATCAGGTGCAGGGCCTGCTCAAGCATCCGGCTTTCTCGATGACCAAGCCGAACAAGGTGCGCGCCCTGGTCGGCAGCTTCACCGCTAATGCCTTGCGCTACCATGCCGCCGATGGCTCGGGCTATGCCTTCCATGCCGAGCGGATGCTGGAGCTGGACAGGCTCAATCCGCAGGTGGCGGCGCGGCTGCTGGCACCCTTGGGCCGCTGGCGCCGCTTCGATACCGGACGGCAAGCGAAAATGAAGGCAGAACTGGCGCGCGTGCTGGCGCAGCCGGGGCTGTCGCGCGAGACCTACGAGATCGCGTCCAAGTCGCTGGCTGAGTAAGCAGCGAGGAAGACGCGCACGGCGCTGCTGACGCGGCGTTCGATCTCGGCCTCCGGCATGCCGCCGGGTTCCAGCTTGAGCAGGCGGCGGATTGTGTTGTGGCCGATCAGCATGCCGAAGAACTGCTCGGCGGCGAGCCGGGTATCGGTAATGCTGAGCCGTCCGGCTTTTGCTTCGCGGCCGAGATAATCGGCCAGCCGCGCCAGGCCATTGCCGGGTCCATTGGCGTAGAAGGTCGGGCCGATGCTTGGGAATTGCGGCGCCGAGTTGATCAGCAGGCGCTGGAAGCTGGTCGAGCGTTCGGTGGTGAGGACGCGCAGATAGCTTTGCCCAAGCAGTTGCAGCACCTCGCGCGGTCCGCTGCCGGGTGCGATATCGGCCAGCGGTGCGGTGATCGTGCCGGCGGTGGCCTGCACGATGGCGGCGAAGAGGTCGTCCTTGCCCTCGAACAGATTGTAGATGGTCTGGCGCGAGACCCCGGCTTCCGCCGCTATCGTCTCAAGCCCGATGCCATAGCCATGTTCCAGGAACAGTCGCCGCGCGGTTTCCAGGATCGCCTGGCGCTTCGCCGGATCGGCGGGGCGACCGCGCTTCGCTTTCGGCTTTAGGGCGGTCAATGGCCACCCCCACCACTGCCAACCAGGATCGGTCGCTTGGCAAAAGCGACGGCAAGGGCGGCGGCGGCGAACAGCAGGGTCAGCAGAAAGAAGCAGTCGCCGAAAGCCATGACATAGGCCTGCTGGCTCACCTTGTTGCCGAGCAGCTTGGCCGCCAGCACGGTATCGTCGCTTTGCAGCGGCTGCGCCAATCTCACGCCCATGTTGTCGATGTATTCCTGGATTTCCCAGCGGCCGGGATTCACGGCCTCCACCAGTCGGTTCCAGTGCAGCGCGGTGCGGTCGATCATCACCGTGTTGATGCCGGCAAGCCCGAAGGCGCCACCGAGATTGCGCGTGAGGTTATAGAGCCCGCTGGCATTCTTCACTTCTTCGGCGGGCAGCGTGCCGAGCGAGATGACATTGATCGGCACGATGCAGAACATCAGTGCCGCGCCGCGCAGGATCTGCGGCACCAGCATTTCGTTGAACTGCCACTCGGCGGTGAGATGTGCCATGCTCCAGGTGGAAAGCGCCAGCAGGGTGAAGCCGAAGGCCAGCACCGGGCGCGGATCGACCTTTCGTGCCATGGCGCCGGCGATGGGCGCGGCCATGAACTGCACGATGCCGGTGACGAACATGATCTCGCCGATCTGCAGGCTGTTGAGGCCACGCACGCGGGCGAGGTAGAGCGGCATCAGGTAGACCAGGCCATAGAGGCCGACGCCGATGGTGAGGCTGAACAGGCAGCCGGTGGCGAAATTGCGGTTGCGGAACGCCTTGAGGTCGACCACCGGGTTTTCGTGCGTGATGGTGCGCCAGAAAAACAGCACGCCGCCGATGGCGCAGGCGATGGCGAAGTTGCGGATCGTCTCGTCGGCCAGCCAGTCATGGCGCGGGCCTTCCTCGATCACGTATTCCAGGCTGCCGAGAAACAGGGCCATGGCGGCGAGGCCGAGATAGTCGAAGCCCTCGAGCAGGCTGAAATCCGGCTTGTCGATATCCATGAAGCCCCAGACCAGCAGGCAGACGATGACGCCCGGCACCACGTTGATCAGGAACAGCCAGTGCCAGGACATGAGCTGCGTCAGGTAGCCGCCAAGCGTCGGGCCGATGGTGGGGGCCAGCGTGGCGACCAGGCCGATCACCACCGTGGCGCTGGCCAAGCGCGAACGCGGAAAGATCAGGTAGACGGTGGCGAACACGGTGGGGATCATGGCGCCGCCGAGGAAGCCCTGCAGGGCGCGCATCACGATCATGGCTTCCAGGCTGTTGGCGAAAGCGCAGCCGATCGAGGCAATGGTGAAGCTGGCCGCCGATGCCACGAACAGCACGCGGGTGGAAAGTAGCCGCGACAGGTAGCCCGAGAACGGAATCATGATCACTTCGGCGATCAGATACGACGTCTGCACCCAGCTTATCTCGTCCGCCGATGCAGCCAGGCCGGCCTGAATCTCGCTCAAGGATGACGAGACGATCTGGATGTCCAGGATCGCCATGAACATGCCCAGCACCATGGCGAAGTAGCCGATGCGCACACCAGCGCTCGGCATCTTCTCCGGGATGGTGATGGCTTCGGCAGCCGTGGCCATGGCCGGCCTCTTTTCCTTAACCGCGCCGTTAACCGCGACGGTCGATTTCGACCAGCACCGACATGCCGGGCACCAGGAAGGGCAGGGCGGCGGCGTTATCGAGGGTGAGCTTCACCGGCACGCGCTGCACGATCTTGGTGAAATTGCCGGTGGCATTGTCGGGCGGCAGCAGGCTGAATTTGGCGCCGCTCGCCGGCGCCAGGCTGTCGATGCGCGCCTTCAGCACCTGATCGGGATAGGCGTCTACCTTGATCACGGCTTCCTGGCCGGGCTTCAGGCCCTTCAACTGCGTCTCCTTGAAATTCGCCACCACATAGATTTTGTCGGTCGGCACGATCACCATCAGCTGGATGCCGGGCCGCACATACTGGCCGACCTGGGCGGTGCGGTTGCCGACCACGCCATCCACGGCGGCGCGCACTACGGCATTATCGAGATCGAGCTTTGCGATCGCGAGTTCGGCCTCGGCCTGGGCGATCATCGCCACGGCCTGCTCGCGGTTGGCCCGCAGCACCGCCACCTGGCTTTGCTGCAGCACGCGGCCGGCCTCGGCGCGGTCGGTGGCGGCCTTGGCCTTGCGCTGATCACTCAGGGCGGCTTCCAGCTTCTGGCCTGAGACATACTGGCCGGAGGCGAGGGCGTTATAGCGCTTCAGATCATCATCGGTGCGCTGCTGGTCGGCGCGGCTGGACCGCAACTGTGCTTCGGCCTCGGCGATGGAGGCCTGCTGGCTGCTGAGCTGGCGGTCGATGATGTCCAATGCCGCGCGCTTGGTCGCCACCACGGCTTCGGCCTGGGCGGTCTTGGCGCGGAAGTCGCTGTCGTCGATGTGGAACAGCACATCGCCAGCCTTCACCCGCTGGTTCTCGGCCACCTCCATCTTCTGGATGTAGCCGCTTACCTTGGCGGCGACCACGGTGATGTCGGCGCCGAGATAGGCGTTGTCGGTGCTTTCGATGAAACGGCCATGGCTCCACCAGCCCCAGCCGAAATAGCCGCCGCCGCCAAGCAGGGCGGCCAGGAACAGGGTCAGGATGATCTTCTTGCGCATGGGAATACCGGAAGTGCGGGTAGGGATGGCGGACAATTAATATTCATGGACAAGGTTGTCCAGAAAATACCCTGTGACGGGGGTCACAAGCTAATGCCACCGCAAGAGCCGGATAGCCTGGCATCCCCGGCTGGCCTAAACCGATGGGCATGACGCACGACTCGAAATCAGCTTTTAACCGCCTCTGGTTTGCCAATCTGGCCGCCCATGGTGCCGATCAGCTCAGTCTGGCCGCCTTGCCGCTGCTGGCGGTGCTCAGCCTGGGCGCCAGCCCGGAGGAGATGGGGGCGCTGGGGGCAGCCCAGACCCTGCCGTACCTGCTGCTGTCGCTGCTGGCCGGTTTCTGGGCCGACCGTTTCCCGCGCCACTGGCTGATGGCCGGGGCGGAGGCGGGGCGTTCGCTGCTCCTGCTGCTGTTGCCGCTGCTGGCCATTACCGGGTGGCTGGGCCTCGGCAGCCTCGGCCTGCTCGGTTTCCTGCTGGCGGCGGCCAGCGTGGTGTTCAATGTCGCAGCCCAGGCTTATCTGCCGGCGCTGGTGGCACGCGAGGGCCTGGCGGCGGCCAATGCCCGGCTGGAATTCGCTCGTGCGGCGGCCGTGTTCCTGGGGCCGGGTGCAGCGGGTCTGGTGGCAAGCTGGGCGTCGCCGGCCATCGCACTCGGCGTTTCCGCATTCGCTTCAGCCTATGCCGCCTGGCTGCTGCGAGCGCCGGAGATGCGCCGGCCGGTACCGCCCCAGCCGCGCCAGTCCCTGGCTCCAGCACTGGCCGAAGGTTTCCGCATCGTGTGGCGCGAACCGTTGCTGCGTGCCATCGCCGGCTGCGCCATGGCATGGAATTTCTCCTGGTTTCTGCTGATGGCGGTGTTCGTGCTGTTCGCGACGCAGCGGCTGGGGATCAGCCCGGCCGGTATCGGTATCGTCCTCGGTGTGCAGGGCGTCGGCATGCTGCTGGCCAGTGTCACCCTGCCGCTCTACCAGGCGCGGCTGCCGCTGGGGCTGATGATCGCGGTTGGTCCGTCGCTTTCAGCGCTCGCGGCGGTTCTGGTCGCCTCGGCGAGCCTGGCGGAGGGCATTGTGGCGATGCTGCTGCTCGGCGCCGGCTTTTTCACCTTCGGCTATGGCCCGATGCTGTGGACCATCGGCCAGACGAGTTTGCGTCAGGCGCTGGTGCCGGCACGGCTGATCGGCCGGGTCAGCGCCATCCAGCAGGTAGCGACATTAGGCATGCGGCCCATCGGCGCGCTGGCTGGTGGCCTGGCTGGCGGTGCTTATGGTCTGGAAGCGGCGATGTGGCTGGCGGCTTGCGGCTTCGGCGTGCAGCTTGCCGTGATCCTGCTCTCCCCGGTGCCGCGCCTGCAGGCGCTGCCGGAGGCCGCAGCCTAGACCTTCATCCCGACGACGCCGCGCAGGTCGGCGCCGTCCAGGTTGGCGCCACGGAAATCGGCATTGGTCAGGTCGGCATCCAGGAAGGACGCGTTCTTCAGGTTGGCCGAGCGGAAATCCGCCATGGTCAGGATCGAGCGGTTGAACTGCGCGCCTTCCAGGTCGGCGCCCTGGAATTTCGCCTGGGTCAGATTGCATTCCTGCAGGCTGGTGGTCTGGCGGCGGTGGAAGGCCCCGCTGATCATCACCGGCGATAGATTGGCGCCACGGAAATCGGCATTGGTCATGATGCCGCGGTCAAACTTCGAGCCCTGCATCTGGGCGCCGGTGAAATTCGCGTTCAGCATCATGGCGCCGCGCAGATCCGAGAGCACGAAGCGGCAGCCGGAGAAATCGGTGTTGCGCAGGATGGCATAGGAAAAGTCGCCGGCGGAGAAGTTGATATTGGCCAGCTTCTGGTCCGATAGGTCATAGCGGCTGAAATCGATCCGCATGCCCTGCTTGCCCAGGGTGTCGATCCAGGTCAGGTGTTCCTTGACGATGAATTGCAGCGAGCGGTCCAGGCTTTCCAGGCTGCGCGGCATGATCGCCTTGGAAATATCGGCGTCGCGCAAATCAATCGGGCGGAAGTAGCTCGCCGTCAGGTCGGCGCCTTCGAAATTGGTCTCGTTCAGCACCGCGCCAGCAAGCACCGCGCCATGCAACATGCAATTCGAGAGGTTCGCTTCGGTCAGGTCGGCACCGGCGAACAGGCAGCCGGAAAGATTGGAGCCGGAGAGATCGGCATTGGTCAGCTTGGCATTGGTGAAGTTCACATTGGTGAGGTCGGTGTTGCGGCCCACCACCTTGCCGAGCTTCGCCGAGGACAGATTGGCGCCGGCCATCTTGGCATTGTCGATGCTCGCGGAACGCTTCAGCACGGCGATCAGGTTGCCGTCCTCATCCGGCCGCAGCAGCACGCCATCGCGGATATCGGCGGCGGAGAGATTGGCGCCTTCCAGGTTGGCGTTGCGCAGATTCACGCCGCGCAGATCGGCCTTGGTCAGGTCGCAGCGACGCATGTCGGCGCCCTGCAGGTCGGCGGCGAAGAAGGAAGCAGAGGTCAGCACCGAATGGCTGAAATCGGCATAAGCCATCTTGCTCGAGACGAAATCCGCCGAGGCCAGGTTCTTGCCACTGAAATCCAGCCGCGAGGCATCGCGGAAATGCATCACCAGCCGCTTACCGCCCCGCACTCCCTTCACATAGTTGGAGTGTGCCTCGAACATCTCGTCGATTTCGAACTGGGCGATGACCTTGACGGTATTTTCCATGCAGTGAGCCTAGCTTGGCGCCGGCCTCAGGACAAGTTGACCCCGATGGCGGACTTGAGGTCGGCGCCGGTCAGGATGGCGTCCCGCAGGTCGGCGCCGGTGAGATCCGCCCCGGACAGGTCGGCGCCGCTCAGATTGGCATCCCGCAAGTCGGCATGCATCAGGATCGAGTAGGTCAGGTTGGCGCCTGTGAGGTCACAACCTGAGAGATTGGCCTGGCTCAGGTTGGCATTCTCCAGGCTGGTAAACCATTTTTTGCTCTGCAGGCTGCTGATCGGCATGGCGCCCATCTTGGCCTGCTTCATATTGGCGCCGATCATGTTGGCGCCGGAAAATTTGGAACCGCGCAGGTCGGCGCTGGCCATATTGGCGTTCAGCAGCATGGCGTCGGTGAAATCGGTCATCGACAGCAGCGAGAAGCTCAAGTCGGTTTCCACCATGGTGCTCTGCACAAAGAGGGCAGCGGAAAGTTCCAGCCGGTGCAGCTTGGCGCCGGAAATGTCCACGCGGCTGAAATCCGCCCGCTTGCCCTTCTGGCCCATGCTGTCGGTCCAGCTCTGGTGTTCGCGCAGGATGGCCTGCAGCGGCTTGTCCAGGCTATCGAGCGAGCGCGGCATCATGGCGCCCTTGGTGCGGGCATCGCGCATATCATTGGTGCGGAAGAAGGCGCCAGCCAGGTCGGCATTCTCGAAGATGGTGCCGTTGAGCATCGCACCGGCCAGCACCGCACCGGAAAGCTTGCAGTTGCTCATGTTGGTGTTGGTCAGATCGGCGCCGACGAAGATAGTGCCGCGCAGGTCGCAGTTCGACAGGTCGGCATCCACCAGCTTGGCATTGGCCAGGTTGGCATGGCTGAGATCGGCATGCTGGCTGAAGGCGCGGCCCAGCTTGGCGCCGATCAGCTTGGCATGGCTCATATGCGCCTTCTCGGTTACTGCGCCGCCAGAGGTGACGGCCACCAGGTTGCCATCGGCATCCGGGCGCAGCAGGCGACCATCGCGGATATCGGCACCCGTGAGGTCGGCGAATTCCAGATTCGCGCCGCGCAGCTTGGCGCCGCGCAGGTCGGAGCGGGTGAGGTCGGTGGAGGAAAGGTCGGCCCCCTCCAGGTCGGCACCGTAGAAATTGGCCGTGCTGAGCTTGGCGAAGCGGAAAATGGAACCCCGGAAGCAGCCGCCGACCATGTTGGCCTGGCGCAGGTCGCGGTTGGCGAAATTCAGCCCGGCAGCATCATAGAACTGTAAATTCAAGCGGTTACCACCGCGCTGCCCCTTCGAAAAACGCTCATGGGCCAGCAGCAGGGCATCCAGGGTTTCAGGTTTCAGCTTCTGCAGGGTCATGGCGGCAGTATGCCCGAGGCGGTTCCAGAAATCCCGGTTGTATAGAAAATTATCCCGCTGATCTTTTGGGTGTATCTGGTTTAATTGGCGTTGCTGAACGCGGCCCCTTGCGCCGGGGGGCGGAAACGGCTAAAAGCCCCGCGTTCAGTAAACCCCACACGCAGGCTTGCGCTTTCCCGGGGAGACATCCCGAGGAAAGCGTTCCGGTGTCTGTCCGCCCCCAGGGGCGGGGTGCAGACGGCGCTTGCGGCGGACCAACCGGAAAAGGACTTAGAAACGATGACCGTCCCGACGTTCACGATGCGTCAGCTCATTGAAGCTGGCGTTCACTTCGGCCACCAGACCCACCGCTGGAATCCGAAGATGAAGCCGTATCTCTTCGGCGCCCGTAACAATATTCATATCATCGACCTGCAGCAGAGCGTGCCGTTGCTGCACCGTGCGCTGCATGCCGTGCGCGACATCGTCGCCGGCGGCGGCAAGGTGCTGTTCGTCGGCACCAAGCGCCAGGCTTCCGATGCCGTTGCCGAGGCTGCCGCCAAGTGCGGCCAGTACTACGTCAACCATCGCTGGCTCGGCGGCATGCTGACCAACTGGAAGACCATCTCGCAGTCGATCAAGCGCCTAAAGGAGCTGGAAGAGCTGCTGTCGGGCGACGCCAATGTGCAGGGCCTGACCAAGAAGGAAACCCTGAACCTGACCCGCGAGCGCGACAAGCTTAACCGCGCGCTGGGCGGCATCAAGGACATGGGCGGCCTGCCGGCCGTGATGATCGTGATCGACACCGTGAAGGAAGACATCGCGATCGCCGAAGCCCGCACGCTCGGCATCCCGGTGGTGGCCGTGCTCGACAGCAACTCCGATCCGTCGGGCATCACCTATCCGGTGCCGGGCAATGACGACGCGCTGCGCGCCATCAACCTGTATTGCGATCTCTTCTCGCTCGCCATCGTCGGCGGCATCGAAGAGCATCTCGCCGCCAGCGGCGCCGATCTCGGCGAGTCCGAGGACCTGCCGAGCGACATCGTGCCGGAAGCTGCCGTTGTCGCCGAAGCCGGCGCCGAAGTGGCTGCGCAAGCCTGATTATTGCGTCAGGCCTGGTTTCAGGCCTGATTTTATGCGTTCAGGCGGCGCCCATGGGGGCGCCGCCTTCATCTTTCCAGACTGAGAGGACGACATGGCTGAGATCACTGCGGCCCTGGTGAAGGACCTGCGCGAGAAGACCGGCGCGGGCATGATGGATTGCAAGAAGGCACTGGCCGAGAATGCCGGCGACGTTGATGCCGCCGTGGATTGGCTGCGCAAGAAGGGCCTCTCGGCTGCCGCCAAGAAGGCCGGCCGCGTTGCCGCCGAAGGCCTGGTTGCCCTGGCGATAAAGGATAACAGCGGCGCGGTGATCGAGCTGAATGCCGAGACCGATTTCGTCGCCCGCAACCCGCAGTTCCAGGTTCTGGCCTCGGGCATCGCCAATGTGGCCCTGGCCGCTGGTGGCGACCTGGCCGCCGTTGAAGCCGCTGCCTTTCCGGGCTCGGGCCGCAACGTCAAGGACGAGATCACCAACGCCATCGCCACCATTGGCGAGAACATGACGCTGCGTCGCGTCAATCGCCTGACCGTCGATGGCGGCGCCGTGATCGGCTACGTCCACTCGGCGCTGGGCGACGGCATCGGCAAGCTCGGCGTGCTGGTGGCGCTGAAGTCGACTGCCAAGCGCGAAGCGCTGGAAGGCATCGGCAAGCAGCTTGCCATGCATATTGCCGCCGCCAACCCGCAGTCGCTGTCGGTGAAGGACCTGGATCCGGCCGCCGTCGAGCGCGAGCGTACCGTGCTGTCCGACCAGGCCGCCGCCTCGGGCAAGCCGGCTGACATCATCGCCAAGATGGTCGAGGGCCGTATCCGCAAGTTCTACCAGGAAGTGGTGCTGCTGGAGCAGACCTTCGTGATCGACGGCGAGACCCAGGTGAGCAAGGCCATCGAGAAGGCCGCCAAGGAAGCCGGCGCGCCGATCGAACTGGTTGCCTTCACCCGCTTCCAGCTCGGCGAGGGCATCGAGAAGAAGGCGGACGATTTCGCCGCCGAAGTGGCCAAGATGGCCGGCTAAGCCGGTCGATCGGGACCTGATTTCCAGGGCCCGCGCCCCGGTCCAGCCCAGGAACCTGCCTGGGCCCGGATTGGAGCGCGGGCCTTGTTCGTATAAGGTTGGGGGCCGGGAATCGACCCCGTTTTCCGCCACCGGGCACCCCCGTCCGGGCCACTAGCCGAGGCATCCATGAGCGCCAGCTTCAAATACCGCCGCGTCCTGCTGAAATGTTCGGGCGAGGCGTTGATGGGGCCGACCCCTTACGGCATCGATTTCGAGACCGTCGACCGTATCGCCAAGGAAGTGAAGTCGGTGCAGTCGCTCGGCGCCGAGGTCTGCCTGGTGATCGGCGGCGGCAATATCTTTCGCGGTGTCGCCGGGGCCACCCAGGGCATGCAGCGCGCTTCCGCCGACTATATGGGCATGCTGGCCACCACCATTAATGCCCTGGCGATGCAGCATGCGCTGGAGCGCCATAATGTCGACACACGTGTGCAGTCGGCTATCCGGATGGACACCGTCTGTGAGCCCTATATCCGCCGCCGCGCCATCCGCCACCTGGAAAAGGGCCGGGTGGTGATCTTTGCCGCCGGCACCGGCAACCCGTTCTTCACCACCGATACCGCCGCCGCGCTCCGCGCTGCCGAGATGGGCTGCGACGCCCTGCTCAAGGGCACCCAGGTGGATGGCGTCTATACCGATGACCCGAAGAAGAACCCGGCCGCCACGCGCTACGAGCGGGTCAGCTACCACGATGTGCTGGCCAAGGACCTTAAGGTGATGGATGCCGCCGCCATCAGCGTGGCGCGGGAGAACAAGATTCCGATCCTGGTCTTCTCCTTGCACGAACCGGGTGGCTTCGCCAAAGTGCTGAAAGGCGAGGGCCGCTGCACCGTGGTTGAGGGCGAGTAAAGGCCGGGGGCAAGCCGGCCCGTCGGATCAGCTAGCAGATACATCAGGATTACAGGAGAGAGAGCCATGGCCGAACCGGATATCGACGATATCGAGCGGCGCATGAACAAGGCGATCGACGTGCTGAAGCAGGAATATACCGGTCTGCGTACCGGCCGTGCCTCGACCAGCATGCTCGACCCCGTGCGGGTGGATGTCTATGGCAGCTCGATGCCGATCAACCAGGTCGGCACCATCAGCGTGCCGGAACCGCGCATGATCAGCGTCTCGGTGTGGGACAAGTCGAACGTGAAGGCGGTGGAGAAGGCGATTGCCGCCTCCGGCCTTGGCCTCAACCCGCAGGCCGACGGCACCCTGATCCGTATCCCGATCCCGGAACTGAACGAGCAGCGCCGCAAGGAGCTGAGCAAGGTGGCCGGCCAGTATGCCGAACAGGCCAAGGTGGCGGTGCGCGGCGTGCGCCGCGATGGCATGGATAGCCTGAAGAAGCTGGAGAAGGACCACGAGATCGGCGAGGACGATGCCAAGATGTGGCAGGAAGAGATCCAGCGCCTGACCGATGAGGCCACCAAGAAGATCGACGAGATGCTGGCGGCCAAGTCCAAGGAGATCATGCAGGTCTGATCATGGCTGTGGCCGCCCAGGATATCGCGTCGCTTGCGGCGCATGGCAGCGGCCACCCACCGCCGCGCCACGTTGCCATCATCATGGATGGCAACGGCCGCTGGGCCAAGGCGCGTGGCCTGCCGCGCAATCTGGGCCATCGCCAGGGCGTCGATACCGTGCGCGACATCGTGCGCGCCAGCCGCGATTTCGGCATCGAATACCTGACGCTCTACGCTTTCTCGACCGAGAACTGGAAGCGCCCGGCGGCGGAAGTCGCCGGCTTGATGGACCTGCTGCGGCTGTTCATCCGCCGCGAGCTTGATGAACTGCACCGCAACGGCGTGCGCATCCGCATGATCGGCGACCGCTCGCGGCTTGCTGCCGATATCGTGCCGATGATCGAGGAGGCGGAGGCCCGCACCCAGGATAATCAGCGCTTGACCCTGGTCCTGGCGCTGTCCTATGGCGGCCAGGATGAGATTGTGCGGGCGACGCAACGTATCGCCGCCGCGGTGGCCGCCGGCCAGATCAAGCCGGAGCAGATCGACCGCGCGCTGATCGAGCAGAATCTCTACACCGCCGGTATTCCTGATCCCGACCTGGTGATCCGTACCAGCGGCGAGCAGCGCCTGAGCAATTTCCTCATCTGGCAGGCCGCCTACAGCGAGATCGTGTTCGTCGAAAAGCTGTGGCCGGATTTCGGCGCCGACGATCTCAAGGCAGCCATCACGGAATTCCATGGCCGCGAGCGCCGCTTTGGCGGCAGCGATGGCTGAAGTGCCGTCTCATGGCGCCAGCCAGGGCAGCAGTGCCCTGGCCAAGCGCATCGTTTCTGCTGCCGTCATGCTGCCCCTGGCGCTGGCGGCATTGTGGTTCGGGAAATGGGTTTTCGCCGGCTTGGTGGCATTGGCGGCCGTGCTGATGCTGCGCGAATGGCAGCGCCTGCCCGATGGTCCCGGCCCGGTTGGCGTAGACCCTCGTGCGCTGGCGCTGGGCGGTGTTGGCCTGGTGGCCGCGATTGCCCTGATGCGGGTGGATCAGCGGCTGGCTTCCTTCATCATTCTGCTGTTTGGCGCGGCGGCCTATGTCTGGGCCCTGCCGGCGCGGCGCGCCTGGGCTTTCGGCGGCATTGTCTATGTCGGACTGCCCTGTCTCAGCCTGATCTGGCTGCGCGACATGCCCGATCATGGCCGCCTGATTGTGTTCTGGGTGCTGGGCGTGGTCTGGGCCACCGATACCGGTGCCTATGCCTTCGGCCGCGTCATCGGCGGGCCGAAACTGATACCCTCGATCAGCCCGAACAAGACCTGGGCCGGGCTGCTCGGCGGCATGCTCTGTGCCGGCCTGGCCGGCTATGGCATTGCCAGCCTTGATCCGCGCCTGCCGGCCCAGGCGCTGGGATTTTTCGCGGCCCTCGTTGCCGTGGTGGCGCAGGCCGGCGATTTCTTCGAGTCCGGCATCAAGCGGCGCTTTGGCGTGAAGGATAGCGGCGGGCTGATTCCCGGCCATGGCGGTGCCCTCGACCGGCTCGATGGAGTGCTGTTCGCGGCGCCTTTCGTCGCGCTCGGCCTGCTGCTCTGGGGGCGGGGGTTCTGGTCATGACGGTGCCCAAGCGTGTCACGGTGCTGGGTTCCACCGGGTCGGTTGGCTGCTCCACGGTCGATCTGCTGCAGCGCGAGCCCGAACGTTTCACCGTCGAGGCGCTGACGGCGAATGGCAATGTTGCCTTGCTGGCCGAGCAGGCGCGGCTGCTGCATGCCCGGCTGGCGGTGATCGGCGACGAGACGCTGCTGCCTGAATTGCGCGCCCGGCTGGCCGGCAGCGGCATCGAAGCCGCCGGCGGTCGCCAGGCCCTGGTGGAAGCGGCAACCCGGCCGGCCGATTGGGTGATGGCGGCGATTGTCGGTGCCGCCGGGCTGGAACCGACCCTGGCAGCGGTGCGCCGAGGCGCCATGGTCGCCCTCGCCAACAAGGAAACCCTGGTCTGCGCCGGCGAACTGGTAATGGCCGAAGCGCAGCGCTGCGGCGCCACCATCCTGCCGGTCGATTCCGAGCACAACGCCATCTTCCAAGTCTTTGATTTCAAAGCCCCGGAGAGTGTCGACCGGATCATCCTGACGGCATCCGGGGGGCCGTTCCGCACCCTCAGCCTGGCGGAAATGCGCGAAGCCACCCCGGCGCAGGCGATCGCCCATCCGATTTGGAGCATGGGGGCGAAGATTTCGGTCGATTCCGCCACCCTGATGAACAAGGGCCTGGAACTGATCGAGGCAAGCTACCTGTTTCCGGTGCCGGAAGAGCGGATCGAGGTGCTGATCCATCCGCAATCCGTGGTGCACAGCCTGGTCGCCTATATGGACGGCTCGGTGCTGGCCCAGCTCGGTACGCCGGACATGCGCACGCCGATTGCCTTCACGCTCGCCTGGCCGTCGCGGATGGCGGCTCCAGCGGCCCGGCTGGACCTTGCGGCCATAGCCAAACTGACCTTTGAAGTCCCTGATTCCGCACGCTTTCCGGCACTCAATCTGGCACGGCGAGCCTTGCAAAGCGGGGGGGCGGCGCCTACTATCCTGAATGCTGCCAACGAAGTGGCGGTGGAAGCTTTTTTGAGCGGCAGGATCGGCTTCCTGGATATTGCGCGGATTGTCGAGCAGACATTGGCCCGGGTGAACCGCAGGGTGCTTGGTGATCTGGAGGCCGTGCGGGATGCGGATCAGTCAGCGCGCCGCTACGCGCTTCAGGTGATCGACCCGCTGACCGACGACCGCGTCGGCAATGTGCATAAGCTGGCGCGGCGGCCGCGCGGCGAGGCTTGAGTTCAGAGCAGGGCATTAGGCAGCATGGATTTCATTCTCGGTCTGGCCGGCTACATCATCCCCTTCGTGGTGGTGCTGACCATCATCGTGTTTGTGCATGAGCTGGGCCATTTCTGGGTGGCGCGGCGCTGTGGCGTGCGGGTGGAGGTGTTTTCCATTGGCTTCGGCCCGGAGCTGTTCGGCTGGAATGACCGCCATGGCACGCGCTGGAAATTCGCCGCCGTGCCGCTTGGCGGCTATGTGAAATTCTTCGGCGATGCCGATGCCACCTCCAGCGGCACCGATCAGGCGACGGTCGACACCATGAGCGCGGCTGACCGCGCGGTGTCGTTCCACCACAAGCGCCTGCCGCAGCGCGCCGCCATCGTCGCGGCCGGACCGGTGGCCAATTTCCTGTTCGCCATCGTGATCTATACCGGCCTGTTCAGCCTGGTCGGCCAGCCCTACACCCCGCCGGTGATCGGCGGCGTGGTGGCTGGCAGTGCGGCGGAGGCCGGCGGCCTCAAGCCCGGCGACCGCATCGTCACGGTCGATGGCAGCCCGGTGCAGCGGTTCGAGGAACTGCGGACCTATGTCGCGCTGCGCGCCGAAACGCCGATCCGCCTGGCTGTGCTGCGCGATGGCGCCGAGATCACCCTGACCCTGGTGCCGCGCCGCGTCGATGTGCCGGATGGCTTTGGCGGTACCCAGAAGCTTGGCCAGGTCGGCATCCAGTCCGCTGGCGCCATGGAATTCGTTCGTCACGGCCCGGCCATGGCGATTGTGCAGGCGGTGCGCCAGATCGGCACCGAGATCAACACCACCTTCACCTATCTCGGCCGCATCATCAAAGGCAAGGAATCGGGCGACCAGCTTTCCGGCCCGCTCGGTATCGCCAAGATGTCGGGTGATATCGCCAAGAGCGGCTGGTTGGCCCTGGTGTCGCTGATGGCCACCCTGTCGGTCGCCATCGGCCTGATCAACCTGTTCCCGGTGCCGATGCTGGATGGCGGCCATCTGCTGTTCTACGCCGTGGAAGCCGTGCGCGGCCGCCCGCTGGGCGAACGGGCGCAGGAGTATGGTTTCCGGGTCGGCTTCGCCCTGGTGCTGTCGCTGTTCCTGTTCGCCACCTGGAACGATTTGAATCGCCTGCCGGTTTTTAATTTCATCGCTGGGCTTTTTTCCTGAAAACGGGTATGTGGAAACGGCCAGAGCGAGCGATGGAGGCGGGGGTTAACATGGCCAGGAATTGCCTTAGCAAGGCAGCCCGTGGGCGCCTTTTGCCGGCAATCGCCGTTGCTCTCGCCTTGGCGGTGACCGGCTTCGCCCACGCGCAGCAGCGCCCGCCCCAGCCAGGATTGGCCGGCCCGATCCAGGCTCCGTCGCTGATCATGCGCGATGTGGTGGTCGAGGGTAACCAGCGCATCGAAGCCTCGACGATCCAGAGCTACCTCACAGCCCAGCCGGGTGAGGCCTTCACCGAGGAGCAGGCCGACCGTTCGCTCAAGGCCCTGTTTGCCACCGGCCTGTTCTCCGATGTGAACCTGCGCATGCAGGGTGCCACGCTGATCGTGCGCGTGACAGAAAACCCGGTGATCAACCGGGTGGTTTTCGAGGGCAATCGTCGCATGAACGACGATCAGCTCAACAAGGAACTGACGCTCAAGGCGCGCCAAGTCTATACCCGCGCCAAAGTGCAGGCTGACACCCAGCGTATCCAGCAGATCTATCGCCGATCGGGCCGCTTTGCCGCCACGGTCGAGCCGAAGGTGATCCAGCTACCGCAGAACCGCGTCGATCTGGTGTTCGAGATCAGTGAAGGCCCGGTCACCACGATCAGCCGCATCCGTTTCATCGGCAACCGTGCTTTCAGCGACAGTCGCTTGCGCGAAACCATCCAGACCAAGGAATCGGTCTGGTGGCGTTTCCTCTCGTCTGACGACAATTACGATCCAGACCGCGTCACTTTCGACCGCGAGAAGCTGCGCAAATATTACCTTAGCAAGGGTTTCGCCGATTTCCGTGTCACCAATGCGGTGGCGGAACTGTCGCCGAACCGCGAGAATTTCTTCATCACCTTCACTTTGGATGAAGGTGATCGCTACAAAGTCGGCAAGATCGACCTGACCAGCGAATTGAAGAATGTCGACCCGCAGAACCTGCGTAAGCTGATCGAGATGACCAGCGGCGACTGGTATAATGCCGATCTGGTCGAAAAGAATGTACAGACGCTGACCAGCGAGCTTGGCCGTCTTGGCTATGCCTTCGTCGATGTCCGTCCTGAGGTGCAGAAAAACCGCGAGAAGCGCAGCATCGACGTCACCTTCGTGATCGGCGAGAGCCCGCGGGTCTATGTCGAGCGCATCGACGTGGTTGGCAATGTGCGCACGCTCGACAAGGTGATCCGACGGGAATTCCGCCTGGTGGAAGGCGACGCCTTTAACTCGGCCAAGCTGCGCCGCACCCGCACCCGCGTCCGCGCCCTGAACTTCTTCGACAAGGCCGAGATCAGCGAGAGCAAGGGCAGCGCGCCCGACAAGGTGATCCTCACGGCTGAAGTGCAGGAACGCTCGACGGGCGAATTGTCCTTCGGTGTCGGCTACTCGACGGCGGAAGCGGTTATCGGCGACGTTTCGATTCGCGAGCGCAACCTGCTTGGCCGTGGCCAGGATCTGCGTCTTGGTTTCAGCCTTTCTACCCGCCGCCAGCAGATTGATCTCGGCTTCACCGAACCATACTTCCTCGACCGCGAACTCGCTGCCGGTTTCGATCTGTTGCGTCGCCGCACCGACCTCGTGCGCCGTAGCGGTTTCACCCAGACCACCACCAGCGGTACCGTTCGTGCCGCGTTCCCGATCACGGAATACCTGGATAATCAGGTATTCTACCGCTTGCGCCTGGATGAGATCGACGATGTCGATTCGACGCAGTCGCGGTTCATCAAGGCCGAAGAGGGCAGCTACACGACTTCCTCGATTGGCAACGCACTGGTCTATGACCGTCGCGATGACAAGATTGAGCCGACCAAGGGTTACATTGTCAAGTTGAGCCAGGAACTCGCCGGGTTTGGTGGTTCTGAACGCTTCTTCCGCAATACCTTGCAGGGCGGGCATTACTTCAGCGTTTCCGACGATGTGGTGTTCTCGGTCTCCGGTGAAACCGGCTTGGTTCATGCCTTCGATGAGCGTTTGCGCTTGCCGAACCGCTACTTCATCGGCGGTGATACCTTCCGTGGGTTTGCCACCGGTGGTGTTGGCCCGCGCGAAGTTGTGAACAATAAGGCGATCGGTGCGCAGTATTATTACATTGGTACTGCCGAACTCACGTTCCCGCTTGGCCTGCCGAACGATTTCGGCATCAAGGGGCGCCTGTTCACCGATGCTGGTTCTGCATGGCATTCCAATGAATCCGGCGCTGACGTGCGCGATGTGAATAGCCTGCGTCTTTCGGTTGGTACGGGTGTATCGTGGAAGTCTCCCTTTGGTCTGATCCGCCTTGATATCGGCATTCCGCTGATCAAGGAGGATTTCGACGAGAAGGAAATCTTCCGTGTCAACTTCGGCTCTCGTTTCTAGAGAGCCTCAGCTAACAAGGTCTAGTCCAATGCTTCGCCTTAGCCGTTTCCTCGCTCTTTGCATTGCCGCTGCTGCGATGGTGCTGCCGGGTGTTGCCTTGGCGCAGGCCGCCAAGATTCCGCCGGCGGTGATTGCCGTGATTGACGCGCAGCGGATCAACCGCGATGCCCAGGCACTCAAGGCCGCTCGCCAGCAGCTTGAGCAGTTCCGCTTCAACTTCCAGTCCGAGATCGTGAAGGAAGAAGAGAAGCTGCGTCAGGAAGATCAGGAACTGGCTCGCCAGCGCGCTGTTCTGACCCCGGAAGTGTTCGAGCAACGCCGTCAGGCGTTTCAGGCCAAGGTGATTGACCTGCAGAAGCGTATCCAGGAGCGCTCGCAGTCGCTGGACAGGATGCTGGCCGGCGTGCGCGATCAGGTGACGCAGGAAGTGGTCAATATCATGAAGCAGCTCAGCGCCGAGCGCGGCTTCAACATGGTGATTGATCGGGCCCAGCTTCAGATGCCAGTGACCGATCAGTTTGAGATCACCAACGAGGTGCTGAAGCGTCTCGACCAGCGTCTGCCCTCGGTGAAGGTGACGCTTCCCGGCAACCCGTAACGGGCTGCGCGGGGCATGGCTGATCCGCGCTTCTTCGACAGGGCCGGCCCGTTTAGCCTCGGCACCATCGCCGAGCGTATAGGGGCGAAGCTGACCGACCCGGCCCAGGCCGGGGTCATGATCAGTGACCTGGCCGCCTTGGACCAGGCCGGTCCTGGCCAGCTAACCTTCCTCGACAATCCGAAATATGTCCCGGCTTTTGCCGCGACCAAGGCAGCGGCCTGCATCGTGGCCGAAAAGCATGCCGACAAGGCGCCGGCCAGCGTAGCCCTGCTGCTGACGCCAACGCCGTATCACGGCTATGCCCGCGCGGCACAGCTTTTCTATCCGCAGCCGGCACCCGTTCCCGGCATCGACTCCAGCGCGGTGGTTGATCCGTCGGCCAAGATCGGTGCGGGCGTGGCGATTGGACCGCGCGTGGTGGTGGAAGCCGGAGCCGAGATCGGCGCCGGCAGCAGCATCGGTGCCGGCAGCGTGGTCGGCCGTGGCGTCGTGCTTGGCGAACAATGCCGCATTGGCGCGCTGGTGACGCTCAGCCACTGTTTGGTCGGCAACCGTGTCACGCTGCATGTCGGCGCCCGTATCGGCCAGGATGGTTTCGGTTTCGCGCCGCATCCTTCAGGCCATGTGAAGGTGCCACAGCTAGGCCGTGTACTGATTGGCGATGACTGCGATATCGGTGCCAATACCTGCATAGACCGTGGTGCCGGCCCGGATACGGTGATCGGCCCTGGCTGCTGGATTGATAATCTGGTGCAAATCGGGCACAACGTGACCCTCGGTCGCGGCTGCATCATCATTGCCCAGGCCGGTATTGCGGGGTCGTCGCAGCTTGGCGATTTCGCGATTTTGGCGGCGCAGGGTGGCGTGGCCGGTCATCTCAAGATTGGCGCCGGAGCGCGCGTGGCTGCCCAGGCTGGTGTGATGACCGATATTCCGCCTGGTGCATCTTTTGCTGGTTCGCCGGCTAGTCCGGCCAGGGAGTTTTTCCGCGAGGTGGCAACATTGCGCCGCCTGGCGAAGGAGAGAGGCAAGGACAATGAGTGAGACCCCGGCGGCCACCGCCATGACCAGTGTCGATATCCTGCGCATCATGGAGATGATTCCGCATCGCTATCCGATGCTGCTGGTCGACAAAGTGGTGGAGATGAAGCCGCGCGAGAGCGCCATCGGCATCAAGAATGTCACCATCAATGAACCGTATTTTACCGGCCACTTCCCGACCCAGCCGGTGATGCCGGGCGTGATGATTGTGGAAAGCATGGCGCAGACCGCTGCCATCCTGGTGGTGCATTCGCTGGGCAAGGAGTCGGAAGGCAAGCTGGTCTATTTCATGACCATCGATGAGGCGCGCTTCCGCAAGCCGGTGGGGCCGGGCGACCAGATGCATATTCATGTCACCTGCCTCAAGCAGCGCGGCCCAGTGTGGAAATTCCGCGGCGAAGCCAAAGTGGATGGCAAGCTCACCGCAGAGGCGGTGTTCTCGGCCATGATCATGGACAAGTGATGACCCAGATTCATCCTTCCTCTGTGGTCGAACCCGGCGCCAAGCTTGGCGCCGGCGTGAAGATCGGACCGTTCTGCACTGTCGGCGCCCAGGTCGAACTCGGCGATGGCGTGGAACTGATCAGCCATGTTGCCGTGGCGGGCATCACTACCATCGATGCCGGCACACGCATCTTCCCCTTCGCTTCCATCGGCCACCAGCCGCAGGATCTGAAGTATCATGGCGAGCCGTCCAAGCTCACCATCGGCAAGAATAATCAGATCCGCGAAGGCGTGACGCTCAATCCCGGCACCGAAGGCGGCGGCATGCTGACCAGTGTTGGCGACAATTGCCTGCTGATGGCTGGCGTGCATGTGGCGCATGACTGCCATCTTGGAAACCATGTGATCATGGCGAACAACGCCACCCTGGCCGGCCATATCGTGGTCGGTGATTTCGCTTTCGTCGGCGGTCTCGCGGCGGTGCACCAGTTCTGCCGCATCGGCAAGCATGCCATGATCGGCGGCATGTCCGGCGTTGAGCAGGATGTGATTCCCTATGGCATGGTGATCGGCAACCGCGCGCATCTTTCGGGCCTCAACCTGGTCGGCCTCAAGCGCCGTGGTTTCGAGCGCGAAGAGATTCACAAGCTGCGTGCCGCCTATCGCATGCTGTTTGCCGACGAGGGCACGCTGGCCGAACGCATCGAGGATGTTGCGCAGCTTTTCACCGCTGTCGGCCTGGTGCAGGAAGTCGTCGACTTCACCCGCAATGCATCCTCGCGCGGCATCTGCCTGCCGCTGCCCGATGGGACCAAAGCCTAAATTGGGCCTGATCGCCGGCGGCGGCCGCGTGCCGCTGCTGGTCCGTGAGGCCTGCCGTGACAGCGACCGCGCCGTGTTCATCGCAGCCCTGAATGGCTTCTGCGATGCTGAAACCGTTACCGGTTCTGATCATGCCTGGTTTGACATGACGCAGGTCGGCAAGCTGTTCGACGGGCTGAAGGCGCAAGGCGTTGCCGAGGTGACGGTCTGCGGCCATGTCACGCGGCCTGATTTCTCCAAATTGCTGCCGGACTGGCGCGGTGCCAAGCTGCTGCCGCGTTTCATCAAGGCTGGCCTGCAGGGCGACGATGCCGTGCTGCGTGTTGTCGTCGAGACTTTCGAGGCGGAAGGCTTCCGCCTGGTCGGGGTCGATGAAGTTGTCGCCGGTTTGCTGGCGCCCGCAGGACAGTTGGGTGCGGTTGTACCGAGCGAGGATGATTGGCGCGATATCCGCGCCGGTATTGCTGCAGCGCGCAAGCTGGGTGCCGATGACAAGGGCCAGGCCGTTGTGGCGGCATTGGGCGAAGCAGTCGGGCTTGAAGATCAGAACGGCACCGATGCCTTGCTGCTGCGCATGGCAGCGGAACCCAAGGCGCGTGGTGGCGTGCTGGTGAAATGCCTGAAGCCGGGGCAGGAGCGGCGTGTCGACCTGCCGACCATCGGCACCGATACGGTGGCCAATGCAAAGCGCGCCGGCCTGCGCGGCATTGCCGTGGAAGCCGGTTCGGCCTTGATTGTCGACCGTCGTGCCACCATCTCTGCCGCTGATGCTGCCGGACTTTACCTGATTGGATTCCGCGATGGCTGAGTTGCATATCGCCATTGTTGCGGGCGAGCCTTCAGGCGATGCATTGGGCGAAGGCCTGATTCGCGCCCTGCGCGCCAGCAGCACCGATCCGATCCGTTTCAGCGGCCTCGGCGGCGAACGCATGATGGCGGAGGGTTTCCCGAGCCTGTTCCCGATCGACGAACTGGCGGTGATGGGTTTGGTGGAAGTGCTGCCGCGCGCGCGGCAGATTCTGCGCCGGCTCAATCAGCTTGCCGCCGTGCTGCGCGCCGATCCGCCGGATGTGCTGGTGACCATCGACAGTCCGGGTTTCACGCATCGCCTGGCGAAACGTCTCGAGGGCCGGTCGTTCCCCATTGTGCATTACGTGGCGCCGACCGTGTGGGCCTGGCGTCCGGGCCGGGCCAGGAAGCTTGCCGCGCTGGTCGATCACCTGCTGGCTTTGCTGCCCTTCGAGCCGCCGTATTTCGAGCGCGAAGGATTGGCCACCACTTTCATCGGGCATCCGGCGGTGGAGACGATTGCCACGGCGCGCGCCCAGGCGGCGCGCGAAGCGGAGGAGGGGCGGAGCTTCCGCCAGCGGTACAATATTCCCGCCGATGCGCCGCTGCTGGCGATGCTGCCGGGCAGCCGGCGTGGCGAGGTGGCGAAATTGCTGCCGGTTTTCTCGGCCGCCATCGCCAAGCTTGCCGAGCGTCAGCCGCGCATGCGGGTGGTGATCCCGACAGTGCCGAATGTGGCATCCATGGTGCTGAACACCTTGCCGAACCTGGCGTTGCCGGCACAGGTGGTGTCAGCACCGGCCGAGCGCTATCAGGCGATGCTCGCCGCTGATCTCGCCTTGGCTGCTTCCGGCACCGCCACCTTGGAACTCGGCCTTGCCGATACGCCCACCGTGCTGGCCTATCGCGTCAACCGCATCACGGCTGCCATCGTGCGCCGGCTGGTGCGGGTGCCGCATGCCGGTCTGGTGAACATTCTGGAAGGCCGCGAAGTGATGCCGGAATTCCTGCAGGAGCGCTGCAAGCCGGACCTGCTCGCCGCTGCCCTGGCGCAGCTTGCCGAAGACCCCGCGGTGCGCCAGATGCAGTTGGATGCCTGCCGCCGCGTGGCGATGCAACTTGGCACTGGCCAATCGCCGCGCCCGAGCGAGCGCGCCGCCCAAGCCGTGCTGAAGGTTGCTGCCGGCGGCCGCAGGCTTTTAAATGCCCCTCAGTAATGCGCTGAAGCACGCGCCGACGTTCAAGGAGTAGCCCCATGACCGACACGCCTTTCCGCCTGCTGCACACCATGCTGCGCGTCTTCGACCTGGAGAAGTCGCTCGACTTCTATGTCAACAAGATGGGCATGCAGTTGCTGCGCAAGAAGGATTATCCGACCGGCGAATTCACCCTGGCCTTTGTCGGCTATGGCAACGAGGATGCGCAGGCGGTGATCGAACTGACGCATAACTGGGGCCAGAAGGAGCCTTACAGCATCGGCAGCGGCTATGGCCATATCGCCTTTGGCGTGCCCGATATCTATGGCCTGTGCGAGAAGCTCGCTGCCAATGGCGTGAAGATCACCCGGCCGCCCGGCCCGATGAAGCATGGCGGCAGCGTCATTGCCTTCCTGGAAGACCCGGACGGCTACAAGATCGAGCTGATCGAGCGCGCCGCCTGAAGGCTCTAGAAAACAAAAAGGCCCGGTATGAACCGGGCCTTTTTTTGTTGATATGAACCTCCGCGTCAGACGCGGGTGGCGATATAGGCGGCAGTGATAAGCACCATCACGGTCCAGACCCAGAAACGCGGCTGGCGCAGCAGGCGGGCAGCGGTGAGCTGGTTGTCGTTGGCAGCGAGCGGCAGGCTGATGAAGCCGGGACGCTGCCAGCCATAGCCGGTCGTCGCCTGGCCGGTCGGCGGCTGGCTGCTATTACCCTTGCGTTTGACTAGTCCTGCCATTGGCTGCCTCCTCCCTGGAATTGGGCGCCTTGACTGAATTCTTATAGACTTGCGCTCTGTTTACTCTGTCGCTGCCGGGGCCCCGTTTTCAGAGGCCCCGGCGCGATTCCCGGATACGCGCATTCTTTTTACAGCATCAGCCCCGCTTGGCAACCGGAACATAGGGGCGGGCGGTGGAACCGGTAAAGAGCTGGCGCGGGCGGCCGATCTTCTGCGCCGGGTCCTCGATCATCTCATTCCACTGGGCGATCCAGCCAACCGTACGCGCCAGCGCGAACAGGGCGGTGAACATCGCGGTGGGGAAGCCCATCGCGCGCAGGATGATGCCCGAGTAGAAGTCCACATTCGGGTAGAGCTTCTTGGAGACGAAGTAATCGTCTTCCAGCGCGATGCGCTCGAGTTCCATCGCCATCTTGAGCAGCGGCTCGTCCTTCACGCCCAGTTCGTCCAGCACCTCGTAGCAGGTCTGGCGCATCACCTTGGCGCGCGGATCGTAGTTCTTGTACACGCGATGGCCGAAGCCCATCAGGCGGAAGCCGGAATTCTTGTCCTTGGCCTTCTTCACCGCCTCGCCGACCTTGTCGACCGAGCCGATCTCTTCCAGCATCTTCAGCACGGCTTCGTTGGCGCCGCCATGGGCGGGGCCCCAGAGGCAGGCGATGCCGGCTGCAATACAGGCAAACGGGTTGGCGCCCGAGGAACCGGCCAGGCGGACGGTTGAGGTCGAGGCATTCTGCTCGTGGTCGGCATGCAGGATGAAGATGCGGTCCATGGCGCGGGCCAGGATCGGGCTCATCTTGTAGGGTTCGGCGGGGACGCCGAAGGTCATCTGCAGGAAGTTCTCAGCATAGCCGAGATCGTTGCGCGGATACATGAACGGCTGGCCGATGGAATACTTGTAGGCCATCGCCGCAATGGTCGGCATCTTCGCGATCAGGCGATGCTGCGCGATCATGCGCTGCTTCGGATCATCGTAATCCGTGGCATCGTGGTAGAAGGCGGACAGCGCGCCGACCACGCCGCACATCACGGCCATCGGATGGGCGTCGCGGCGGAAACCGCGGAAAAGGAAGTGGATCTGCTCATGCAGCATGGTGTGCATGGTGATCGACTTCTCGAAATCTTCCTTCTGCGCGGCGTTCGGCAGGTCGCCGTTCAGCAGCAGATAGCAGGTTTCCAGGAAGGTGGACTTCTCGGCCAGGTCGGCGATGTCGTAGCCGCGATAGCGCAGGATGCCTTCATCACCGTCGATGTAGGTGATCTTGCTTTCAGTGCTGGCGGTGGAGGTGAAACCCGGATCGTAGGTGAAATAGCCGGATTCGGCGTAAAGCTTTCGGATGTCGATGACGGACGGGCCTTCGGCACCATCCAGAACGGGCAGGGTAATGGTCTTGCCGGTATTAGGATCGTTAAGCGTGACAGGTTTGCTGCCGGCTTTGCTCATCGACGGGTACTCCTAAGGCTATGGATTGAGAATTTCGTTTAGTTTTCCTACGCTTTAAGTATAGGACGGGCGGGGTAAAAGTGAAAAGCCCCTCTGGCGGGTTTTTGCCGAAGGTATAACGCGCCGGCATTCTATTTAATTAAATCAATATAAATCAATATATTATCCGCTATATATAGTGTTCTTGTTGATTAACCAGAGCGCTGCTCCCGGGCATGAAATCTTTGTAAAACTGCGTGTACGGACGGGGCCGCGCCAGCATGTTGCGCGGAGCGCATAATTTGTGGAATTTGGCGCTATTCTCCTCAATAAGTTCATATATAGAATTTAATTTACTGATTTATATAGATAAAGATAAATTGAAGTGATGCTTTTGGCGAACTTGCCGCCGGCACCGCTGATGCCGGGCTGCAGGCCTCTTGGCTGCCGATGTTGCACTGCCCCCGCCATGCTCGAGGATCATCTCGGCCAGAGTCCCGGAGTCGCTGGTATTTGCTGCCGGGCCGGTCTATTCAGGCGCCGTCCGAGCGTCCGGTGAAAGGGCAGAAGTGCTGCCATTTCAGGCCTTTTGCATGATTCTGAACAAGCTGTGAAATGGTGCTTGACGGGGCAGGGGGCGGACAGTATTGTCCGGCCCGCGATTCGACGGTGGTAGTGGGTTTTTCGAGACTCAGACACACTTGTCGAAAAGGGTTTTGGCTTCCGTTCGCTCACGTCGAGGCCGGGCCTTCGCAAGATGGACATACTGACCCCTATCCGTGGCGCAAGCTGCGAGCATGGGTCTGGAGCGAGAAACTGGGCGGTTTGCCGGCGCAAGCGGGCGGGCCGCCTCGATGCATTTTGTGTGTTGAACTAACTACGGGGTTTCGACTCGTATGCCGACGATCAACCAGCTCATCCGCAAGCCGCGCAAGCCGAATCCGGCGCGTGACAAGGTTCCGGCGCTGCAGGAATGCCCGCAGCGTCGCGGTGTTTGCACCCGCGTGTACACCACCACGCCGAAGAAGCCGAACTCGGCGCTTCGCAAGGTGGCGCGCGTGCGCCTGACCAACGGCTTCGAAGTCTCGAGCTACATTCCGGGTGAAGGCCATAACCTGCAGGAGCACTCCGTGGTGCTGATCCGCGGCGGCCGCGTCAAGGACCTTCCCGGTGTCCGCTATCACATCGTCCGCGGCGTGCTCGACACGCAGGGCGTCAAGGACCGCAAGCAGCGCCGTTCGAAGTACGGCGCCAAGCGTCCGAAGTAAGGCTGTAGGAGATCTACGATGTCGCGTCGCCACGCCGCCGTTAAGCGCGAAGTTCTGCCGGACCCGAAGTTCGGCGACCTCGTCGTTACCAAGTTCATGAACATGCTGATGTATGCCGGCAAGAAGTCGGCTGCCGAGCAGATCCTCTATGGTGCGTTCGATCGCATCAAGGGCAAGACCGGCAATGACCCGGTCAAGATGTTCCATGATGCGCTGAACAACGTGCGCCCGCAGATCGAAGTGCGCTCGCGTCGCGTCGGCGGTGCCACCTACCAGGTGCCGGTTGAAGTGCGTTCGGATCGCGGCCAGGCGCTGGCAATCCGCTGGCTGATCTCCTCGGCCCGCGCCCGTTCCGAAAACACCATGATCGACCGCCTGTCGACCGAGCTGCTCGATGCCGCCAACGGCCGCGGCGGCGCGGTTAAGAAGCGCGAAGACACCCATCGCATGGCGGAGGCCAACAAGGCCTTCTCGCATTACCGCTGGTAAGCCAGAGCACTCCCGGAGTTCGTCATGCCTCGCACTACCCCTTACGAGCGCTACCGCAATATCGGCATCATGGCTCACATCGATGCCGGTAAGACTACCTGCACCGAGCGCATCCTGTATTACACCGGCCGTTCGCATAAGATCGGCGAAGTCCATGATGGCGCCGCCACCATGGATTGGATGGAGCAGGAGCAGGAGCGTGGCATCACGATCACCTCGGCTGCCACCACGTGCTTCTGGAACAACCATCGCATCAACATCATCGACACCCCTGGCCACGTCGACTTCACCATTGAAGTCGAGCGTTCGCTGCGCGTGCTCGATGGCGCGGTCTGCCTGTTCGACGGCGTTGCCGGCGTCGAGCCGCAGTCCGAGACCGTGTGGCGCCAGGCTGACAAGTACGGCGTGCCGCGCATGTGCTTCGCCAACAAGATGGACCGCATGGGTGCCAACTTCTTCCGCTGCGTCGACATGATCGTCGATCGCCTGGGCGCGAAGCCGCTGGTGCTGACCCTGCCGATCGGCCTGGAAGCCGACTTCAAGGGCGTGGTCGACCTGGTGCGCAATCGCGCCATCATCTGGAAGGACGAGAGCCTCGGCGCCGAGTTCTACTATGATGAGATCCCGGCCGACATGAAGGAACAGGCGGCCGAGTATCGCACCAAGATGATCGAGATGGCCGTCGAGGCCGACGATGCCGCGCTGGAAGCCTATCTTGAAGGCAACGAGCCGGATGAGAAGACCCTGACCGCCTGCATCCGCAAGGGCACCATCGGCTACAAGTTCGTGCCGGTGCTGTGCGGCTCGGCGTTCAAGAACAAGGGCGTGCAGCCGCTGCTCGACGCCATTGTCGACTACCTGCCGTCGCCGGTGGACGTGGAAGGCGTGAAGGGCGTGAAGCCCGGCACCGACCAGGAACTGGTGCGCAAGACCTCGGACGAAGAGCCGTTCTCCGGCCTGGCGTTCAAGATCATGAACGACCCGTTTGTCGGCTCGCTGACCTTTGTGCGCATCTACTCGGGCGTGCTCGAAGCCGGCCAGGGCGTGCTGAACACCGTCAAGGAAAACCGCGAGCGTATCGGCCGCATGCTGCAGATGCATGCGAATACCCGCGAGGAAATCAAGGAAGCCCGCGCCGGCGACATCGTCGCGCTGGCCGGCCTGAAGAACACCACCACCGGCGATACGCTGTGCGACCCGCTGAACCCCATCGTGCTTGAGCGCATGGAGTTCCCGGAGCCGGTTATCGAGGTGGCTGTCGAGCCGAAGACCAAGAACGACCAGGAAAAGATGGGCATCGCCCTGAACCGCCTGGCCGCCGAGGATCCGTCCTTCCGCGTGTCGGTTGACCATGAGAGCGGCCAGACCGTGATCAAGGGCATGGGCGAACTCCACCTCGAAATCCTGGTCGACCGCATGAAGCGCGAGTTCAAGGTCGAGGCCAACGTGGGCGCCCCGCAGGTGGCCTACCGTGAGACCCTGACCAAGAACGCCGACATCGACTACACCCACAAGAAGCAGTCCGGTGGTTCGGGCCAGTTCGCCCGCGTCAAGCTGAAGTTCGAGGCCCAGGAGCCGGGCACTGGCATTCAGTTCGTCAACGCGGTCGTCGGCGGCAACGTGCCGAAGGAATACATTCCGGCCGTGGAAAAGGGCATCAAGCAGGTCGCCGAGAGCGGCGTGCTTGCCGGCTTCCCGGTGATCGACTTCAAGTGCACCCTGTATGACGGTGCCTACCACGACGTCGACTCCTCGGCGCTCGCCTTCGAAATCGCCGCCCGTGCGGCGTTCCGCGAAGTGGCCCCCAAGGCCGGTGCGAAGCTGCTTGAGCCGATCATGCGTGTGGAAGTGGTGACCCCGGAAGATTTCGTCGGTGACGTGATGGGCGACCTTTCGTCCCGCCGCGGTCAGCTGACGGGCACTGAGCAGCGCGGCAACGCGCAGGTCATCAACGCCATGGTGCCGCTGGCCAACATGTTTGGTTATGTGAACAACCTGCGTTCCATGACCCAGGGTCGCGCCACCTACACGATGACCTTCGACCACTATGCGCAGGTGCCGCAGAACGTGTCTGACGAAGTCGTCGCCAAGATGGCCGGCTAAGACACCGAACGGCATCGAAGAACAACTTGTATTGAGCGGAGAAAGTAGCCATGGGCAAGGCAAAATTTGAGCGCAACAAGCCGCATTGCAATATCGGGACGATTGGTCACGTTGACCACGGCAAGACGTCTCTGACTGCGGCGATCACGAAGGTTCTGGCGGAAGCTGGCGGCGCGACGTTTACGGCGTATGACCAGATCGACAAGGCGCCGGAAGAGAAGGCGCGCGGCATCACGATCTCGACGAGCCATGTCGAGTATGAGACGCCGAACCGCCACTATGCGCACGTTGATTGCCCCGGCCACGCTGACTATGTGAAGAACATGATCACCGGCGCGGCGCAGATGGACGGCGCGATCCTGGTCGTGTCGGCTTCCGACGGCCCGATGCCGCAGACCCGCGAGCACATCCTGCTGGCCCGCCAGGTTGGCGTGCCGTCGCTGGTGGTGTTCCTG